>NZ_JNKU01000038.1 GCF_000702165.1 Sharpea azabuensis DSM 18934
AGACATTTCTGGTCCGAAGGATTTTATGTGTCGACAGTAGGGCTGAATACAGCAACTGTGGAGAAATATATCCGAGAGCAGGAGATGCATGACCAGATGGTGGACAAGCTGAGTGTCAAGGAATACGGCGATCCATTTTCAAACGCAACGAAGAGAAAAAGAAGCGAAAAAGGAAAAATAAAAGACAATAAAACAAAGTAGTAAAAAAGAAAAAAAGAATCCCTTTGAGGGATAGCGAGCGTCAAGAGCGGTAGCTTGAACGAAGTGAAAGCAAGCGCCTTTAGACGCGAGCAGGTATCATAGGCTTATAGCCGCAGTTCAAACCACGCCTTTTAGACGTGGTTTTGATTTTGGAAAATAAGAAATCACATACAAAGTAATAAAAGATTATCAAATGTGTTGTAAAATAAGGCAATACAAGCCCTTACAATTGTACATTCAGTAATACAATCATCTTTTAAAAAGATATAAATTTGTAGAATAGCTAAAATGAATATATTCAATTTATACAAAATGCAAAATAAAGATAGAAATATGATTGACAAGACATATGTAAGAAGGTATAGTGTTGGTATGGTAAACGAAAAGCCATAATATTTTCATAAGATGGAGGGAAGTTTATGAAAAAACTTGGACGTGTTGCGGCAGTCGCACTGTCAGCAACAATGTTAGCTGGCTGTGGCGGGGCTGGAAAGAAAACCGACACTTCTACATTTAGATTTGCGTCAGAACTGGATATCATGGGTATGGATAGTTCAGTTGTTGATGATGGTATGTCATTCAACGCATTACACGCAATCACAGAAGGTCTTGAAGGATTGGACAAAAATGGTAAAACTGTTAATGCCGTTGCCCAGTCATATAAGGTAAGTGATGACCGCAAGACTTACACATTCAAATTAAGAAAAGATGCAAAGTGGAGTAATGGTGACGATGTTACTGCTAACGACTTCGTTTATGCATGGCAGAGAATTATTAAGAATGCTGGTAACTATGCTTATATGTATGGTTCAGATGGTGCCAATATCTTAAATGCGGATGCTTTGATTAAGAAAGGTACAACTGCTACTCAGGCTGAACTGGATACACTTGGTGTTAAGGCTCAGGATGATAAGACATTGGTTGTAACATTGGCTGCACCAGTACCATTCTTCTTGGACTTAATGACATTCCCATGTTATTACCCAATTAACCAGAAATTCGCTGAAAAAGCTGGTAAAGACTATGCTACAAAACCAGAATACCTATTATCTAATGGTCCATTCGTAATGAAGAAATGGACAAAAGGTAAGAGTGCTGATTTCGTTAAGAATGATAAATACTATGATGCAAAGGATGTTAAGTTAAAGAATTTACACTTTGATTTAGCAATGAAACCTCAGTCAGCATCAGCAAACTTTGACTCAGGTCGTGTTGACTATGCAACAATTAGTTCTGACTTGGTTGATAAATATAAAGGTAAAGATACTTATAAGTCATTCAATGAAGGTTACTTATTCTATCTTGAACCAAATACAAAAGATCCAGTTATGGCTAACAAGAATATCCGTAAGGCAATCTCACTTGCAGTCAACAGAAAACAGTTATGTTCTGATGTCTTAAAAGATGGTTCTAAGGAAGCAAAAGGTTTCGTACCTGCACAATTATCACAGTCTCCTGATGGAAAAGACTTCCGTAGTATCGCTGGTTCATTTACGAAATATGATGAAAAAGCTGCTCAGGAAGCATTGAATGCAGGTTTAGCTGAATTAGGTAAATCTGAAGTCACTGTTCAGTTACTATATGGTACTGATGAATCTCCAATGGATTCTGTTGCCGAATATGTACAGGGTAACTTAGCAAAATTAAAAGGTCTTAAGGTTGAAATGTCTGCAACAACTAAACAGGACCGTATCAACAACCGTATGAAGAATGGTAACTTCCAGTTAGCTGTTACACGTTGGGGACCTGACTATGCTGACCCAACAACTTACTTGAACTTATTAAGCACAGGCAACAGCAACAACTATGGTGAATGGTCTAATGCGCAGTATGATGCATTAATGAAACAGATTCAGACAGAAACAGACGCAAGCAAGCGTTATGATTTAATGGTACAGGCTGAAAAAATTGGTATGGATGATCTTGCAGATATCCCATTATTTGAAAAGGGTGGTTCTGCACTTCAGGCTACAAGCGTATCTGGCTTAGTACATAAAGCTGTAGGTGTACCTTACACATTTAAATTTGTCACATTAAAGTAGTAAGTCAAACACATTATAGCTCATCGCTATAATGTGTTTCTTTATTTATAAATATATGAAATATTTATGTTTCTTAAAAATATTGATATTATAATTTGTATTATTACAACAGTATGTTAGAATACACATATTCAATATAAAGAAAGGATGATTATATGGATAAGTCCATGCTTAAGTATATCGGAAAAAGAATACTGATTTCGATCGTTACTTTATTCGTGATACTTTCAATCTTGTTCTTAATGACAAGATTATTACCAGGTACACCATTTAACTCAGAAAAGATGTCTCCTGAGCAGATGGAAGTTGTCAAAGCCAAATATGGTCTTGATAAACCTGTTATTGTACAGTTTGGTAACTATTTAAAGAATATGGTAAAGGGTGACTTTGGTTTGTCTTATGTTTTATATAAGGACCAAGGTGTTGCTGATATTGTTATGCCTAGAGCGAAAATATCCTTTATTTATGGTATTGCTGCAACGGCTTTAGGGACCATTGTAGGGATGCTTTTAGGAATTATTGCCGCATTAAAGCGTAATACCATCTGGGATACGATTGCGACGATTATTTCTGTCCTAGGTGTTTCTATTCCTTCGTTTGTCTTTGCCTTACTTCTTGTCATTATTCTTGGTGTCAAGCTTCCGGTGCTACCAACGATGTATCTGGAAAATGACCCAATTGTTTCTTCGATTATTCCTATTGTAGCTCTGTCGATGTCCGTTATTGCGAATGTTGCCCGTTTTACCCGTACAGAAATGATTTCTGTCTTAGGCTCTGACTACATGACATTAGCACTAGCGAAAGGTCTTGATAAGAAGACATTGATTTTCAAACATGCTTTACGTAATGCTTTGATTCCTGTTATTACTGTTATTGGTCCTATTCTTGTCAACTTGATGACAGGGACAATGGTTGTTGAATCAATCTGTAATGTTCCTGGATTAGGACAGATTTTGATTGATTCTATTCATTCCAATGACTATAACATCATAATGGCTTGTTCATTCCTTTATGCCTTTATGTATATTGCTATGATGCTCATTATTGATGTGTCCTATGGTTTGATTGACCCACGTATTCGTTTAGGAAAGGGGGAATAATGCATGGATAATACAAAATTCTTACCTGATGATTTTGAACTCGTTGGTGATAAACAAAATATCAATATTGATGAAGTTCTTCCTTCACGTCCAATGTGGCAGGACATCCTGGGCCGTTTTAAAGAAAACAAAGGGGCTGTTATTGGGGTCATCCTTATTATCATTATTACTTTATTGGCAATTATCGTCCCATTGGTTTCAAGATGGAACTATGCTGAAATGAATACAAGTATTGCCAACCGTGTTCCTAGTGGTGAACATTGGTTTGGTACGGACTATCTTGGTCGTGACTTATGGGTACGTACATGGCAGGGTACACGTTATTCCTTAATCATTGCGGTTGTTGCTGTTATTATTGATATTGTTGTGGGCATGACTTATGGTCTTGTCTCAGGCTATTTTGGTGGTATGGTTGATGCCATCATGCAGCGTATCCAGGAAATTATTAACTCTATTCCTACGCTTGTAGTATTGATTATCTTATTGACAGTCATGAAGCCTTCACTAAAGACTGTCATTATTGCCTTGATCTTTACAGAGTGGATTCCAATGTCACGTATTACGCGTGCCCAGGTTCTTAAAGTCAAGGAAGAAGAATATGTCTTAGCGGCTCGTACACTTGGTGCTGGTAATATCTTTATCTTATTTAAGGAAATCCTACCTAACATCTTTGGTCAGCTGATCATTATGTCAATGATGACTATTCCAAATGCCATCTTCTATGAAGCTTACTTGGCATTTATCGGTTTAGGTTTGACAAAACCTCTTGCTTCTCTTGGTACCCTCATTAATGATGGTTTCAGACTCTTCCAGGTTTATCCACATGCGATGTTGATACCAGCAGCCGTCATGGCCATCTTGATGTTGTCATTTAACTTGTTTGGTGATGGTCTAAGAGATGCCCTAGATCCAACAATGAAGGAGGGATAAACAATGGCAGAAAGAGAAAAAGTACTAGAAATCAGAGACCTGTCCATTTCCTTCCGTACTGAAGGGGCCAAAGTCAATGCTATTCGTGGTGTTGATCTGGACTTATATCGCGGGGAAACTATTGCGATTGTTGGTGAATCGGGTTCAGGTAAATCTGTAACGACGAAGGCCATCATGGGTATTCTTGCCAAAAATGGCACAATCGATTCAGGAACAATCAACTATACCTGGACTGATCCAGATGGCAGCAAGCATACCAAAGACATTGTCAAAATGACGGAAAAAGAGATACAGTCAGAAATACGTGGCCGTAAGATTGCAATGGTCTTCCAGGATCCATTAACATCCCTTAATCCAACAATGACTATTGGTAAACAGGTCATGGAACCTATGATGTATCATTATGGCACCAGCAAGGAAGAAGCTTATAAGAAAGCTGTTGAACTGCTTAGCGAAGTAGGTATTACTGATCCAGAAGCACGTATGAAGAACTATCCTCACCAGTTATCTGGGGGGATGAGACAGCGTGTCGTTATCGCCATTGCGCTTTCTTGTGATCCTTATTTGCTTATTTGTGATGAACCAACAACAGCCTTGGATGTAACTATCCAGGCAAAGATTCTTGAACTCATTCGGGACTTACAGAAAAAGAAGGACTTATCCGTTATCTATATTACCCATGACTTAGGGGTTGTTGCGAAGGTTGCTGATTATGTCAATGTTATGTATGCCGGTAAGATTATTGAAAAGGGTACGATTGATGAAATCTTCTATGATCCACGTCATCCTTATACTTGGGGCCTATTATCAGCAATGCCTGATCTTGATACGGATGATGATGAACTTTATACCATTCCTGGTTCACCACCAAATCTTACGAAGAAGGTTCAGGGTGATGCCTTTGCGCCACGTAATGCCTATGCCTTAAATATTGATTTAAGACTCGAACCACCAATGTTTGATGTACCTGGCTCATCAAGCCATAAAGTTGCTTCTTGGCTGATGGACCCTCGTGCACCTAAGGTAGAAATGCCAGAGTCATTACGTAATAGAATTCAAAAGATGGTAAAGGAAGGTGTTGCGAAATGATCGATCAGACAAAACCTATTCTTGAAGTCAAAGACTTAAAACAATACTTCCCAATTAGCCGTAAGTTCACGGTTAAAGCTGTGGATGGTATTTCATTCGATATTATGCCAGGGGAAACCTATGGACTAGTTGGTGAATCTGGTTCAGGGAAATCGACAACTGGTCGTGCTATTATTCGTCTTTATGAACCAACAGCAGGCAAGATTATCTTTGAAGGTCAGGATATCTCAGGCAAGATGAGCAATGAAGCCATCAAGACATTACGTACAAAGATGGCGATGATCTTCCAGGATCCAATGGCTTGTCTTAATCCACGTAAGAAAGTCTTGGATATCGTTGCCCAGGGACTTGATATTCACCATAGCTATGATTCTATTGAAGAAAGAAATGAGAAAGTCTATAAAATGTTGGAAACTGTTGGTCTTTCTAGAGAACATGCCAACCGTTATCCAAACCAGTTCTCTGGTGGCCAGCGTCAGCGTATCGGTATTGCCCGTGCGTTAATTATGAACCCGGATTTGGTTATTGCTGATGAAGCTATCTCTGCACTTGATGTATCCATTCAGGCTCAGGTTGTCAATCTGATGAAGAAGATGCAGAAAGAGACGGGTGCTGCTTACTTATTTATTGCCCATGACTTATCGATGGTCAAATATATTTCTAATCGTATTGGTGTCTTACACTTAGGACACTTAGTTGAAGCAGGCACTTCTGAAGAAATCTTCAACAACCCTCTTCATCCATATACAAAATCCTTACTTTCAGCTATCCCTCATCCAAATCCAAGAGTAGAAAAGACAAGAAAATCTTATACCTATGACTATAAGACATCCGGTCTCAACTATGAGGAAGGAACACCACACAAGGTCAGTGAAACACATTATGTCTTAGGGACTGATGCTGATTTTGAACGTTTCATGGCGGAAGCTGGTAAAGGTTTCTAATAGAGGTCATTGACCTCTATTTTTTTGCGCAATTTTCCTTTTTCTTCCCATAATTTCCCGTAAACCCTTTCAGTATACTGATACAAGAAAGGAGTATTTCTATGATTGAACATATCTTTTTTGCCTTAGGTACAGTCAATTCTATTAAAATATATGACAAAAACTCTAAGAACTATGAACCCCTTCTTAAGCATATCCAAGAACGGATTGAATATATCTCATCACATTGTAATTTCTATGATGACCAGAGTGATCTTAGCCATATTAACCAACAAGCCGGGGAAAGCTATGTCACAGTAGACCAGGACACCTATATGATTATTCGTGAAGCCAAGGCTTATAGTGTGCAATACAAAGGTTTCTTTGATATCACTGTTGGTCCATTGACAAGATTATGGCATATCAATACCAACAATAATGAAATGCCTTTAAAGCAAGATATTGATAGGGCAATCTTAAAAATCAATGCTCAAGATATCCTTTTAAAAGAAGATAACCAAGTTGCTTTAGCTCATCATGGACAAGCCATTGATTTAGGCTCTATTGCCAAAGGCTATTGTGTGGATCTGACAAAAGAATTATTAATCAAAGCGGGTGTAACGGAAGCTATTATTCAATATGGTGGGTCAGTTGCCGTGATCGGTAAAAAGAAGAAAGTGGGCATTCAAAACCCTTTTAAAAGTCAGGGAGAGATTATGGGCTATATTGAGACAGAAGCCTGTGTTGTCACTTCAGGAACATATGAACATTACTTTATGCACGACAATAAGCGTTATAGTCATCTCTTTGATCTGAGGACGGGCTATCCCATTGAGACGGATATGATGTCATTAACAGTTGTAACATCAAATGCATTATTAGGTGATGTACTGACAACAGTCTATTTCAATAAAGGAGTTATACCAAGAGATGAGGATGTTTGTGTCATTATGAATGATGGACGTTATTATCTATCGGAATCATTAAGAAAGGAATTTTATGCAAGATGAAAGAGAAAATATCAACGACTCTCATTATAAGAAGAATCATTCAAGTTATTGCTTTTATATTGATACCTGGGTTATTTGCGAGCAGTTTAAATGCCATTCAAAGCATCATCATGATGCTTGTCAATATGCAGCTTAATGCCAGCCAGTTATTAGGTGATCTCTTATTACTAGCGGTGACAATTATTCCCACAATCATCTTCGGCCGTTATTTCTGTGGCTATTTTTGTTCCTTTGGACTTATGCAGGATGTCTTTTCTACAATTGGAAAGTATACAATTAAGTTCAAGAAACGTATTCCCAAGTCCATTGATCATATCTTGAAATATATGAAATATGTTGTACTTGGAGGATTGATTGTTTTATGGGTATTTCATATCGATTATGGCAAAGGACCTTGGGAAGTATTTGCCAACTATCTCAGCTTGTCTTCATGGAAAGATTTATCTTCCTTTATGACATGGGGCGGCTTCGTTTTAATCCTTGTGATTATCAGTTCACTATTCTATGAAAGAGTCTTCTGCCGTTATCTTTGTCCAATGGGAGCCATCTATGCCCTTCTTAGTCCAATGCACTTCTTTAAGAAATATAAACCAACAGAAAAATGCCGTTCATGTAAGTTTTGCAGTATGACATGTCCAATGCAGATTGATCTTTGTAAAGATGTCATTACCTCAGGAGAATGTATTGCATGTCAGCGTTGTATCAATGTCTGTCCAAGAGACAATATCTCACTCAAGCCAGATAAACATATTGTAACTGCAGCATCTACTGCTGCCATTGCATCGCTTTATTACGCTGGCACGATCTTGCCTGCAACACTTCCAACTTCTTCAACCATCACAAGTCAAGCTGCATCCGCTAACTTAAAAGACGGGACATATACAGGTAGTGGACAAGGATTTAGAGGTATGACAAGCGTTAAAGTCGTTGTCTCCAACAAGAAAATCAGTTCCATCACAGTTACTAGTTATCAAGATGACGAACAGTATTTCTCTAGAGCGAAGACATCAATCATTAATGCCGTCTTAAGTAGTCAATCCACTGATGTCGATACTGTATCAGGAGCAACATATTCAAGTCAGGGACTTATTGAAGCTATCAAGAATGCCTTAAATGAAACATCATCTTCTAATGCAACAACACCTGATGATCAAACACAATCAAGTGATGACAATCAAACACAAGACAATGATACTTCATCAAATGATGCATTGCTAGACTTCTCAAATCTCAAAGATGGGACATATACAGGAAATGGTCAAGGCTTTAGAGGTACAATTTCTTCAAGTGTTGTTGTCAAGAATGGAAAAGTCACTTCAATCACCATTACATCCTACCAGGATGATGATCAGTTCTTTAATCGTGCCAAGTCCAGTGTCATCAATAGTATTATCTCTAATCAGTCATTGAATGTGGATGCAGTCAGTGGGGCAACATTCTCATCCAATGGTATTAAGGAATCCGTTTCAAATGCATTAGGAATGACTTATACAAACACTAATTCATCTACTGAAGGTAATCATCATAAAGGTTATCATCATGATTATCATTAACCAGGTATTCACCTGTTTTTTTAATGACATGAAAAAAGGCGATGGGAATCGCCTTGACCTAGAATGTTGTTTTAACAAAAACAACTTTACCAATGATATTAACTGGAATGTTTCTAATATCTTTGTTTGTGAAATAACGGTTTTCAACTGCTGGATTAGCTGCTTCAAGCACCAACATGTCATGTTTCTTAATAACACGTTTAATTGTGACTTCATCACCAATAACGACAACCCCGATTGTGCCATTAGGAACATCAGTGCAAGCTTGAATATAGGCTAAGGAGCCATCCATAATTCCTGCACCAATCATTGAATCGCCCTGTACTTTTAAGAAGTAATCACCTAAACGATTTTCATCTTCCGTGACACTTTCCATTCCCTGATAGTTTTCATCCGCAAACATATCATATCCTGCTTTGACATAACCAAGAATAGGTTTCTTAAATTCAATGACTTTTCCTTCAAGTACAGCTTTGACATCATATCCAAAGACTTCTTTCATTCTTTCCATTGTTTCCGTCTGAACATGTTTTACATCACCTGAGAGCCATCTTGATACAGTTGCTTTAGTGACGCCTAATTTTTCGGCAATTTGTGTATTATTTTGCTGGGTTTGTCTTTTGTATTGCTGAATTAATTCTTTAAGTGTCATATATATCACCTCATTACAATTATTTTATCATATTATTAATATTTATAAAACAATAAAATATGAAATTATCATAGTTTCATATTATATTGAAAAATGAAACAAGAAAGATATAATATTGCTTGAGGTGGGAGAAATGGAGAGGGTTATTGTACATAGTGATATCAATCATTGTTATGCCCAGATCGAAGAAATGTTACATCCTGAGCTGCGCCAGGTTCCTATGGCCGTAGGTGGTCATGAGGAAATGCGCCATGGCATCATTCTGGCAAAAAATGATTTGGCGAAGGCGTTTGGGGTCAAAACAGCTTCAACATTACGTGAAGCGAAGAAGGCATGCCCACAATTAGTTATTATCCATCCCCATTATGATGACTATTTGTATTATACAAGTGAAGTTAAGAATATTTATCGGGAATATACGGACCGTGTTGAAAGCTTTGGCTTGGATGAGGCTTGGATTGACTTAACGCATTCTTCACAGGTATTTGGTGATGGGATTTTTGTTGCAAGAAAGATTCAGAAGCGCGTACGTGAAGAGCTGGGACTAGAAGTATCAATGGGCGTTTCTTATAATAAGATCTTTGCGAAAATGGGTTCTGATCTCAAGAAGAAAATGGGCTTTAGTATCATTACCCAGGATAATTATCAAGACGTGTTGTGGCCATTACCTATTGAAGATTTATTCTATGTTGGCTATCGCACTGCCCCTAAGCTTAAGGCAAGGGGGATGAGTACCATTGGTGATCTTGCCAAAAAAGAGCCTGCCTATTTACGTTCTTTTTTAGGTAAGATGGGCGAGGTATTATGGTATTTTGCGAATGGCTATGATGCTTCAGAAGTTCTCACAGTCAGTCATGAACAACAACCTAAATCAGTTGGTAATGGCATTACAGCGATTATGGATATGAAGAATCGGGAAGATATGAAAATGGTTTTTACTGTTCTTGTGGAATCTGTCGCTACCCGTTTAAAACAGCAGGGACTTAAGGGTGATGTGATTTCAATCGCTATTCGTAATACTGACTTAAAGTATTATACAAGACAAAAAAAGATTGAAAAAGCGACCAATATTGCTTCAGAAATTATGAAGGTCGTGATGGAATTAGTGGATGAGCATGTTGATTTTCATTATGCCTATCGTTCGATTGATGTCCATGTGTCCCATCTTTCTATTGATAATGGTGTGGAACAGCTCAGCTTTCTTATTGATGAAAAACAACGAGAAAAGGAGAAGAAGCTTGATATAGTAATGGATGCGATTAGAGAAAAGTATGGCTTTGATAAGATTAAACGGATGAGTTTAATGGCTAATCAAGAATTAACAAGCTTTGATCCCTTAAGAGATAATATTATTCATCCTGTTGGTTACTTTAAATAAAAAAGCACTCTTAATGAGCGCTAATAAAGAACTTTCTTATGATCATTTTTGTCAAGTTCATAGACTTTGTTGTCTTTGACTTCAAGATTACGACGATAGAGCCTGATATTGATAAAGCGGGCAACTAGGGCATAGATGAGTGCTGTTAATGGAACGGCAAGAAGAACACCTATAAAGCCAAAGAGTCCACCAAAGACTGTCAATCCCAACAAGACAAACAAACCACTAATACCAACACTTCTACCAACAATCTTTGGATAGACAAAGTTGCCTTCAAACTGCTGTAAGCAGATAAAGATAATTGCGAAGAGAATTGTGGAAGAGCTTTTAGCAGCTGCGGTTAAGACAATCCCAATCACAAAGGTGAAGAACCCACCAAACATTGGAATAAAGGCAAAGATAAAGGCAGCACTGGCAATAAGTTCAGGGAACGGGAAGGCGAAGATTCTCATCACCACATAGGTTTCTAACATGAAGATAGCTGCTTCTAGGACCTGCCCAGAAATAAAGCTATTAAAGTAATGGTTCGCTTCGCGACTGATTTCAAAGAGCCTTATACTTTTATCCTTACCAAGAACGAAGAGAACAAGCTTTCTTAACTGATCAATATGACGTTCTTTGTTGGAAAGGAGGTAGAGGGACATAAAGAAGGCTGTGATTGCTGTAATAAAAGTAGAGCCTACTGAATTAACAACTGAAGAGACGTTGCTGCTGTCATCAGAGAACCAGCCTAATAGTGTTGATAGAACCCCGCTAATATTTGCTGAAGTAAAGAGATTGCTGACTTCTGAGCGGGAAATACGGTAGTTTGTATGGAACTTGATTGCCCACTTATTGATGAAGTTGGTCAGTCTTGTGATATAGGAATCAAGATTGTTCATGATAAGATAAATGCTTTCGGCAATACGTGGTACAACAATACTTGAAAAGATAATCACAATCAATAATGCCAACAAGAATGTAATAGTAATGGCTAGAGCTCTTAATGTGCCTTTAGAAAAGTTGGTCTTGCCAATCTTTGCTTGTAACTTGGTAAGCCAGTTTTCAAAATGGTGCATAGGAATATTGGCAATAAAGGCAATGACAATCGCGATAAAGAGCGGCTTAAAAAGGCCAATGAATTTTCCTGCGACATCTAATACATCAGGGAGATTGTAAATGACATAGGAAAAAAGTATCGCAAATATGATATAGAATATGATTTTATTCTGTTCAATAAAATCTTTATGTTTATCCATAATGATCACGTCCTTATGCCCCTATTTTAACATAATATTGGAATGAAATGTAGTTTATTGCGAGTGGGAGAGGGAAAGTGATAGAATAGAAACAAGGAGGTATGTCTATGAAACAATTGTCACGTAAGGCTTTTATTACATTTTTTTTAATTGCGATTGCTCTTTTTATTATTGTTGGTTATAAGTATGTTTCTAGGCATGAAGTATTGGTTACGGCAAGCAGCTATCAATATGAAGTACTTGTCAATGATGCAGAGCTTAAAGCAAAGAACTTGGGGGTTGTGAATGCTGAGAAGTCAAAGATTGCTTATCAAAAACAAACAATCACCCTTAATCAAAAAGAAGATATGAGTGGCTTTAAAATCGATGAACCTCTAACGCTAGAAAAAATTATGCAGCTTAAAGGCCCAAGCAAACAAGACAAGGTTGGCAAGCAGAACGCAAATGCAGTTGCTTATGAACTTGTCGTTGTGGGCGATATTGTCAGACAAACTGACCAACAAACAAAGAAGTCACAAGTAGTTGTTGTAAATGCGCGAGTGAGCAGTGTGCGTATTCCTCTTGTACTTGATAAACAAACTGCTACAATAGCTAACAGTAACAATACAAAAACAAAGACCATCAGTCTTGATGAATTGAATAATAGTCTGGATGATGTCGCTAAGCGCAAGAATATTATTGCGTGGTAAGGAAAGGAAAAACATGGGAAATATCAACACACTTATTATTAATAAAATCTTAGTACACTTTATTGATCAGGAACATAAGAAGCTACATACCTCACAAGAGTTTGCAGCTCTGAATGATACAACACGTGATTATTATCGTAAACGTGTCGAAAAAGCCCTCAACAGCAATCAGCTTAAAGAACTTACTGTTCCAAGCTTACATGAGCTTTTGTTGAGAGGGGAGCAGATGGCTGAAAATGATGAAAACTTTAAAACACAGGCTAAAGAAATCAGTGAACATTTCTTTGCCTTAGGTTCAAAAATTGAAGCCATGCCTAATGCGAATATTATTTATGTGGATTGCTATAGGGATGGAGTGCATTTTATAGCCACACTTAAAGTGGACTATAAATATGTTCCTGTCTGCGTCTTTGATGACGATAATGTCCGTATTGTCCAACAACAGCTTTTACCAACAGCTGCTGGCAAGGTGGATGAAGCCATTGTAATGGATGTCGACAACAAGAAACTCTGGATTCTTGAAAAGAAGTATTTGATTGATGGCAAGATGGCAACATATCTCAATGCCCAGTGGATTAAAGGGGAAGAAAATCTTACAGACCGCCAGAAATTCAATACGATGAAGAAGGTTGTCAATAAGATGGATAGCCAATATCATGTCTCTAAGGATACCGGAGCTCTTCCTCTTATAAAACAGGAAATCAACGAAAAAGTCATGAATAATGAAGCTGTTAAGCCTTATGAAATCGTTCAGAAAATACTTGAAAAAGACTATCAGGCTTCAGAAGAATCAGGCTTGATGTTGAAGGATTTAGGCATTGATGAACGTTCCGTAATCAGTATTGCCCCAACAGGCAAAACAATGGAAACTTGTAAGCTTGTTACAGATAATGACATTGAAGTACAGATGCCTGTTGATGATTATGTTGCTGGCTTAAATATTGAACAGGTTCATAATCCTGATGGCACAACTTCTATTATTTTGAAAAACATTAATGAGATTGTGATAAAATAATGCGTTTTTGAAAACGCTATGATACAATGTTTTTGCATGAAGGAAAAGATACAGCCTGATGTTGTATCTTTTTAACTTTTAGGAGGCTTATAAAGATGAATGAAAGAATTGTTTTTATGGGTACAGCTGATTTCTCAAAGGCTGTCTTAGAAATGCTTTTAAATGAGCATTATAATGTCGTTGGGGTAGTCACTCAGCCAGATCGTGAAGTCGGACGTAAGAAGGTCTTGACAATGAGTGAATGTAAGGAAGTGGCAATTGCCCACGATATTCCTGTCATTCAACCTGAACGCATTCGCAAGGATTATGAAGATGTTCTAGCACTAGAGCCTGATCTTATTATCAGTGCAGCTTATGGCCAGATTGTCCCAGACATCTTACTCGAAACACCACGCTTAGGGGCCATCAATGTCCATGCATCCCTATTGCCTAAATATCGTGGGGCTGCACCTGTCCATTATGCGATTATTAATGGCGAGAAACAAACCGGTGTAACAATCATGTATATGGCGCATGACATGGATGCAGGTGATATCATTTCCCAGGAAATGACAGCTATTCGTGATGATGAAACGGTTGGTGAACTCTTTGATGAGCTGACAGTGATTGGAGCAAGATTATTGCGTCGTACACTCCCTTCAATTCTTGAAGGCAAAAACCCACGTTTCAAACAGGATGAAGCGAAGGTGACTTATTGTCATCAGTTTAAACGCGAAGATGAACATTTAAACTGGAATCAGAGTGTCCAGGCAATTTATAACCGTGTTCGTGGCATGGATCCATGGCCAGGAAACTATACGGTTTATAAAGGACAGAATGTGAAGATCTGGAAGGGTCGTATTCATCAGTGTGAAAATGCGATGAAGCATCATGGTCATGAAAAGAATGGGACAATTATTAAGATCTTCAAGGATGCAATCGGGGTTAAGGTTGAAGATGGTGTTTATTTAATTACGGAACTTCAGGTACCAGGTAAACGCCGTATGCGTGTGAAAGATTATTTGAATGGAAAGAGTATCTTTGAAGAAGGTACTGTATTTGATGAGGTTTAAGTTTTATGAGAATGGTGGATTTAATTGAAAAGAAGAAGCATGAGCAAGAATTAAGTGAAGAAGAGATTCATGATATTATTCAAGGCTATGTCGCAAATCAGATACCTGATTACCAAATGTCAGCTTTCATGATGGCCACTTACTTTCAGGGTATGTCAGAAAAGGAAACAGCCATCTTGACAAGTGAAATGATGCATAGTGGTGACACGATGGATTTAAGTGGTATTCAAGGAATTAAGGTTGATAAACATTCAACAGGTGGCGTTGGCGATAAGACTTCACTCGCTGTTGGACCAATGGTTGCAGCGTGTGGGGCGCCGGTGGCTAAAATGAGTGGCCGTGGCTTAGGTCATACAGGTGGTACACTTGATAAACTTGAATCCATACCGGGCTTATCTGTTTATTTGAGTGAGGAAGATTTCATTAAACAGGTGAATGAGATAAAACTGGCGATTATTGGCCAGACAAAGCAGCTTGATCCAGCTGATGCCAAGATGTATGCCCTTCGTGATGTCACTGGAACGGTTGATTCCATTCCCCTTATTGCCTCAAGTATTATGAGCAAGAAGCTGGCAGCTGGGGCTGATGCCATCTTGTTGGATGTGAAATATGGTGATGGGGCCTTCATGAAGAATGTGGAAGATGCTAGAAAGCTCGCAAAGACAATGATTGCGATTGGTGATCATCTTGGCCGTGACACGCGTGCTACCATCTCCAATATGAATCAGCCTCTTGGTAATGCAATCGGCAACAGCTTAGAAGTCAAAGAAGCCATCGCAACACTTAAAGGCGAAGGCCCTCGTGACTTCACTGAACTTTGTTTTGAAGCAGGGGAAACGATGTTGTTGATGACAAAGATGGCGGATACAAGAGAAGAAGCTCATCAGAAGCTTGAAGCCGTTATCAAGGATGGCAGTGCGCTAGCGACTCTTGCCAAAATGGTGGAAGCACAGGGCGGTGATCCATCCTATATTATGCATCCAGAAAAGTTCCCAGAGACCAAAGAAGTCATTACTGTTGAAAGTTTAAAGACGGGTTATATTGAAGACTTAGAAGCCCTCAATCTTGGTCTTGTTTCAATGAAACTTGGTGGCGGCAGAGCAACAATGGATGATCAAATTGATCATGCTGTTGGGTTGGTGCTGAAGAAGAAGGTTGGTGATCATGTTGAAGCAGGTGAACCACTTCTTGATGTTCATACCAATACAGGATTAAGTGAAGAACTTAAAGCAGAGATTCTTTCGGCTTATCATATTGTGGATCATGAAGTAGCTACACCACAACTCATTGAAGAGATTCTTGAGTAGTCCATAGAGTCGTGCTATACTTGTCATGAAAGAAAAAGAGGATGAGCTATGAATACTTTACGTTTAAGAAAACTGTATCATGCGGATAGATCTTCTTTTCATATTTTTTAGGATATTCATTTGGATATCCTTTTTTTGTGGAGGTTTGTATGAAATACTTATTTTTTGATGTGGACGGTACGCTTTTAGGGAAAAGCCGCCATATTACCGAAAACACAATTACAAAATTAAATGCACTCAAGGACAAAGGGCATCATATCTTTATTTGTACCGGACGTGCACCAACATCCATTGTTTCCGGCAATCTTGAACGAGTACCTGCTGATGGCTTTATAGCTTCAGCTGGGGGCTTTGTGAAAGTGGGCAATGAATTTATCTTTAAGAATTATATGGATAGTGACATTCTAACAGAAGTCATTACGCTTTTTGTGAATCACAAAGTGCTCTTTGCCTTAGAAACAGAGAAAGCCATCTATCAATCACCAGGCGTCAATGAATTCTTTGACAATATGCATCATCGTGAATTTGGGGACAATGTAGAATTACAGCGTTTCTTTGAACTCAAGCGTGAAAAAGAAAACCGTGTTCCTCTCTCTGAATTTGATCCCGCTAAGATTGGCGTCACAAAGGTTGCCTTTATTGCGACAGATCGCTATCAGTTCCTCGATATTGTTCAGTATTTGTCAGATCATTTCAATATTGTGACATTCTCAAGTGAAAATAATGATTTTATTAATGGTGAGATTATTTTAAAGAACTGTACCAAGGCTGATGGTATTAAACGCATTATCAACTACTATCATGCTGATATGAAGGATACAGTTGGTTTTGGTGACAGCATGAATGATTATCAAATGATTCAGGAATGTGCTATTGGTGTTGTCAGTTTAAAGGCGCCAGAGAAATTAAAAGCACTTGGTGATTATTTCTTTGATGACCCTGATCAGGATGGTATAGTGAAAGTAATTAATGAGATGCATTTATAAAGGGGGGCTGGTAGATGGATTATCTCGATGAAGCCATCTTGGTAAAAGATGAATTTGTACGCTTGTTGGAAAGTGCAGAATTAAGGCAGACATTAAGCCAAAAGGACCTCGAAAGACTCTATGTCTTAACAGGGAAGATAAGCTTTCTCTATGGGCATGCCTATCTTGATCAATATAATGAAAGCAAGCTCGCTCTTATTTCGACTATCAATGAGTGGATATCTTCACTGACATATTCCTCATTCAATCTCTTTGATGACAAGATGAGACTGGGCAAAGAGACAACGCAACAAATGAAAGAAATCAAAAATGCTTTAAAAGATATATCCACATCTTCTACTCTTGATGATGAAGATGATGTAACGATTGAAGAAATAAGAGAACAATGCATCACCTATCTTCAACAAGACAACATTTCTCAATACAATAAAACACTCTATGGCCTCATACTCTATGGTCAAAAGCGTAGTGCTGAAATCAGTGCTGCCTATCACGATGATGATAGTGAGGGGGAGAAAGATAGCTATTCCATTTATGAAGGGGAAAAACAAGCCAGTGAAGTCTTAGAACACTATACAACACTCTATGATGATCTCTATATTCATGATCAACACTATCATAAAGAAGCAATACTTAATCTATTAGAAAATATGCAGTAGGAGGCAAATATGAAAAAGACTATTATTGACCCAATTGATCTTACCGTAGAAGAGATTGATGGACTTATTGCGTTAGCTGATGACATCATGAAAGATCGTACAAGATATCAGGATGTCTGCAAGCATAAGATTCTCGGTACATTATTCTTTGAACCAAGTACCCGTACACGTTTATCTTTTGAAAGTGCGATGCTTTCATTAGGCGGAAGTGTGCTCGGCTTTTCGGAAGCAAGCTCATCTAGTGCATCGAAGGGCGAGTCTGTTATGGATACTGTACATATTGTATCGAATTATTGCGATATTATTGCCATGCGTCATCCTAAAGAAGGTGCACCTCTTGTTGGCAGCAAGCACTGTCATGTCCCATTGATCAATGCTGGTG
The DNA here is from genome assembly GCF_000702165.1 of Sharpea azabuensis DSM 18934. Lineage (GTDB taxonomy): Bacteria > Bacillota_I > Bacilli_A > Erysipelotrichales > Coprobacillaceae > Sharpea > Sharpea azabuensis. The sequence continues at coordinate 18,207 of NZ_JNKU01000038.1, forward strand.
ATGGTGGCCACAACCATCCAACTCAGACGCTCACTGACTTATTGACGATTCATCGTGAAAAAGGACGTCTTGATAATATGACGATTGGATTCTGTGGGGATCTGAAGTTTGGGCGAACAGTCCATTCCTTACTCAAGGCGATGGCCCGTTATGAAAATATCCGTATGATCTTTATTTCACCAGAAGAACTCAAGCTCCCAGAATATTTGAAAGAAGACTATCTTGATCCAGCTCATATTGATTACAAAGAAGTCACTTCCCTTGATGATGTCATGGGTGAACTTGATGTTCTCTATATGACACGTGTCCAGAAAGAACGCTTCTTTAATGAACAGGATTATTTGAGACTACGTGATACTTATATTCTTGATTTGAAGAAACTTGAAAATGCGAAAAAAGATTTATCCATTCTTCATCCATTACCACGTGTCAATGAAATTACCGTTGATGTGGATGATGATCCACGTGCTGCCTATTTCAGACAGGCGGCTAATGGACGCTTTATCAGAATGGCATTAATATTAAGTCTTTTAGGATTGGATCATGAGGTGGAAAGATTATGAAAATAGATGATGTAAAAAATGGTATTGTCTTAGATCATATTACAGCAGGAAAAGTCATGGAAGTTTATGAAGCTCTGGAGCTTGATAAGCTGAATTGTTCGATTGCGATATTGAAGAATGTTCGTTCGACGAAGATGGGTAGAAAAGATATCTTGAAGATTGATAATGATTTTGATGTAGATTTGGATGTTCTTGGCTATCTTGATCCTAATATAACTGTATGTATTATTAAGGATGGAAAAATTGTTGAAAAGAAACAGATGCAGTTGCCTGAAACAATTGTCAATGTCGAAAAATGTAAGAATCCAAGATGTATTACATCAGTAGAAAAGAATCTTGATCAGATCTTCTATCTTGCCAACCGTACAAAGCGTATTTATCGTTGTAAGTATTGCGACAGCAAGATTGAACGTTCGAAATAGAGACAAACTGCCTGGAGTATTCCAGGCGGTTTTTTTGAGGAAGAATTATGAATTGTAGAATACTGAATACAAAATATGCCTTGATCCAGGGCATCTATTATATTATTCTTTGCGTCCTTATGTCCTATGGTGCACTCTATTTAGGTAAAGTAGGACTCAGGACTGGCTTTATTGGCATTGTCATTGCTAGCGCAAACATCCTTGCAACCTTAGCCCAACCCATGATAGCTAGATATATTGATCAACATCATACACCACTTGCTTCTATATTATTGGGGATGGCTATGCTTTGTGGGGTTTTATCAGTTGTGATGTTTGTGATTGGTCAGCTGCCTTATCTTGTCGCAATCATCTTTGCCCTTCTTTCAGCCATGGCGATTACGATGATGCCTTTTATCAATGCGTTGACTTTTGTCTTTGAAGAAAAGGGTGTAGTGCTGAATTTTGGCTTGAGTCGTGGCATTGGTTCGGTCGCTTATGCCCTTATGTCACTAATTCTAGGCTATATTGTTTCAAGAATATCACCAATCTATTTACCATTTGTCATAACGATCAGTAGCTTAGGCCTTTTGCCCATACTTCGTGGCTTTCGGAATGATCATGTTGGCTATCATCAAGACACAGTAAAGACAAGCTTCTTTAGTTTTCTTCAACATTATAAGCTTTTCTTTTTGATGCTTGTTGGCTATATACTGATTTATATTGACCATCAGCTTATTAATACCTATATGATCTATATTGTGAGGAATATTGGTGGAAATAGTGTTTCAATGGGGATTGCAACATTCATCGCAGCTTTTCTTGAACTGCCAGGGATGGTCCTGTTTCAAAAATATAAAGACAAACTCAATATCTCCTATGTTATGATCTTTGCCGGCATCATGTATTCCATCAAACATCTTTTAACTCTCTTTGCCCCTAATATGAGCATCTTCTTCATCGCTCAGATGCTTCAGATTTTTGCCTTCGCACTTTTCATTCCTGCTAGCGTCTTCTATATTGATTCTTTCTTTGACAAGAAAGATGCGACAACTGGACAAGCCCTCTTTACAATGTCAGCGACAATAGCTGGCGTGATTGCGAGTGTTGCAGGTGGATTATTGATTGAAGTGACAAGCGTTCATATAACCCTATTTATCTTTGCTGTGCTATCTGTTGTGGGTAGTGCTATACTTGTCTCATCAATCAAATGTATGAAATAGGGTGATGAAATGAAACATAGTTGGAAAGATGTATGGAAATATGGTGTACTGAATGAAACACTCCATGTCTTTGATCCACGTTCGTCATTGGAAAAAGGACAGCTTGATGAATGGGGACAAATGATGGCGGAAATGATCAGGGGAATCCTTGTCATTATTGTCTTAGTAATACTTGGATATCTTCTTTTTAAAGAAGGTAAGATTTTTAAAAGTACTGCTGGTATGATTATTATTGTAATTGTAGGCATTGGTGCTTTAAGCTGGGCGCTTAGGAAAATTATTCGGGGGATCGCGCATATTCGCGATTGATAAGGGCGTCATTCAATGATAAGATTGACTCCGAGGTGATAAGAAATGAATGAACCAAAAGTCATTGTATTAGATATAGACGGAACACTTTTTGATGATGAAAAGAAAATTCAGCCCAAAACAAAAGAATTCTTAATTAAAGCCCAGGAGAGAGGCAATGTTGTCGTATTGGCAAGCGGTCGTCCTGCTAGTGGGTTATGGTATATTGCCGAAGAACTCAAAATGAGTGAACATCATGGCTTATTATGTTGTTTTAATGGTAGTCAGGTTGTTGACTGCACAACAACAGATATCCTCTATAATACACCAGTAGATATTAATAAAGGACGAGAAGTCTTGAAACACTTACGTAAGTTTGATGTCACACCAATGCTTTATAAAGATGCTTACTTGTATGTAGAAAATGCCTATGCACCAAAAGTAGAATATGAGTCAAGACTCTGTAAGATGATGGTTTGTGAAGTCAATGATTTAGCTGCTTTCTTGAACTGGGGCACAAATAAGATCTTAACTGCCGGTGATCCTGCCTACTTAGAAAAACATGCCAAGGAAATGGCTGCACCATTCAAGGATCAGCTCAACTGCATGTTTACCGCACCATTCTATTTTGAATTTACAGAAAAAGGCATTGATAAAGCTAAAGCTCTTGATGTCGCTTTAAAGAAACTTGGCTATACAGCCAATGATTGTATTGCCTTTGGTGATGCAGAAAATGATTTATCGATTATTAAGTTTGCAAAAACAGGTGTTGCCATGGGTAATGCGACTAATGAAGTCAAGAATGCTGCTGACTATGTCACACAGGATAATAATCATGAAGGTATCTATAATGCCCTCAAGAAATATATGCCTAGCTTGCTTAAATAGCGTTGAAGACTATAACATTTATGTTATGGTCTTTTTTATTTTATGTTCTAAATATGATAAAATTATTTATATATATAAATATGAAAGAGGTATAATATGGCACATTTAACTTGTAACTTTTTTTCAAAATCACTTATGCGTACAGTCGATATTACGGTTATTCTTCCAACGGATAAGTTTGTCGCAACAGATCCTCATTTCAAACCACAATCGACATTTAAGACACTTTATCTACTCCATGGCATACTAGGAAGTACGACGGATTGGATTGTTGGTACAAGGATTGCTGCATGGGCTGCAGAAAAGAACTTGGCGGTTGTCATGCCAAGTGGTGAGAATAAATTCTATGTTGATCAGCCAGATCACATGGAATACTTTGGTGAATTTATAGGTCAGGAACTTGTAGACTTCACAAGAAGAACCTTCCCCCTTTCTTCGAAAAGAGAAGATACATTTATTGGCGGTCTTTCAATGGGTGGATATGGTGCTCTTCGCAATGGCTTAAAGTATCATGAAACATTTGGTTCTATTGTCGCTTTGTCGAGTGCACTTATCCTAGATGATGTCTATACATCATCCTATGATAATCCTAATCTTATTGGCAATCGTCATTACTATGAATCTGTATTTGGCAATCTTTCAAAGCTCAAGGGCAGTGATAAGGATTATTATGCCCTTATTGATGGCCTTAAGAAAGAAGATATTCCTCATATCTATATGGCATGTGGCAATGATGATCATTTGTTGAAGAAACAAAATGATGCCTTCCACCAACACTTACTTGAAAGAGATATTCCTCATGAATACCAGACAGGACCTGGTGGTCATGACTGGGTCTTTTGGGATACATTCATCCATAAAGCTCTCGACTGGCTACCTTTGGATGATGCAAGTGCAGGTGTAAGCAGTGGGCATGTCCAATAAGTCTTTCAACATTTGAAAAACAAAAGCATTCCTCAATATCCTCGATTAAAATAATGAAGGTTATAAAGATATGAGGTGGGACAAGATATGATTAAACTCTTTGCATCGGATCTAGATGGAACATTGCTTCCACGATCACATCAATTTGATGAACTTATTGTGGCATCAATCGAAAAGATTGTTGCTTCAGGCTATTACTTTACAATTGCCACTGGTAGAGACAGCGCTATGACAACACTCAATGGACTAGAGAATAAGATCTATCAGATCTGTTTGAATGGGGCACTCATAAAAAGTCCACAGGGTACAATCTTGAAAAAGGAATTGATTGATAAGGATGTTTTGAAATTAATTTTGGAAGAATTTGATGACTTGAATCTCGAATTCCTCACACCAACAAAGACCTATACCAAACAATCCCTTGAAGCTTTCACACAAAAGCTTAGAAGTATGCCTTTAGAAGAAGATGTTGATGTCACAAAGATGTTTATGAATAATGCATCCAAGCATCTCGTCTTTAATCAAAGTACGCAAGAGATTCTCGAACAGGATATCTGCAAGATTAATACATTTCTAGAACCAGGCCAGTCCTATAATCGTTTCTATCACTTTCTTGATGAACATAGTGATGCCATTATCAATGCTCCATGTGATGACAATATGATTGAAATTACGAAAAAATCTGTAAACAAAGGTACAGCTATTCATTGGCTTGGACAATATCTATATATCCATGATGATGAAATAGCGGTCTATGGAGATGGGGGCAATGACATTAAGATGTTGTCAATGTTTCAACATTCCTATGCTCCTTCAACAGCCTTAAAAGAAGCTCAATATGCTGCTCATACACAACTTGGGCCTTACTATGAATATAGTGTCGCTCGGCATATGTTGGAAACAATCGCAAAACAGAAATAATACCAAAATAGCACTTTCCTGATGAAGAGGGAGTGCTTTTTGATTAATTTTTTCACATAATGAATTTCTCTTGCATTTCACTAGGGTCCGAGTATAATAACTGCGAGGAACCTAGGAAAGTAGGTGAAAATATGAAAGATGAAAGATCGGAGTGTGCTCTTTATGGCAATTTACGGAAGTTAGGCCATTTTCTTTTTATCTATACGGGCAACAAGACAGGACAACGTCGAGCGTTGATTTTTCTTGATGAAAAGAAGGAAACAAGTCAGCGTGAATTACAGACCAAGCTTGATATTCAGTCTTCTTCGCTTGCCGAAATGCTTGGCAAGATGGAAAATGAAGGACTCGTGGAGAGAAGAAAGGACGAAGATGATGCACGTAAGGTTCTCATTCGCCTAAGTGAAAAAGGACATCAGGAAGCAAAACGCCAAAAGGCTCAGCTTGATGCCATACAATTACAATTATTTGCGACATTAACTGAGGAAGAAAAAGATGAGCTCTTACATCTTCTAGATAAACTTAATGTCTATTGGGATCAGTTAAGACATGATCCAGAGTTTTTAAATCAATTGGAAGGAGTCAAGAAAAAATGACGAAAATTCTACTTAACTCATTAAGAGAGTATAAGAAAGATGCAATTAAAACACCAATCATTGTCATTGGTGAAGTCATTATGGAATGTATTATTCCATTTTTCATTGCCAGACTAGTCAACCTCTTACAGGCTGGTAAGGCGACACCGCATGTATTATGGACATATGGTCTTGCATTATTTGCGATGGGCTGTTTCTCGCTCTTCTTTGGCGCATGGGCTGGTATTACAGCGGCCAATGCATCAGCCGGTTTTGCGAAGAACTTAAGAAGAGATTTATTCACAAATATTCAGTCATTCTCTTTTGAGAATATTGATAAATTCAGCGCTTCATCACTTGTCACACGTATGACAACGGATATCACAAATGTACAGATGGCCTTTATGATGATTATTCGTATTGCCGTGAGAGCTCCATTGATGATTGTCTTCTCATTCGTGATGGCTTATGTGATGGGTGGTTCTTTATCTTTTATTTTCTTGTTTACTATTCCTGTTCTTGGGGGTGGATTATTCTATATCTCAAAGAAGGTTATGCCATTATTCAAGGCTGTCTTTAATAAATATGATAAACTAAATGCTTCTGTACAGGAGAATATCAATGGTATTCGTGTTGTGAAGTCTTTCGTGCGAGAAGACTATGAAAACAAGAAATTCTTTAATGCGGCTGAAGATGTTCGTGGAGATTTCACAAGAGCTGAAAAGATACTTGCCATCAATGCACCATTGATGCAGTTCTGTTTATATCTTGTTGTTGTATTTACGTTGTCATTTGGTTCATACCGCGTTATTTCTACAGGTGCCTTAGGGCTCAATGTCGGCCAGCTTTCTTCCATTCTTACTTATTCATTCCAGATTCTTATTTCCTTGATGATGCTTTCTATGATCTTTGTCATGATTACCATCTCAACAGAATCTGCTGAACGTATTGTGGCTGTATTAAGTGAAAAGAGTACTCTTACTAATCCAGAACATCCACTTATGGAAGTAAAAAATGGTGATATTGAATTCAAGAATGTCTCATTCAAATACTCATCAAAAGCTGATCGTAATGCCTTAGATCATGTTAACCTTTCTATAAAGAGTGGTGAAACAGTTGGTATTATTGGTGGTACTGGTTCAAGTAAGACATCATTAGTCAATTTGATTTCAAGACTTTATGATGTCACTGAAGGGGAAGTGCTTGTTGGGGATCATAATGTCAAGGAGTATGACCTCGTAACACTGAGAGATCAGGTTTCTGTTGTTTTACAGAAGAATGAATTATTCTCTGGGACAATTGCGGATAACTTACGTTGGGGTAATGAAAATGCGACAGATGAAGATATTAAAGAAGCAGCCCATTTAGCCTGTGCTGATGAGTTTATTGACTTGATGCCTGATGGCTATAATACTTATATAGAACAAGGTGGTACAAACGTATCAGGTGGTCAGAAACAAAGACTTTGTATTGCCCGTGCACTTTTGAAGAAACCAAAGATTCTTATTCTTGATGACTCTACAAGTGCTGTTGATACAAAGACGGATGCAAAGATCAGAGATGGCTTCAAGCGTTTCATCCCTGAAACAACAAAAATCATTATCGCCCAGCGTATTTCATCCGTCCAGGATGCCGATAAGATCATTGTCATGAGTAAAGGAAGCATTAATGCCATAGGCACACATGAAGAATTACTGAAGACAAATGAAATCTATCAAGAAGTCTATTACTCACAAAACAAGAAAGAAGGTGACAAATAATGGCTCAGAAATCAAATTTATCACTTGTTAAAAAGGGGACATTAAAGCGTTTGATGAAAACACTTTTCTCTTTCTTCCCAGTGCTCTTGCCATTCGTTGTATTCCTCATTCTTCTTAATGCCATCATTTCAGCCATTCCAGCTGTATTCCAGCAACGTATTATCGCTTTAATTGATGAAGCTCTTAAAAAACATATGAGCTGGTCACAAGCAAGTGGTCCAATCTTTAAGAATTTAATGATTCTTATCGTCTTCTATGTCATTTCACTTGTTGCCGCATTCTTATATCAAAGACTGATGGCTGTTATTACACAGGGCTCACTAGCGAAATTCAGAGAACAAGCCTTCAAGCGTATGGAAAGCTTGCCTATTCGCTACTTTGATACACATGCCCATGGTGATATCATGTCCGTTTATACAAATGATATCGATGCATTACGCCAGATGATTTCTCAGTCCTTCCCACAGCTTTTCTCAACATTCGTCGTTCTTGTGACACTTGCTGGAGTCATGATTTATTATTCAATCAACATGTTTATCATGATTATTATTGGTGTCATCTTAATGGCTATTGTTACCAAGATACTTGGTGGTAAATCCACAAAGTATTTCGTTAAGCAACAGGTTACTCTAGGTGAAACTGAAGGTTATATTGAAGAAATGATGAATGGTCAGAAAGTCGTTAAAGTCTTCAATCATGAAAAAGAAGCCATTGCTGACTTCGATAAGGTCAATGAAAACTGGTTTGAAGCAAGCCGTAAAGCCAATATGTATTCCAACATTCTTGGCCCTATTCTTCATAATATGTCTAATATCCTTTATGTCATCGCAGCTATTACTGGTGGGGTTTTATTATTGTGGCATGTCCCAAATATCTCTATATCAGGTATGGCTATCTCTATTTCTATCGTTGTTCCATTCCTGAATATGACAAAGCAGTTTACTGGTTCAATTGGCCAGGTATCCCAGCAGATTAATGCCGTTGTCATGGGTCTTGCCGGTGCAGCCCGTATCTTTGAACTTATGGATCAGGAACCAGAAGTTGATGAAGGCTATGTTACATTAGTAAGAGCTAAGGAAGTCAATGGTGAAATCGTGGAAACAACTGAACGTACAGGCATGTGGGCTTGGAAGCATCCTCATCAGGATGGTACACTAAGTTACACGAAGCTAGCTGGCGATGTCGAACTTGAAGATGTAGATTTCAGCTATAATCCTAATAAACAGATTCTCTTCGATGTCAATGTCTTTGCAAAACCAGGCCAGAAGGTTGCCTTTGTTGGAGCAACGGGTGCCGGTAAAACAACTATTACAAACCTTATCAACCGTTTCTATGATATCCAGAAAGGTAAGATTAGATATGATGGTATTAATATCGATAAAATCAAGAAAGATGATCTAAGAAGATCATTAGGCATTGTCTTACAGGATACAAACCTCTTTACGGGAACAGTTATGGACAATATCCGCTATGGTTATCTTGATGCAACTGATGAAGAGTGTATTGGTGCAGCCAAGCTCGTTGGTGCGCATGACTTCATTACACGTTTACCAGAAGGCTACAACACGCCACTTCGCAACAACGGTTCCAACCTTTCGCAAGGTCAGCGTCAGCTTATTGCGATTGCGAGAGCTGCTGTAGCTGATCCACCAGTTATGATTATGGATGAAGCAACATCATCTATCGATACACGTACTGAAGCAATTGTACAAAGAGGCATGGATGCTTTAATGCATGGACGTACAGTCTTTGTCATTGCCCATCGTCTTTCTACAGTACAAAACAGTGATGTCATCATGGTACTTGATCATGGTCATATTATTGAACGTGGTAGCCATAATGACTTAATTGCCAAGAAAGGTCAGTACTATCAGTTATATACTGGTGCCTTTGAACTTGAATAATATATGAAAAGAAGGTGAAATGATATGATCCCTGTCAAGTAGACAGAGAAAATATCCAAAACAACTACCAAGCAAGGTCAATTAGATTTGGCCTTGTTTTTTATTGTTGTGCTTGCGCCTGGTGTTTTGCTTTGCTCTTCTCAATCCCTTCCCAGAATCGTTCTATTCTTCTGTTTGGTGCAATCGGATACTGTTCCGGTGTATTTGCAGTCAGTGCTTCCTGTCTTACCTGGTACGCAGTCTTCCCATGAAAACGTTTCTGTGGATATCTGTAGATATAGTATTCATATGTCCGGTATATGATCTCTGCAGCTTCCTCATACGTATGTGCCTTGCCAAACAGAACCTTGGCCATATCCTTGATGAACC
>NZ_JNKU01000039.1 GCF_000702165.1 Sharpea azabuensis DSM 18934
GTAACGTGTTCTATAAGGCTTAAGAGAGATGATAATAGTATTAAGGATTTCTACATAAAGAAAAAGCAGCAATCAAACCCGATGTGTTCGAAAGCTGCCAAGACTGCATGTGCCAGTAAATTAGTCCGAATAATTTATAGCATGTGCAAAACTGGTGAATTATACCAGTACAACAAATAACAAGCAGATTATACATCTAAACCACTCTGAAAAAAAGCACTTTTTCTTCAGGGATTTTCAGCATGCAATAAGAATCATGAAAAATTATTGATTTTTTTAAAAATTCTACTTGATTTCTATTATCCAATTTTTTTATGACAACAGAAAAACTAAATATCAGCTTATTGTATATAGCTTGATAGTAGTATTTGAAGTCTTTATAACATGTGAAGATAAGTACCGCTGGTAATTAAATGAAGGAGGAAACATGGATAGACTGCAGGCTTATCAGCAGTATCAACAGGTAGCCAGATTTTAAACCTTGGTAACTTTTGTAGTTACCCAGCTTGTAATGGGGATAACGGTCTTAATTACACGCTATATTGGTGAGAAAAGAGTTAAAGAGATTGGGCTAGTTATTGGTGGCTCAACACTCATCTTTACCATCATTTCAACAATCTTATTGATCATTACGGTCTTCTTCTCATCACCAATCTCGAGACTAATGTAAGCACCTACGCAGGCATTAACACAAACAAGTGCCTATGTTCGTATATGTGGGTCAGGCATCTTCTTTATTGTCTTCTATAATATTTTATCAGCAATATTTAGAGGATTAGGTGATAGTAAATCACCACTACTATTTATCGGTGCTGCTTGTATTGTCAATGTCATTGGGAATTTGGTATTAGTTGCAGGTATGCATTTAGATGCATCTGGAGCAGCTCTAGCAACAGTATTTGCTCAGGGCATCAGTGTGCTCTTTGCGCTAATATTATTTATGAAACGAAAGAGAGATTTCTCATTTAACACACATAGTATACGCGCATTGAAAATTGGTATTCCCCTTGCCTTACAGGAGTTCTTAACCCGGCTCTCATTTTTAGCCCTTTGTGCTTTTGTGAATCGCTTAGGACTAGAAGCTTCACCTGGCTATGGTGTTGCATGTAAGACTGTCAACTTTATTATGCTTGTACCAAGTTCACTCATGCAGTCAATGGCATCATTTGTTGTTCAAAATGTGGGTGCAAGCAATGGTTACAGGAATGGGTAATGGTTTGACAATCGGGGTAGTAGTATTTATATTCTTTAAAGGTAATCTTCTTACAGCTACCTTTACTACAACTCCAGGTGTCATACAGCAAAGCTATAATTATCTTAAAGGCTTTGTACTAGAGACAATTGTGACAGCTGTACTCTTCAGTATGGTAGGTTATTTCAATGGCCATGATCAAACATTATGGGTTATGACACAGGGCTTAATAAAGACCTTTCTTATCCGTTTGCCCCTTGCTTACTAGATGTCCATACAGCCACATGCAAGCCTTACAAACATCGGCTTAGCAGCACCAACTGCTACAGCATTTGGTATTATCTTGAATATATGTTTCTTCTTCCACCTACAAAAGAAACTCAATGTGGCATAAGCTCAAACTTATGTCTTTTTATTTATAATGTTTTTAAGAACACTTTCTTCTCACTTGTTTTTCAAGATACAAATGTATATCATAATGGCAAAAGAGGAAACATATGATGAAGAAACTACTATTATGCTGTCTTTCGCTATTATTAGTAGTAGGCTGTAGTTCAAAAACTACTAAAGTAAATAAAAAGAAAGAAACGAAAGTACAGTTAAAAACATATACATATCAAACATCATCAATCGTTGGTGATAATCAGCCATATAGCTTTATTGAAGTTGTAAGAGAGATCAAGAAGAGTAATAAGAATGTAGAAGTGAAAAAGAATAGTTCAACAAGCTATAGCTTAATCGCAAAAAAAGCTGGTCATAGTACCATCCAGTTTATCTTCAACGACAAAATCTATAAAGTAACACTAAAGATTTATGATAAAAATAATCAGACTTTATTTTCAAAAATGCCAGCTGAATTAATTGAATATGGTAATAAATATCCAGAAGTAAAGCCTTTTGTACTTGGCTATACAGATATAAAACATAGAGAAACATCAACACCTGATATATCATGGGAAATTGATGCTTATTTAAAATATCAACAAGTTCCTTATTTTTATCAGTATGATGAGCGCTGGGGTTATCGTGAATATGGACAAAATTATATGGCCATTAGTGGCTGTGGTCCTACTGCAATGAGCATGGTTTATACATATTTGACAAGAAAGACAAATATGAACCCGCTAGCCATGGCTTCATGGGCTAATCAACAAGGCTATTATAAATTAGGCTATGGAACGAATTACAACTTCTTTTCTGAAGGTGCAACAAAGCTAGGCTTGAAATATGAAATACTTGCTAATAACGCTGGAACATTGGATGAAGCCTTAAAGGCAAATAGACTTGTTGTGATGAATGTTAAGCCTGGTGACTTTACGAAGAGTGGTCACTATATTCTTATTGTTGGTAAGCAAGATGGAAAACTTGTAATAAGAGATCCTAACAGCCGTATCAATTCTCATAAGCTATGGGATGAAGGGCGTGTGCTTGCGCAAAATAAACAGATGTTCTCATACTATCTTTAGGCATAGAGATCTACTCTATGTCTTTTTTTAAAGGGATTGTTTGTGTTAAGATGTTGGGGAGGTGAGTGGAAATGTTGTTGAAGGAAATGAATGGTTATTATCGGTTTAATAAAGAACGATTAAAACAATGGCTGATAGAAAATCAATATATGGAACAGGATTATGATGGTGATATCTATGATCTTGTCTTTGATAGTAGTTTTATGGATGTTCTTGAAGAAAACAAAGCAATGATCAGGACAACACCAATACGAAAGAAATACCAGAATAGAGATCAGTATGAAGCACCATTCATGATCCCCATGACATATTCAAATCTTCATCTAGAAAACTGTGTCATACTTGATACCGAAACAACAGGCTTGTATCGAGATGATGAAGTGATTGAATTATCAGTCATTGATATGCTAGGAAGAGAACTCTATCATTCCCTCTATTGCCCACAAAAGAAAATAGCCCTGAGTGCAAGTAGGGTTAATGGCATTACGAATCCAATGCTTAAGGATGAACCTCTTTTCAAAGATGAATGGGAAGCTATTAAAGAGGCGATTGGACATAGAAGAATAATCGGACATAATATTGAATTTGATTATCGCATAACTCTCTCTACCGCAAAGCGTTATCATATTCCTGAAAGTGAAGTGATGATGCTTTTTAGAGATAGGATAGATTCAAGACTAATCGCTAAAAAATATATAAAGAATGCTGAAAACTATAAATTAAGTACGCTTTGTACAATGTTTGGTATTACTGATCCCCAGAAACATCGTGCAACCTATGATTGTCTAATGACTCTTCAGTTCTTAAGAGCCCTAGAAACATATTTACTCAATAATGGCTATCATAACCCATCAAGATACAATCATCTCTATGGGCAGGGGGAGGATGAGAGGAAAATGCAAGATATAAAAAAAGCAATCATTTATGGCTATAAGGCAGGTAAGTCTATTGAAGATCTTTCAATCTTTTATGGCATCAGTAGATTAGATATAGCTAAGCTTATTAAAGAAAACCATTTAGATATTCGTGTTGATCCTGAAGTGAGACAGAAACTTGAAATACTGCAACAAGCATATAGTGATCAAAGTGATTCGTTACTTATAGAATTCTGCCTCAAATATGCATCTAGAGAAGATATCTACTTAGTTTTAGGTAAATAAAAAGCTAATTCTCTTTTGAGAACTAGCTATTTTTTTACACGAATACTTTCAATAACAGGCTGCTGATCCTTTGCGACAGTTCCATTGTTATCTAAGACAGGGGTATTCCAGGCAATCTGATCAACAACATGCATGCCCTTCGTCACTTTACCAAATGCTGCATATTGACCATCAAGTCCCGTATTATCATCTTGCATGATGAAGAATTGTGAACTTGCTGAATTATAATCAGAACTTCTGGCCATGGAGATTGTTCCTCTTGTATGAGAAATATTATTCTCTACACCATTCTGGCTAAATTCACCTTTAATTGTCTTTTTACTGCCACCAGTACCATCTCCCTTAGGGTCACCACCCTGAATCATAAAGGTATCAATGATACGATGGAAAGTAAGACCATCATAGAACTTTTCATTGACAAGCTTCATAAAGTTATCAACAGTAATAGGCGCTTGTGTACGATCAAGCTTCACAGTAATATCACCATAATTCTTGACCTTAATGACAACAACAGGATGATCATTAACTGAAGATTTTGTTTTTGTGTTACAAGCTGTTGTAAGAGCGAGTGTTAAACATGTAAGTAGGATTGTAAGTATACGTTTCATAGTGTTCCTCCATGAAAACTATTATGTCATATTTTACATTTATCATCTAGAAAAAAACAATATATAGGGGTATTCTTGTTATTGGTGATACTTAATGAAGAAAACAAAGATAGGTTTGTTATGGGAACTTTTTCTTAATACCCTTTACTTATCAGCTTTTACTTTTGGTGGAGGCTATGTGATTGTCTCGATGATGAAAAATAGATTCTGTGATCAATTACATTATATTGATGAAGAAGAAATACTTAATCTTGTCGCTATTGCCCAATCAGCACCTGGAGCAATAGCTGTAAATGGCGCAATTGTTTTAGGCTATAAAATGGCAGGAATCCCCGGTATTCTTGTCTGTGCATTAGGTACAATCATTCCACCATTTGCGATTATCTATATTGTCTCCATCTTTTATGATGCCTTTGTTGCCAATGTCTTTATTAAGAATATGCTTATTGGTATGAGAGCAGGCGTTGGAGCAATTATTGTTTCGGTTGTTTATGATATGGGGAAGGGTGTGTTGAAGGACCATAAGATTAGGAATGCATTCATCATGATTGGTGCTTTTATCCTAAATTACTATTTTAATGTGAATATTGCTTATATTGTGATTGGATGTATTACTATGAGTTTAGTTGATACATTTCTTATTAAGAAGGTGAAAGTATGATTTTATGGCGTTTGTTTATAGCGTTCTTTAAAGTGGGTATACTGTCATTTGGTGGGGGCTATGCTTCCATGCCCATCATTATTGAACAGGCCATTACACATAACCATTGGATCACCATGTCCACCTTCACAGATCTCTTTACGATTTCCCAAATGACACCAGGTCCTATTGCCATCAATGGATCAACATTTGTAGGTGAGGCAGCAGCGGGCATGCCTGGGGCTATTGTTGCGACTATTGGCTGTGTTCTACCATCAGCTGTCATTGTTAGTGTATTAGCTTATCTCTATGTACGCTATAAGGACTTAACAGTCATGGATAATGCTTTAGCTTTTCTACGACCAGCAGTTGTTTCAATGATTGCAATTAGTGGGATTACAATATTATTGGACGCTTTCTTTAAAAATAGCACGATATCTTTTTATGCTATTAAATACCATGCTGTCATTGTCTTTACTATCTGTTTGGTGTTATTAAGAAAGTTGAAGTGGAATCCAGTTATTGTGATGCTTTTAGCAGGTTTATCAGAAGTTATAATAAATCTTATATAATCCCATTTATAAGAATTAACAGTGAGGAATATTTATGGAAGAAAGTAAAAAAGAAGGATTAATATTTGCGGTTGATGTTGGTGCATTGATGCTTTATGCGGGTGCTGAAGTCTACCGTGTGAATGATACCATCATTCATATGCTGAAGGCATTGGAAATAGATAATGTTGAAGTATATGTGTTATCCAATGGTATCTTTGCTTCCACAAATGAACAGAGCATTGTCCGTAATGTTACATTAGGACCAATACATCTAGGAAAAGTCTCAGCCATCAACCAATTATCAAGAGACTTAAGTGCTCATCGTATTAATCTTGAAGAAGCAAAAGCACGCTTTGAAACCATCAAACAAATGACAACTGCCAAAGATTATATTCTCATACTAGCAAGTGGAATTGGGGCAGGAGCCTTTGCATATATATTTGGAGGAAATATCTTCGATGCACTTTTTGGCTTTATCAATGGCATAGCTTTAGAAGCACTCTTTCTTGCAAGCGTCATGCGTAAGCGAAGCCGCTTTATCCGCAATATCTTTGGAGCTGCCTTTGTCACAATATTGACAATTATTTATATCAAGATCTTTACCAATCTCCATATGGGTAAGATTATCATTGGCTCAATCATGCCTCTTGTCCCAGGTATTGCCCTAACAACAAGTATTCGAGATCTCTTTTACGGTGATTATCTATCCGGAGCTATTCACTTGCTTGATGCCTTGTTGACAGCAATGTGCATTGCTGTAGGTGTGGGTAGCGTGATGAGTGTGTTTAGAATGCTTGGAGGTTTATTATGATTATTCAGTTCTTAGTTGCCATGGTAGCCACGGCTGCCTTTTCAGTGCTCTATAGTGTTCCTAGAAAAAACATTCTTCCAGGAGCTGTCGCAGGAGGAGTAGGGTGGATCATTTACTTCACATTAGAAAAAGTAGGAGCAGATACAATAGTCTATGCCTTCACATCAGCCTTCTTCTTAGGTGTGATTTCAAGAATCTGTGCCGTACTCTTTAAAACCCCGGTGACGCTTTATCTTTTACCAGGTATCTTCCCCATTGTACCTGGGGCTGGTATCTACTACACAGCTTATTATTTCTTTATGAATGACATGGCATCATTTGCGAAAAATGCGACAGAAACAACGAAGATAGCTCTTGCTATTAGCTTTGGTATCATCTTTGCTCTCTCCATCCCCCATGGTGTCTTTAGCTTATTAAGCAAACTTAAAAAAGATTAAGATAGAAGAAATAGTATCAAGGCTATTTCTTTTTTGTTATGATATGGATGGGTGAGAAATATGTTGAAAAAAATAATATGATTGGTATTATGCTTAATCATACCAATCATCATGATGACTGGTTGCAACGCTCCAAAGAAAGTAAGCAAGCCAACTCATCAAGAAACTGTCTCAATTGATGTCAATGGAGCCTATACAACTAAGCATGATGTCGCACTCTATCTTCATACCTACCATAAACTCCCAAAGAACTTCATTACAAAAAGAGAAGCAAGAGAACTAGGCTGGCAAGGTGGAGGATTGGATGGCATCAAAGATGGCTATTGTATAGGTGGTGATCGTTATGGTAATTATGAAAAACACTTACCAACAAATCAAAGTTACCATGAATGTGATATCGAAACAATGCATCAAGAAAGCCGTGGCACAAAGCGCCTCGTCTACAGCAATAACTTCGATATCTATTATACCGAAGATCACTACAATAGCTTTATAAAACTCTATTCAGGAGAATGACAATGATGAATACATACTATCTAGATCTAACAAGCTGTAAAGAAAAACAAGATCTCTATAAGCTATTTGAAGCACTGCCAGCAGAAGTCCATCCCGATAACCTAGATGCCCTCTATGACATGTTGACGAGTATAACGCAAGAGACAAAGCTCATCATCAATAACTATGAAGGCTATCAAGCATGTTTTCCAGAATACTTCAATGCCTTCATTGAACTCTGCAAAGATGCCCAAAACAATAATAATCTCTTAGATATCCACTTTCTTCAATAAAGATATGCATTGCATATCTTTATTTGTTTGAACAAGAATACATATTATATAAAATCTATATAGACATTTGAGAGCGCTTTAAAAATATGCTAAAATAACCTAGAGTTTTAATTGGTAGGAGGGTATAAAGGAGTGAAAAGAGAAGAAGCTGAACGCATTATCATGGATACAACAATGAAGATAATAGCAAAGAATGGCTTAGCATCCTTTTCAATGCGTCAGATTACGGATGAATGTGGTATCAATGAATCATTAATGTATCGATATTTTGAAACAAAAGAGAACTTACTCAAACAATGTTATGAAGTACTTTATCAAAAGATAATTGCTGTACATAAAGATGTAGATGTTGATAAACTACGTCGAGGAGAAGTCATTGAAGCATTTCATAAGATGTATATTGAAATGATTAACTTGTTGATAAGTGAAGATTATCGGACATTATTCTATTATGAATATTGTGAATACTTAAATATTAAAACTGAACATGATGTCTTTGAGAAGAACACGGTACTTAAAGATATTATGAATGAACTTAAAGTAGTTGTACCATCAACAATTACAGATGAAGAAGGACGTATTCTTATTTATTTCCTAATTGATATGACAAGTTGTTTTGCAAAGAGAATTATTCGTAAGAATTTACCAAATAATAATCAAATGAAAGATTATCTCTGGAGAGTATTAAAAGCAGGTATGATTAATCTATTAGGGTTGACGGAGGAAAGATATGGAATTTGATATGAATGTATTTGATTGTTTTATGAATCAAGCATTATTAGGAGTAGAAGACAAAGAACACTTTAATGCCATGACGATAGGATGGGGAGCACTAGGTACAATGTGGGGTAAGCCATGTTGTACAGTTTATGTACGACATAGCCGCTATACCCATGAATTACTAGAAGATACAGATATCTTCACAGTATCATTCTTTGATCCAAAGTATAAGAAGAACATGGTTGTCTATGGCCAGAAGAGTGGCAGAGACACAGACAAAGAAGCAATCTCAGGCTTCACGCTTGAGAAGAAAGGTGAAGGTGTTGGTTTTAAAGAAGCAAAAAAGACGCTTGTATGCCGTAAGCTATATAAACAGACACTTGATACAAACTTAATGCCTCAAGACATTGTTGAAAAGCATTATCCAAATGGTGATGTCCATGATATGTATATTGCTGAAGTCTTAGAGATTATAGAATAACCTGGAAATCCCAGGTTTTTTATTTCTATATTATTTTCTAAGAATGCAGTTAAGCCAACGATTATCTCTTTGTAGATTATCGCCAGTTATACTTGTCTCAACAATATGAAAATGGCCAATATAGTCTTTTATTGTCTCTTTTGTTAAATCAATATAGTAACGCCCATCACGTATACCTACATAGTTCCCATATTTAAAGGATACATACATGATACCTTCATCCTTTAATATCTTATAGCATCCTAGAAAGACTTCTTTTAAGTCTTCTTGAGGAATATGGAGCAGTGAGGCACAGGCAAAGATTGCATCAAAGCTATTATAGAGTTCCTCATGTTTGATGATATCAGTCGCATTTAAATTGAGTTTGTTGATATTTTCAGGGACGTTATTGAGGAATGCTTTAACTGGATCTAAGGCTGTTACGTGGTAGTTGGTGATAAAATGTTTTGTGTCACGTCCTGAACCGCAACCTAAATCTAATATATGATCATTAGGTTTTAAGTACTTTTCGAACATATTATATGTTTTTGTCATATTGGTATTTATTGTTTTTTCAGTATATTCTTTAGCATGCTTTTCGTAGTATTGTATTGTATTAGTCATTATAAACCACCTTTATCTTGATAGTATTCTTCTAGGAAGTGTTGTTCTTTTAAAATTATACAATTTTTATAATCCTGATTCATCTGTGACCATAGTGTTGGATTAAATTCAACAATATTAAGATCCTTTGAATACATGACAAAACGTTTACGTTCAAACTTCTCAAACGGGTTATCAAGCAGACTTTTCTTGATCTTTGTATCATTATTTAAATAGTCTGCAGTATACGCACAGTTAGCTTTATCAACAGGTAGCTTTCTGGCAATACGATTAAGGTAGAATTGTCTGTATTCTTCAACAAGCGCATCTAGGCGTACTTCACCTTCTTTATCAGCTAGCTTAAACATCGATAATATAAAGACGAGTTTAAATGAGAAGGTCAATGTATTCTCATCAATGAAGTCTTCAAAGTCTTGTAAGAGTGTTTCATCATTATGTATCTTTAGATGTTTATCTTTACGAATATGTTCAATATCACTGGATGAGAAATAAGGCATAATACGATTACCAATAGGCAAGGATAAAGACGAATATTCTTTATGACTTCTTACCCATGTTCTCAATGTTTGTGTGCCAATATAAAGTTCTCTTGCAGCTTGTTCTAGAGAAAGATAACCATTATATTTCTCTTCAAATGTTAGAATATCAACTTCCTTCATCGTTATTTCATGTTCGGATAAACCAAGAATCTTGAGATATTCATTATTTGTCTTTTTAAGACCCATAAATGGGCTATAGGTAGAGAGATGAAATAAAGAGTTGAAATTCCAAGGTGTTAGTTTTCCATCATAATTATCCACTACATCAATCACATATAAACACTCTTTACCTGGATAATGACGCACACCGCGTCCTAATTGTTGGAGATAGAGGACTTTGGATAATGTAGGTCTAGCCATGACAACTATTTCCGTCTGGGGTGAATCCCATCCTTCACTAATTTGTTGGCAGGAAGTAAGAAACTGTATTTTCTTGTTTCGATAGTCTTTAAAGATTTGATCATTCTCTTTATTACCACCATATACAGCTCTAGCAGTCAAACCAGCTTCATTAAACATCTCAGCAATTTTTTTAGCATGTTGGATATTGACACAAAATACAATACCTTGCTTATAGAAATTGTTTCTAGGCATGAAGTACTTTTTTATTGTTGAGGTAATAAGTTCATTTCTAGAATCAATAACCAAACTTCTTTCTAAGTCAGCATAATTATAATCTTTGCCATTATATCTCACTTCACTAAGATCAATATTACTTTCTACTCTGAAACATCTAATATTTGTAATAATATTTTTTTCAACAGCTTCTTCGAGTGACATATGTTTATCATATTCACCAAAAATATCCTGAAGCTTTTTCATATCTAGACGTTCATCAGTAGCAGTTAAACCAACAAGATACTTTGGATTAAAGTAAGTCAAAGTCTTATGACAATTTACAGCCTGAGCGTGATGTGCTTCATCAAAACAAATATAATCGTAATAATCACTAGGCAATCTATTTCTAGAAATAAATGATTTATTATAGAACTCAATCGTGATATTAAGATGATGACGTAAATCTTGAACTCTATTTTCCCAGTCTTCTTTGACTTTATGAGAAGGCACCATAATAAGCACTCTATGAATCTTTCCTTCTCTAGCGAGATTATTGAGATCTTCCAAGACAATTTGTGATTTTCCTGTACCTGTTGGCAGTACCACAAGTGCAGTTGTTTCGCCATTAGCACGATGCTTCTTTAAGTCTTCTAGGATTGTCTCTTGGTGCTCATAAAGATGAACTTTTCGCTTTTCTTTGATGAATGTTGAGGGCTTAAAATGAGAAGACGCGCCAAAGTAATGCTAAATACGTTCAATTACACTATTCTTGAACATCAAATTTTCAGCAGAAAAACGATATACTTTATAATTATAAAGTGCTAACGTATTCTGTTTCTCTAACTGTTGCGCATATCTGTCATTACCAATAATCACTGGATGGTGATATATAACTCCATTCTCTTCAATTGCTATATTGCCATTATCTCTTTCAAGGACATAATCAATAGAACCTGTATGTCCATTGTTGAGAGATACAGGAACTTCTTTATTTAAATAAGCTAAAGCATCATTCCCATAGATATCCGTAAACACATCTTCAAATTTCTTCTCCAATGGTGTGTTATCAATATGTCCCTTAGAAAATGCATTCCCTTTATCTTCTAGCTGAATATCATCAACCTTCTTATTCAGCCATTCCTCAACCTGAGAATAAATACTATTATCAATCATATTGAATCGATAAAGCAAATCATATCTATTTACATACTTATTCTGCATCTCACAGTATTTTGAATAGTCAAATATATGATCACCAATTTGTTTACATAAATTATCATCAACGATAATACATGTATTATCTCGTTCATAAACATAAGAATGATGATCATCATCATAGAGATAATCTTCAATTAACCTTAGATTTAAAGCTCCTATTCTATCATTATCCATACTAATCTCCTGTTATATCTATAGTAGCATATTTGACGTTACTGTAGATATTTTCATTTGACTGAAAATAGTTTCAGAATAATCGCTAATAGTTTAAGCGCTTACATAATAAATACTGAAAATATATTCTAAATATATTTTGACTATTGATATGATACTTAGAAGGGCTATTATTTAACTATAAGATGAGTGTACATAAGTCTTAAGACTGAAATGAGGAGGAAGGTATTGTGGTTGTTTACTAAACAACACAGAATATATCAAAAAGGAAATGTTAGAAGAATTAAAGGGAAAACTTATTGTATCTTGCCAAGCATTACCCAATGAGCCTTTGCATTCAAGTTTTATCATGTCAAGAATGGCTTTGGCAGCTTTAGAAGGAGGTGCTGCAGGAATAAGAGCACAATCAAAAGAAGATATTTTAGAAATTCAAAAGACTGTTGATTTGCCAATTATTGGTATTGTCAAAAGAAATTATGATGATTCAGATATTTATATTACACCTACTCATAGAGAAATAGATGAATTATTAGAAACAAGAAGTGAAATTATAGCCTTGGATGCAACTTGCCGTAAACGTCCTCATGGAGAAAAAGTAGAAGAACTTGTTGCTTATATTCATGCGAATAAAAGACTTGCAATGGCAGATTGCTCGACATTTGAAGAATGTCTTGAAGCTGAAAGAATTGGCTTCGATATCGTTTCAACAACACTATGTGGATATACACCGTATTCAGAAAATATAGATGGACCTAATTATGATCTTATTAGGAAATGTGTTGATGAATTACATGTACCAGTTATTGCTGAAGGAAAGATACATTATCCAGAAGAACTTAAAAAGGTTCTAAAAGAATGTCATGCATATGCTGCTGTTGTTGGAGGTGCAATAACAAGACCAAAAGAAATTACTGAAAGATTTGTGAAGGAAATTCAGGAATAAACAGATATACATTTTAAAGTGAGTCAGAATTAAAGATAGTGTACTAAAAGGGGTTTATGAAAAAAATATTTACACACGTAAATGAACATGTATTGAGGGAGGAAAAATAATTATGTTCAAAAAGTTACAACAAATTGGTAAAGCTTTCATGTTACCTATTGCCATGTTGCCTGCTGCTGGTTTGCTGCTAGGAATTGGTGGTGCCTTTAGTAGTAGTGCAACAATTGCTGCATATCCATTTTTAAATGTTGGTTGGTTACAAACTGTATTCAAAGTAATGAATGCAGCTGGTAGCATTGTTTTCTCTAACTTATCATTGCTTCTATGTGTTGGTTTATGTATTGGTTTAGCTAAGAAAGATAAAGGTGTAGCTGCACTTGCAGGTGTTGTTGGTTATCTCGTTATGAATGGTACAACATCAGCTATTCTTTCTATTGCAAATCCAAAAGGTAATGCAATTGATACAGGTGTTATTGGTGCTCTTGTAATGGGATTGATAGCAGTTAATCTCCACAATAAATACCATGATATTCAATTACCGGATGTTTTGGGATTCTTTGGTGGTTCTCGTTTTGTTCCTATTATTACTGTCGTTTGTGCTATTTTTGTTGGCGCTGCATTCTACATTATTTGGCCACCACTACAGCAATTATTATTGGCTGCTGGACATGCTATTTCATCTGCTGGTGTTATTGGAACATTCTTCTATGGTTTCTTAATGAGATTGTGTGGTGCAGTTGGCTTACATCATATGATTTATCCAATGTTCTGGTATACTGAGTTAGGTGGTGTTGAAAAGGTTGCAGGCAAAGAAGTTGTTGGTGCACAAAAAATCTTCTTTGCTCAGTTAGCTGATCCACATCATACTGGTTTGTTTACATCAGGAACAAAATACTTTGCTGGTCGTTTTGCTACAATGATGTTTGGTTTACCTGCAGCGGCTCTTGCTATGTACCATTCAGTTGATAAGACTAAAAGAAAGAAATATGCCGGTTTATTCCTTGGAGTAGCTTTAACTTCATTTATTACTGGTATTACTGAACCTCTAGAATATATGTTCTTATTTGTTTCCCCTATTTTATATGTTGTGCATTCATTCTATGATGGGCTTTCATTCTTAGTTGCTGACTTATTAAAAATCCGTATTGGTAATACATTCTCAGGTGGTTTTATTGATTTCTTCTTGTTTGGTATTATGCAAGGTAATGCTAAAACAAACTGGTTATTGGTATTACCTGTAGGTGCAGCTTGGGCTTGCTTATACTATTTCACTTTTAGATTTGCTATTACGAAATTCAATATTGCTACTCCCGGTAGAGGTGGAGACGATCTTGTGATCAGTGAACCATCTAAAAATGAAAATAAAAATACAGAACTAGAAGCAAATGCTATTAAGATTATTGAATACTTGGGTGGTGTTGATAATATTGAAGATGTCGATGCTTGTGCAACAAGATTACGTGTAGGCGTAAAAGATGCTAGTAAAGTACAAAAAGATAAATTTAAATCTCTAGGTGCAATAGGTGTCCTAGAAGTAGATAATGGTATTCAAGCTATCTTTGGTGCAAAAGCAATACTTTATAAAACAGTTATTTTAGATTTATTAGGAATGGATGATTAGATAAGGTAAGAAAAGTAAATGTATATTAATTCGATAATATCAAAACTTGTTGATCAATATGATGATTTCACAGATACAGAAAAAATCATTGCTGATTATTTCTTGAAAAATAAGAAGATGGATGATTTTTCAATAAAGAACATGAAAAGAAAAATCTTTGTGAGTGAAGCATCTTTGTCTAGATTTGCACAAAAGATGGGATTTAGAGGATATCGTGAATTTGTTTATGAATACTCACGTATTTTTACAACACCCCAAGATAAAGATTATTCATCCTCTTCAGTAATCAATGTATACGAACAAATATTGAATCGTTTTAACACAATTATTGATACAGCACAAATCGAACGGCTTATTCAATATCTTAAAGAATATGATCACATACATGTCATTGGAATTGCGAGCTCAGGATTAGCTGGCGAAGAAATGAAGAGACGCTTTACAAGGTTAGGTGTGCTGATGGAGTCTTGTAGTGAAGGGGATTTGATGAAAATTCAATCATTACTCATGAATCAAAGAAATCTCGTTATTGGAATTAGTATCTCTGGAACTTCAGATGAAGTTGTATTTGCTCTTAAGCATGCTCATGAGCGCAAAGCAAGAACAGTATTGATTACAGGAAATACAGAGAAAAAAGAATATGTTGATGAACTCGTATGTATTCCCGTTTTGGAAAACTTAGATACTGGGAACATCATTTCCCCTCAATTTCCTATTTTGGTATTTATTGATTTACTTTATAACTCTTATCTTAATGAGAATCAAAATACACTAAAACTACAGAAAGAAACAGTAGAAATACTAAAGGGTAAATAATATGAAATTTGCGTTTAAAAGATGGTTATCAGCTTTCATAGATTACTTAATTACTGGTGGAGTAGTAAGTTTGTTCTATTTTTGCGCCAATGTATTCTTTTTAGAAGGAACAAGCTGGAAGGGAGAACTAATGTTATTATCAGCAATAATAAGTATTCTCTTCTTTACTTGTTATATCCCAACTGTGCAAGGACAAACTATTGGCCAAAGATTGATGAAAGTGAAAGTTGTAAACAAAAATAATACAAAGAGAACATATTTACAAAATTTTCTAAGAGAATGTGTACTTAAATTTGCACTAGGACCAGTATTTCTCCTGTTTTCTATAGTATATTTCTTCATCAACAATGTCTTCTTGCTTAAAGACGTTAATGTCGAAATGCCATATGATACTCTTTTGAAAACAAAAGTATTAAATATGGCTTCATAGAATATCAATTAGCACTATTTAGTGACCTACCTTCGATATGAAAGTAGGCAATATGATAGTGCTTTTTTATTTACATCTCTTTTATCCTCTAATTTAGTAGTAACGTCTTATATGGTAAGAGAATTTATCATAATTTAAAAAACTTAGTTTTCAATTGTTGATACTAGTATACCACGAATATAAACTTCTGGTTGTTATAAGAATACATACTATAGTTTATGTTAAAAAGAAAACTATAGTTTATATTGGAATACATACTATAGTTTATATTAAAATATCAACTATAGTATGTATTGGTGTGTTAATGGGTTGAAAAAGAGGGCACAAATATTTATGCCCTTAGTCTGTTGGTGGATTGAATGTGTTGTTTGTTATATAATGGCGATGAGGGGAAATTGTATTTATGAATGATTCGGATTTAGCTGCTGTATATGGTGTGCTTTCAATTGTTTGGCTATTCGCAGTCGCAATAGGTGTTTTTCAAATAATTGGGGTATGGAAGATGTATAAGAAGGCTGGTATACCAGGTTGGCATTCTCTTATTCCGGTGCTGAATATCTATGACTGGCTGAGAATGGCTGGATTTAATGCCGTATGGTCATTAATTGGATCTGTAGGCACTATTTTAGGTATTATCTTTATTGCTGTAGAGAGTGCATCTAATAATGAAAATGCTATGGTATTTAGTGTTGTTTTAATGTTCATTCTTGGTATTATTGCTGCTGTATTACAGATAATGAGTTGCTTCAAGATAGCTAAGAGATTTGGCCAGGGTATTGGTATTGGCTTCTTATTCTTGCTATTTGCGCCTATTATGTGCATGGTAGCAGGATTCTCGAAAGACTGGACTTATCATCCAAAGTTATAACACTTTATGTAGGGACTATTGCATTATATACAGTTGTGTAGTATTATACAGGTACCTAAAGAAAATGAAAACAAATGAGTAAAAGCGATCAGAGTCATTCTGGTCGTTTTTATTTTAGGAGGAAAAAATGTTAAGTGATTATGCAAGAACAACACCTATTTTTACAATCAACCAACCTAAAAGAACAATCTTCCCAGAAAAACATAATATCAGGAATCTTTTAATTAAATCCTATAATATCCTTGAAGAATGTTTATCATATGAAGAACTCTACAATAATGAACCATTAGATTTAGAGAACATCCCATTCTATATTGGTGATCATATAAATTATTATGGTTATTGTAATTTTGATTATAATGTTCGTTATAAACTAAGATATCCCAAATATATCTTTATTAGTCGTTGTCTCTTAGAGAAAACAGTCAATGAAGATATCTCATTAAGTATCTTGCTGCATGAAATATTACATGCCACTATCTATGATCCAGATACATATACATATCACGAAGATGGATCAACTATTGGTAGACATCATGGAATATGGAGAGAAAGAGCAAATAAGATTATGGAAAAATATCCTCAAATTAGTATTCCTTTTAACTATGAGAATGAGGAACTATATGATTTAGGTGTAAATGAGGATTCTTATGCTGAGACACAATGGGCATATCATAAATTTGATGAGGTTGATACATATGAATATGTAGAAGAGAGATTTATAAGCCTAGATTTGCATATTAAAAACTTTCTTGAAAGTATTGGACAAACACAATTGATGAAATAAGAGGTAATATATGAAGACTAGACATGATTATTATGAAAGTATAAGAAAATATGCAATAGAACCAAAATTCATTATCCCCATCACCAATATCAGAAGCTTAATCATTAAAAGCATTGTGAAAGATATCGTTGTAGGAATAGAATATTATCAAGGTTATCGTATAGAAGAAAGAGATATACATTTCTATAAAGTTAAAAGTGAATGTATTGAGGTTGCTGATAATGAATATGAAATACACTATTATTTTGTGTATCGTAAAAAGAAATATTATTTTAAGGATTTATATGAGAAAAAGAATCAATGAGGTGTTCGTAATGAGACAATTAATAATCAGAGCAGATGACCTAGGGTACAGTGAAGCCGTTAATTATGGTATTTTGAAGACGGTCAAAGAGGGACTTGTTTCTTCTGTTGGTGTTATGCCCAATATGCCTTCTGCTAAACAAGGACTGCAGTTGTTAGAAGGTACAAAAGTTGGCATAGGACAACATACAAACATCTGTTTAGGTAAACCATGTGCTAATCCTAAACTCATTCCATCCATGCTTGATGAGAATGGTAACTTCCATTCCTCTAAAGCCTTTAGAAAGGCTTATAAAGAAGGGAAGGAGCTTATTAAGCTAGATGAAGCAGTTATTGAGATTGAGGCACAATATTTACGTTTTAAAGAACTTACAGGAAGAAAACCGGATTACTTTGAAGCACATGCTGTAGTAAGTGAGAATCTTGAAAAGGCATTAGCTATTGTTGCCAAAAAGTATGATTTACCATTCAACGACATTAACCCAATGATGGAGAATGGTACGTTTAGAGGAAAGCCAATCCATACTTTACCATTTGGAGCATTCGCCAAAGACTATGACCCATTATCATGCTTACAAGATGGTGTTTTACATCACTTTAGTGAAGATATGCCCAATGTTGCTATCTTCCATCCAGGCTATTTAGATGACTATATTCTTACTCACTCATCTTTGACTATTAATCGTACTAAAGAAGTTGTAATGCTTACAGATATGAAGACAAAAGAATGGCTAAACAAAGAGAATATTGAACTGATAAGCTATAAACAAGCCAATCTTTAAAGCTAGTTGTCAATGAAATAGAAAAGTAGAGGACAAATAAGTGAATTGATGTTATCATCAAGATAATATGGAGGATATATCTATGAAGTTTGCAGTCAGAAAATGGTTATCAGCACTTATTGATTTCATCATTGATATTGCTGTTATGGGATTGTTTTATACAGGTGCAAGAGGTTATGTAGCTGATGGTGATGTAGGCAAGGGGAATATTATGTTGATCTGTGCTCTTGTAGCAATTGTATTCTTAACTTGCTATGTACCATATAAACAGGGACAGACTGTGGGACAGGCTATCTTTAAAGTCAAAGTCATCAACAAAGATGATTCCAAAAGAACAATGATGCAGATTTTATTAAGAGAATGTATCATGAAGTTTCTCTTTGGCCCGCTCTTTCTTGTTCTTTCAGCAGGCTATTTCCTTATCAACAATGTTATCATGTTAAAGGATTACAATATTCCTTTACCACATGATGCTATTCTTAAAACTGAAGTCATTGATCTTTCAAAGAACTAACATTGAAAACGCTTTGAAAGTTTCTAGGAGATATGCTATTGTAGGAACATGAAAGAGAAACACACTATTATATTCATTCTACCTATCTTACTTATCTCATTACTTGTTATTGGTATGAAGATAACTCCTCATACAACCCCAACAAAGAAAACAAAACTTATCAATACAAAACAAGAAGAAACAAAGAAGGTAAGTTTTGTAGCTGTAGGGGATAATATCATTCATGATAAAGTCATGGCTACAGCTGATCAAGCAGCAGGTAATGTTGGTGATGGGCAGTATGATTTCAAACCAATATATCAAAATGTTAAGAGTGATATTCAGAATGCTGATATAAGCTTTGTGAACCAGGAGACTGTTATTGGTGGTGGTCATTTAGGTTATCCCTCATTTAACTCACCAGATGCTGTCTTTGATGCATTAAAGGATACAGGCTTTGATGTTGTGAATGGGGCAAGTAATCATACCATGGATACAGGTACTGCAAGCCTCCAACATATGATACAGCTCTTTAAGAATTCGGATATGAAGCTCTTAGGACTTTATGAGAATGCCCAGGATACGAATACAATTCCAATCATTGACCGTAATGGCATCAAGATCGCCTTCTTAAGTTATACTTATGGATTAAATAATCCAACAGATTCTTCACATGTCTCTCTTTTTGATCGAACAAAGATCACGAATCAAGTCAATCAAGCTAAAAGTCAGGCAGACTTTATTGTAGTGAGTGCCCATTGGGGTGATGAATATCAAGACAATATCAATAAAATGCAAGAAGAGTATGCCAAACTCATGACGGATTTAGGGGTTGACTTAGTTGTTGGAACACACCCACATACCATCCAGCCAGCTCATTGGTATACAAATACAGAAGGGCATAAAACACTTGTACTTTATTCATTAGGAAATTTTGTCTCAGGACAAAAAGAAGAGAAGTGTATGTATGAGGGTATGTTTGAATGTGATTTTGTGACGAAGGATGGCAAGAAATCTATTGAGAATACTAAGTGGATACCACTTATTAATTATTTTGAAGCACACATAAAAACAGCTAAAACTATTGATGATTTTAGTAATGTCCGTATTTATAAGGCGAGTCAGTTTACACAAGAACTCTCAAATAACTGTGGACTTACGGGTTATAAGAATATGGTGGTTTCTAAGGAACGTTGTCTTGCGCATACAAAAGAAATTATTAAAGAAATACCAGTTGTTGAATAAGAGGATCTCAATGAGATTCTCTTTTTTAAAACAAAATACACTAAGACATACTCTTAGTGCATACAACGATAGATAAGAACAAGTTGTATAATCGTTAGTAATGGCACAGGATAACGGAACTTGTTTTTTCTAATCTTGTGATGAAAAGAAAACATACCTGCAAATCCCCCAAAAGCTCCACCAATAATACAAAAGAAAAGTAGGGTGGCTTCAGGAATACGCCAGCGATGTGTTTTAGCCTTCAGTTTATCAACCCCAAATAAGATATAAGTGATGATGTTGATGATAATGTAATAGATTAATATTGGTTGCATTGTCTTTACTCCTGTTGTCATTATTCTAACGAAATCATGTTTGTTTGTCTAATAGGTATTGTTGTTGATATAATGAAAGGGAAAGAAGGTGGTGATTGTATGAAACATGCAGTATTAATTACAGGAGCATCAAGTGGGATTGGTCATGCAAGTGCAAGATTGTTTGCGAGAAAGGGCTATGATCTTATTCTTGTGGGTAGAAATCAAGATGCGTTGAAGGAATTGGAAGAAGAGTTGTCTTTCATTAATGTTGAAGTATTGAGTGTGGTCAAGGATTTAAGTAAGAAGCATGCTGTTGAGGAACTGTATGAGATGCTGAAGGAATATCCAATCGAAATCCTCATGAATAATGCAGGCTTTGGTGATTATGGAAAGTTTCTTGAAAGTGATTATCGTAAGAATAGAGATATGATCAGAGTCAACATTCTCGCCTTGACAGAAATGACTTATCGCTTTGGGAAGCTCATGGTCGAAAGAGGAAAGGGGAAAATCTTAAATGTGGCTTCAATCGCAGGCTTGTGCCCAGGTCCTTATATGAATGTCTATTATGCAACAAAGGCCTATGTGCTTTCTTTTAGTGAAGCGATGGCTGAGGAACTCAAAGGTACGGGTGTGACTTGTACATGTCTATGTCCTGGCCCAACACAGACAAACTTCTGGCAAAGAGCTAACGTAACAGCCTCACCTATTATGAAATTCTTCAAACCAGATACAGCTGATCATGTAGCCTATAAAGGTGTTGAAGGCTTAATGAAGAAGAGAGTTGTTGTCTTTAATAATGTATCTGGACAGTTATTGAATTTAGCTGTTAGAGTGATGCCAAGAGTTGTGATAAGAAAAAGTGTGGGCTTTATGAATGGGAGAAGATGATGAAAGAAGAGCGTGTTGTTCATCCCTTAGCACCTATTGTTGATGAAGAATGTGAGATACTGATATTGGGCAGTCTGCCTTCAGTGAAGTCACGGGAAGAACACTTCTATTATGCCAATAAACAGAATAGATTCTGGAAAGTCATCAGTGCTATCTATCATGAAGACCTACCCACAAATAAAAGAAAAGAAGAAGTTCTTCTCAAACACCATATTGCTTTATGGGACAGTATTCATAGCTGCATTATAAGAGGCAGCAGTGATGCATCTATTAAAGATGTTATTCCCAACGACATACCACAACTCATCAATCATACCCATATCCATACCATCATCTGTAATGGTAAGACAAGTGAAAAGTACTACAAGAAATACCTCGAAGACAAAACACATATTATCCCTATCACCTTACCATCCACATCATCAGCTAATGCTTCCTACTCTCTAGAAAAACTTATTGAACTCTATACGAATGCATTAAAACAGGCTTGAAATCACCATAATTTCCTATATGATAGTAATATGATGTAAGGAGAAAAAATAATGATTGCTAAATACTTATGGATCTTTTTTATTTCAATGGTTCCAATCGTTGAACTACGTGGAGCTATTCCTGTATCACAGGGATTAGGTCTACCAATGGTTACATCTTATATGATATGTATATTAGGAAATATGCTTCCTGTTCCTTTTATTTATTTATTCGCAAGAAGATTACTTGAATGGGGAAAGGATAAGCCTGTTGTTGGAAAGTTCTTTACGTTCTGTCTTGAAAAAGGTGAGAAGGGTGGAAAGAAGCTGACTGAGAAGGCTGGTAGAGGGACTTTTGTCGCACTGATGTTATTTGTAGGTATTCCACTACCTGGTACAGGTGCCTGGACTGGTACACTTGCGGCAAGTATTCTTGATATGGACTTCAAGGAAACAGTTGCGGCTGTCATGCTTGGTGTATTGCTTGCAGGTATTATTATGATGGTGGCAAGTGCAATTGGATTTAGTTTGGTTTAAGGTCACATTTGTGGCCTTTTTCTTTTGTAGTACAAGCAAAGCTTCTATCTAGTCTTTAGACGGTTGAGTGTGCGAAATAATAAACAACCTGATATGCTGGTGGTTGGCAAGAAAGTTACAAAAAGCATCACCGTTCCTTCTATAATGGTAAGTATTCAAGTTACCGCGAAAAAGAAAGGAAAGGTGATGTCTCATGGCTCATAAAGCTAATTCACTATCGCTTGCAAAACGGTATTGCACATACTATATCGTATCCACACCAAAGTATAGACAAAAAGATCTAAATGAAATTTTAAATTCCAGTTCAGGCGTATATTCGTAAGGTAACAACACCTAATACACTAGCATTTGGTTTCTTATTTCTCTTAGTCACATTTCTATTAATGATTGCTTCTATCTTCTGGAGATGACTATGGTTTCACTTTCATTCTTTATATTTGTCCATGCGTTTATTAATTCTTTAAGTTCTGTATTATCACCTAAATTAATCAGTTGGTTAGATGTTCCATCATTTGTCTTTTCTGATGCACTTTCTCTTATTGTAGCTGTAGCACTTATTGTTTCTATGTTTGGTGCACAGGTTGAAAGTAGGGTATTCATTTCTAATTAAATAATATTCTTCTTTGTCTTTATTATTTGTAAATTAAATAAAAATATTGAAAAATCACCATTTCAAGTAAGATATCAACAATGCAATATAAAAAACGAATCAGACTTCCTGATCCGTTTCAATAATATCATGAAAATATGTTTTTAAAGCTGTTACAGATTCTTGAGAAATATAGTGTTCAAGACGACAAGCATCTTTACGGGCAATATCTTCAGCTACCCCAATATGAAGAAAAATTGTTGTAAGCAATTGATGTCTTTCATAGATCATCTTTCCAACACTTAAACCACTAGGGGATAAAGAGATATGTCCTTTTTCATCTATTTCAATCAAGCCTTTCTCCTTTAGTCTTTTCATTTGTTGGGAGATAGTTGGCTTGGAATAATGCATTTCATGAGCTAAATCAATACTGCGCACATAACCATTACGTTCTTTGAGTATTAATATTGTTTCTAAATACATTTCTGTTGATTCACTCATAGTATTCACCTCATTTCTATCTTATCAATGTGGTTTGAGATAGGTCAAATAAAGTGCACTATAAAATTAGTTGATACTAACTTTTATGTTGACATAGTCAGTAAGTTATACTAAACTAACTGTAGTTAGTAAAGACTAATTAGAAAGAAGGCATACATATGTTTCCACTTACAATGGCTAAAGTAGGCGAAAAAGGACAAATAAAGCGTATCAGTGGCAAAGATGAAGTCAAGGTGCATCTTGCGGAACTAGGCTTTGTTGTGAACAACGAAGTAACGGTTGTCAATCGTATGGGTGATAATCTCATTGTTCAAGTTCATGACAGCCGCATAGCGATTGATAGTACATTAGCGAAACGTATCTTTATTTAGGGGGATGAAGAAGATGACTTTAAAAGAAGTGCCAATTGGTAGTAGCGTGACAATTAAGAAGTTAAATGGTAATGGTGCTACAAAGAGACGTATTATGGATATGGGGTTAGTTAAAGGTGTAGAAGTTTTTGTGAGAAAAGTTGCTCCTTTAGGTGATCCGATTGAATTAACAGTTAGAGGCTATGAGCTTTCTATTCGTAAAGCGGATGCAGAGCTTATTGATGTAGAGTAGGGGGAGAAGAAGATGATCATTGGTTTAGCAGGTAACCCAAATAGCGGGAAAACAACACTCTTTAATGATTTAACAGGTTCGTCACAATATACTGGTAACTGGCCAGGTGTAACGGTGGAAAAGAAAGATGGTAAGCTAAAAGGCCATCCCGATGTCACAATTCAGGACTTACCAGGTATTTATTCACTTTCACCTTATACACTAGAAGAAGTTGTCTCTAGACAGTATCTTGTCAATGAACAACCAGATGCCATTATCAATATCGTTGATGGTACAAATATCGAACGTAATCTCTATCTCACAACTCAGTTACTAGAACTCGGTTTACCAACCTTAATTGCGATCAACATGGTTGATGTCTTAGAGAAGACAGGTGTCACTATCGATACAAAGAAACTAGAAAAAGAACTTGGTTGTAAAGTTATGACAATCTCTGCTTTGAAGGGCAAGGGCACTAAAGAAGCAGCTCAGGAAGCTATTCGATTAGCGAAAGCACATGAAGTTGGCAAACGTCCAGAAATCTTCTCCGGTCACTTACTTAAGGCTATTCAGGAAATTGAAGGTAAGCTTGATGGTGATATGAAACGCTGGTTTGCGATTAAGCTCTTTGAACGTGACAACAAAGTTATTCAAGACAATAATCTCAACCCTGATCTCAAGAATATCGTTGAACCAATCATTACTAAGATTGAAGATGAAGAAGAGGATGATGCTGAATCTATTATTACATCAGCACGTTATGAATATATTACAAAGCTTACAAGTCAATGTGTTGTTGCTTCCAAGAAGCAGGCAAAGAGTTTATCGGATAAGATTGACAGTATTGTCACAAATAGATATTTAGCTCTTCCAATCTTTGCAGTTATTATCTTCATTATGTACTACATCTCAGTAACAACGGTAGGTACATGGATGACGGACTGGACAAATGATGTTCTCTTTGGAGATATTGTTCCAAATGCATTAACAGCGTTATGTAGTACATTAGGTGTAGCTGACTGGATGCAGCATTTATTAATTGATGGTGTTGTTGGTGGAGTAGGTACTGTACTTGGCTTCGTTCCACAGATTCTCTTGATCTTTGTCTTCTTATCCATCTTAGAAGATACTGGTTATATGGCACGTATTGCCTTTATTATGGATAGACTGTTTAGAAAGTTTGGTCTATCAGGTAAGTCATTTATTCCTATTCTTATTGGTTCTGGTTGTGGTGTACCAGGTATTATGGCCGCCCGTACAATAGAAGATGAAGCAGACCGAAGAATGACAATTATG
Source organism: Sharpea azabuensis DSM 18934 (assembly GCF_000702165.1). Lineage (GTDB taxonomy): Bacteria > Bacillota_I > Bacilli_A > Erysipelotrichales > Coprobacillaceae > Sharpea > Sharpea azabuensis. The sequence goes on from NZ_JNKU01000039.1 coordinate 25,397, forward strand.
CTTTGTACATTTATTCCTTGTGCTGCTAAGACAGAAATTATCGCTATGATTTCTTCAGTCTTCTTCCATGGTTCAGCCTGGGTAGCTACAAGCATGTATTTCTTATCTTTAGCGGTTATTGTATTATCCGGTATTGCTTTAAAGAAGACACGTTTCTTTGCCGGTGAAAGTGCACCATTCGTTATGGAATTACCTGCTTATCATTTACCACAGCCTAAGACTGTACTGATGCGTGTTCTTGAAAGAGGTAAACATTTCATTATTAAAGCGGGAACAATTATTTTTGCTGTATCAGTGATCACTTGGTTCTTAATGAGTTATACACCAACATTACAATATATTGATTCAGGAAGTGCTGAAGTTTCTAAATCTATCTTACGTTATATTGGTGAATTCCTTGCTCCTATCTTTGCTCCACTTGGCTTTGGCAACTGGGAAGGTGGCGTATCCGTACTGATTGCTCTTTCTGCCAAAGAACTTGCAGCTTCAACAGTTGTTGTATTGGCTGGTAAGGCTGGTGTTGCTTCACTCTTTACAACAATGGGAGCATTCTCTTATATGATCTTGAACCTTTTTAATCCACCATGTATTGCTGCTATGGGTACAATCTGGCGTGAAATGGGTTCTCGTTTCTGGGCTATCTTCGCGATTAGCTATCAGCTTGTCTTAGGTTATGTCTTATCATTCATCACATATCAATTAGGCAGTTTCTTCTTCTATGGTGCAAGTCTTGGTATTGGACAAATCGTTGCATTTGGTTTAGTATTGTTTATCATCTACATGGTTGTTCGTCCTGGTTACAAAGAACCAGTTGGTGAATTAGTACAGGCATAGAAAGAAGGCATCATATGGCAACAGTTATTATTGGCGTCATCATAGCTATATTCTTTATTTATGGCATTAGGCACATGTTGACTTCTTCTAAAGAAGGTTGTTGTTCGACAGGTGATCATCTTCAAAAGATAAAACCAGAAGATACAAATAAGAAACATTATCCTTATTCCACATCATTCACTGTACAAGATATGCATTGTGCAAACTGTGCAACAAAGATCAGCAATGCCTTAAATAGCCAGAAAGATACAATGGCATCAATCAACCTCACTAAAAGAGAAGTCACAGTTCTTACTAAACAAGAACCCAACATCAATACAATTACATCAGCTATTCATCATGCAGGATATAGCTGTCAAATAAAATAAAAAGGACCTCAATAGAGGTCCCTATACAAGAGTACCTCATGATTTACACACACACATACATATTTCAAAACCTTTCCATGGGATACTCTTGTATAGGTAAAGAAAGAAGGGATACTATGTGGACATATATTATTCTAGGTCTCATTATTGCCTATAGCTTGTGGGTAATCATCAGACAAATCATTGGTAAGAAGAATGGTGCTAGTTCTTGTGGCTCGAGCTGTTCTGGTTGTGCCTCAGCAGCTATGTGTAATAAAGATCTTTATAAGGAGTTCAAGAAAGACCATCCCGTTAAACATACAATTGAATAAAAGTGAAAAGTGATAACGCAGGCCGTTATCATTTTTTTATACAGTTCCCGACAGAAAACCCACGAGCCCTTGGGCCGTGGGATGAATGGCGGTTAGGGATATGATATAATATGCATACAGGAAATCCTGTTTCCGAGTCTTTAGAAAGGAGAAAGCTGTATGCATCTTACCGTAAAACAACAAGTAAAGCATCTTTCAAAGGAAGATTACAAAACTATAAAAGAACTATGCCATATAGCAAAGAATCTTGCCAATGAAGCCATTTACAATGTAAGACAGTATTACTTTTCTGAGGGCGAGTTTCTAAAATACGAAAATAATTACACGCTTTTAAAGAACAGCCCTAATTACAAAGCGTTAAACTC
>NZ_JNKU01000040.1 GCF_000702165.1 Sharpea azabuensis DSM 18934
CCTGCAGAGTTCCTTTATGATTTCCTTAAGGTCTTTTCGATATTGACCATATATTTCTTTTCGTCTATACTTTGGTGTGAATACGATATGGTATGTGCAATACCATTTTGTATGCGATAGCGAATTGGCTTTATGAGCCATGAGACATCACCGTTCCTTTCTTTTTTAGCGGTAACTTGAACACTTACCATTATAGAAGGAACGGTGATGTTTTTGTATAACTGTCTTGCCATCCACCTGCATAGCAGGTGGTTTATTGTTTCACGTCCTACGTACGCTCAACTGTCTAAAGACTAGATACAAGCTTCGCTTGTACTACAAAAAAAGAAGTGCTTAAGCACTTCTCTTATCCTAAATAGGCTTCTTTAACACGTGGATTATTTGCTACTTCCTTAGCATTACCAGAAACAGTAATTTTTCCTGTTTCAAGAACATAAGCCTTATCAGCAATACTTAAGGCTTTTGTCGCATTCTGTTCAACAAGAAGTACTGTTACGCCTTCTTCTTTATTGATTGTCTTAATGATATCAAAGATTTCATTAACAAGAATTGGTGACAAGCCCATTGAAGGTTCGTCAAGAAGAAGAAGCTTTGGTTTGTTCATAAGCGCACGTCCCATGGCTAGCATCTGCTGCTCACCACCAGAAAGCGTTCCTGCAAGCTGTTTACGACGTTCTGATAAACGTGGGAAGAGTTCATAGACATGCTGCATATCTTCTTCAATCTTGTTGTCATTTCTTAAGAAAGCCCCCATCTCCAGGTTATCTTCTACAGAAAGCTGAGCAAAAATACGTCTTCCTTCAGGCACCTGCACAAGATGTGTAGCAACGATTTTATGAGCTGGCATCTTGCTGATATCCTGTCCATCAAAGACAATCTCACCCGTTTTTGAAGTCAATAAGGAACTGATGGCATGAAGTGTTGAAGTCTTGCCAGCACCATTTGCCCCAATCAAGGCCACAATCTGACCTTCTTCAACTTCAAGATTAATATCTTTAATGGCATGAATCACACCATAGTGCACATTAAGATCTTTTACTGTCAATAACATAAATCTACCTCCTACGCATCATTGCCCAAATAAGCCGCAATGACATCTGGATTGTTTTTAATTTCATCAGGTGTACCGAATGCTAAGACAGTCCCAAAGTTCAATACACAAATCTTTTCACAAATACCCATGACAAGCTTCATATCATGTTCAATTAATAGAATCGCAACTGAGAATTTCTCACGGACAACCTTAATTGTTTCCATGAGTTCTGCTGTTTCCGTTGGGTTCATACCAGCAGCTGGTTCATCAAGAAGCAATAAGCGAGGTGATGTTGCAAGGGCACGGGCAATTTCAAGCTGACGCTGTTTACCATAAGGAAGATTGCTTGCTTTAACATTCGCAAACTTCTCTAAGTCAAAGACACGAAGTAAGCTGCGGGCTTCTTCATCCATTGCCATTTCCCCTTTGAAATAGCTAGGGGTATGTAAAATACTTGCTAGTAATGAATACTGATGGGAATGATGTAAGCCTACCTTGACATTATCTAGCACCGTCATATCTTTAAACAAACGAATGTTCTGGAAAGTACGAGCAACACCCATCTGTGTGATCTGAGTTGGTGAAGAATGGTTAATAGCTTTGCCATCAAGTAAGATCTGGCCACTTGTTGGCGTATAGACACCTGTTAAAAGGTTAAAAATAGTTGTTTTACCGGCACCATTAGGACCAATAAGACCAAAGAGCTGGTTGTTGTCAATAGAGAAATTGAATTCATCAACAGCCTTAAGTCCACCAAACTGGATTCCTAAGCCTTTTGTCTGTAGTAATGGTTTTCTTGAACTCATTATTCTTCGACCTCCCCTCTCTTTTTAAACTTTGGTAATTTTGCACGTAATGCAATCCCTGCATCACTGTTCTTTAAAAGCATTGCGGCAATTAAGACAATGGCATAGATCAGCATACGATATTGTGAGAAACTAATTAATAATGAAGGAATAATAGTTAAGGCAACAGCAGCAATAATAGAGCCAGGTAAATTACCCATACCACCAAGAACGACCATTACTAAAATTTCAACTGATTTATTGTAATCAAAGTATTTAGGAACAAGGATGGCAATATAGTGGGAATAAAGACCACCAGCTAAACCGGCAAATAATGCTGAAATAACGAAAGCTAGAATTTTATAATAAGTAATATTGATACCTGATAATTCAGCTGCTGTTTCATCTTCACGAATAGAGATGATTGCACGACCATGTCTAGAATGTACAATCGAATAAACGACAAAGATTGTAATTACTGCAACTAAATATACAGCAAGGAATGTTGTATCGGAAGGTGTACCAATCAGACCTTTAGAACCATTTGTGATAGAAAGGTTAACGATAATAACACGAATGATTTCATTGAAGGCTAAAGTGATAATACAAAGATAGTCACCTTTTAATCGTAAGATTGGGACACCAATCAATAAGCCAATAAAGCCGGCTGCAACAGCCCCAATCACAAGCGTTAAAACAAATGGCAAATTCGCATACATGGAAAGTAAGGCCGATACATAGGCACCGACTGCCATAAAGCCAGCATGGCCCAGTGTTAACTGGCCAAGATAACCTGTTGCCAAGTTAAGTGAAACAGCTAAAGTCACATTGATACCAACAAGCATTAAGATCCCTTGCCAGTAGCTATTAATAGCCCCTGTCGCAAAGCCTATCGCAAAGATGGCATAAACAACAACAGCGAGCACAAGCGCAGTAACGAGTTCACGAATAAGTTTTTTCTTCATAAGCTTACACCTTCTCTCTTACATTGCTGCCAAAGATACCAGCAGGTTTAATTAATAAGACAAGAATCAAGATACCAAAGACAACGGCATCAGAGAAATCAGATGAAATATAAGCAATTGTCAATGATTCAGCAACACCCATCAGTAAGCCACCAACCATCGCTCCTGGAATGGAACCAATTCCACCAAGAACGGCAGCGATGAAGGCTTTGATACCAAGCATCTGACCAATGTAAGGGTTGATGATGGAGAATTTTGCACCATAGATGACACCGGCAAGTGCACCTAAGCCTGAACCAATCGCAAAGGCTAAGGAAATTGTTGTTGAAACATTGATACCCATTAACTGTGCTGCACCCTGGTCTTCAGAAACGGCACGCATAGCTTTACCAAGTCTTGTTTTATTAATGAAGAAGAGGAGAATGCCTGTAGCGACAAAGGAAATAATTAAAGTAATGATTGTAATATAAGTAATAGAAAGACCACCAATATTAATAGCACCCTTTGGCATAATCTGTGGGAATGTTCTACCAGATGAAGTAAAGATCATATAGAAAACATTCTGTAATAAATAAGAAACACCAATGGCTGTAATTAAGACTTCAAGCGAGCCCTTACCACGAAGTGGCTTATAGGCAACTTTTTCTGTCAGCACACCTAAAAGTGCAGTTAAAATAATAGAAAGCAAAACAGCAACAAGAGCAGGTAAATGCAAGAAGCTCATACCAACATATGCAAAATAAGCAGAAGCCATGATGATCTCACCATGGGCAAAGTTAATCATTTTACCAATACCATATACGATTGTATATCCGATGGCAACGAGTGCGTACATCGATCCCGTCGAGAGACCATTGATGACCTGATTAATAAAATCCATAAAATCAATCCTTTCTAAAAAAATAAGGGAGAACAAGTCTCCCTATAAAGTTAATGACCCTTATTGTACTGTTACGTATTTACCAGCTTTAACTGTTACAACAGACATTTCTTTCTGTGGGTTATGATCCTTGTTGTATTTAAATCCACCACAAGCAGCTTCATCAGATTTAACATCAACTTTAGCTAAAGCATCAGTGATCTTCTTAGAATCTGTTGATTTAACTTCATTGATAACTTTCATCATAACATTTAATGCATCATATTCCATGGCAGCGAACATATTTGGAGTAGCATTGTATTCAGCTTTATAAGCATCTACGAATTCCTTTGCAGGACCGCTTGTTGCATCTTTGTTGAAGCCTGAAACGAAATATGTATCTTCGAAGTTAGCAGCATTAACACCCTTAACGTCAAGGATACCATCCCAGCCGTCACCACCAAATAATGGAACATTAACACCAGCATCTCTTAACTGTTTAGCAATCGCAACTACAGATTCATAGTAATCTGGTAAATAAACTGCATCAGCTTTAGAATCCTTTACTTTCTGAACGAATGTAGAGAAATCTTTTGTATTGGCATTATAAGCACCTGCATAAACAACATTGACATTCTGGTTCTTAGATTCAACCTTGAAGGCATTGTATAAGCCTGTAGAGTAGTCAAGTTCCTTGTTATATAATGCAGCAACATTCTTATAGTGGAATTTTGTGTTACATAATTTAGCTAAGTAAGTACCTGCATAAGAATCGTTTGTACAGATTCTGAATACATTAGGATAAGCTTTCTTAGTAGATGGATCAATTGTGAAACTATCACCTGAAGCTGATGGAGCTAATATTGGTGTTCCATTCTTGCTTGCGGCTTTCGCAACAGCGATAGCTGAAGCAGTTGTAACTGGTGAAAGAACAGCAGTTACCTTATCATCATTGACTAACTTGTTATAAGCATTAACAGCTTCAGTAGCATCAGCCTTATCATCATAGTAATAAGCTTTAATCTTTGTACCATGCTTACTGTTGTACTGCTTAATAGCTAACTGTAAAGCGTTCTTTACGGCAGTACCATACTGTGAAGCATCACCTGTTAATGGACCAATGAAACCAAACTTAGGAGCCTTCACTGTACCATTGCTTGTTGATTTTGTTGCATTACCGCCACAGCCTACTAACATTGAGGCACATGCGGCAATTGCTAATACTTTCTTGAATTTCATAACAATTCCCCCTCAAATCCTTTTTCGTATGACATTATTATACTTAGTGATAAAAAGATGTCAACCCAAATATTCCACTATTTTTGCTTTTTATCTAAAATATTTTCTTCAATTTGTTATTTTACGAACGTATTAAGTATTTTTGTATCGATTTTTAAACAATTACTACATATAGAGTGTAATGTAACTGCATACATCAACCTAAACTCATGACCAAATATTTCTTTATTTATGATTATACAAAAAAGAGACATCGCGAGATGTCCCTATTCGATCGATTTAAGAGATTCAACCATATCTACACGTCTTAAAACATGGCGCATAGAAAGATTAATGAAATATGTAAATAACATGGTTATCATAAAGGCAATCAGGAAGACGACTAAGTGAATGGAACGAATAAAGACTGTTGCTTCAAATTCCACTTGATGAATAATAAAGCCATGGATGGCCATGCCAATAAGAAAGCCAAGAATCGCTCCGACGAAAGAAAGCAGACTATTTTCTCTAAAGATATAGTCGTAATACTCTCTTTTTCTAAAACCTAGCACTTTAATTGTCGCTATTTCACGTTTGCGTTCTTCAATATTGATTGTTGTGAGATTATAAAGAACAATAAAGTCAAGCAAGCCGGCAAAGATAATAAGGATTGCAATAACGATATCGAGTGAAGAAAGACGATTCGCAAAGCTTTGACCACTCTCTTTGAGATATTCGATTGAACCGAGCTGATCTTTTGTAAGACGTTCTGAAAGAAGGTGTCTGTTCTTCTTATTGTTATTGACAAAATTGACATATCCAGTATTCGTCATAAAGCTCTTATGGGTCAGTTTTTCATAAAGTGTCTTGCTCATAAAGCAAAGATGGCCATAATAGCTCTTCATGACACCACTCACCTTAACTTCATATTGTTCATCACCAATCTTGAGATATAAGCGGTCACCTTTTTGTAAGCCAGTCAGTTCGCTTGCTTTTTGTGTGATGATGACACCTTCATCATCCAATGTCAGTTTCTTATGACTTAAAGACCGGAAATTGATGAAGTTGTAAAGATCATCGGATGAGGCATAAACATTAAGTGTCGTATCTAGATCCTTACGGTTGGCAAGCATATGAACATAGCTAGAGGAAAGCATTGTCATTTTTGAAACGCCTTCTTTTTCAAGACTCTTGATCAGCTTATTGCTTTCTTTGAGGTTGCGCTTTTCATTAAAATGAATCATCGCATCATACTGATAAACATTACCATACTGCAAGTCAACAATCCCTTTAACTGAGTCCTTAATGCCAAAGCCGGTAATAATAAGTCCAGTACATCCGGCAATACCAATAATGCTCATAAAGAAGCGCGCTTTATAACGTAAAATATTGCGCAATGTCACTTTTTGATTAAAAGAAAGTCTTCGCCATATAAATGGTAGGCGTTCTAAGAGTATTCGCTTGCCCATTTTTGGCGCTTTTGGACGCATCAGGCTAGCTGGCATTTCAAAGAGTTCACGTCGACAGACAATAAGTGTGACAGCACTTGTGACCCCTACTGACAAGAGAATTGTCAACAAGCTCACTACAACGCCTTGTACCACTACATAATTATTAATATTAAACATAATATAGTGATAAAGATAGAGAATAATACGGACAAAGAATTGATTGCCCAATAGTATGCCTATTAAACTTGCGGGCAAAGTAGCCAATAAAGCATAACGTAAATACTGCTTCATGACATCATAATTACTATAACCTAGCGCTCTTAAAGTGCCATTGTATTCTCTTTCAGATTCAACCATACGATACATGGCTGTTAATGAGACAAGAGCTGCCACCAAGAAAAAGATCAGCGGAAAGACATAGGCAATAGCCTTAATGGCTGTAATATTATTCTGATAATTCACCAGACCAATATTATCTTCACCACTTAAGGTATAGATGGTACCTTTAGGGACTTCATCCACCTTTCCTTTTGCCTCATCGAGCTGCTTTTTAGCATCCTTCAGCTTAATAGAAGCTTCATCCAATTGCTTAGAACCTTCAACTTCTTTTAATGCAAGATTTGCCTCCTGAACACTTAGATCATTAGCCGCCTGATCAAGCTTGAGCTTTGCTTCTTCAAGTGCCTGATTGCTTGAAAGAATCATTGTTGTTGCCCCAATACTTTGTGTCAACATGGCAATCTGCTTTGTGATTGAAGCGAAAGCAGTACCATTTTGCATTGCTGCTGGATCTTGCATCTGGTTTTGGAGTGATTGTTGTAGGGAAGCCATTGTTTTTGATAATTCTTGGAGCTTCTTTGTAGAACTCTGATCATTCTTATTGATCTTGGCCTTTTGGCTATAATATTCTTTTTCTTTGCTGCCGAGGGTGATTTTGGCCTGAAGAAGTTTGATTTTGGCATCATTAATGCCATTCTTAAAGTCAGCTTGCTGCTTTTGGTAGCTTGTTGTTGCTTTTTCATAATCTTTGTTGGCATCATTAAGCTTTTTGACGATATCATTACTTAAGTCATCATAAAGCTCTTCATGACGCGTCGTGAGGATCGTATGAATCTTGCTATTCTTCAAAGCCACCTGTTCCTTGTAGTCTTCAGAAAAGATATTCGCCGGCAAGGCTTTAAGCTGAATACTCAGGGTATTATAGAGGGTTTCTTTTTTACGCAAATCAAGAAGCTTTGAAGGCATGGCTAGAGTGTTTGCTGCCTTGTTTGTCATGAGAATAAAGCCCTTGTTTGTCCCATCACCAAGTGTATTAACACCCCGATCAGCATTTGAGATATATCTTATATCATCAACAATACCTACAATCTTATAATCCTGTGTGCCATCATCATTGGATAATGTGATGGTCTTGTTTATAGCAATGTTCTTGCTGACAAGCTGGCGATCAATCATGACTTCATTGCCTTCTTTCGCATAACGCCCTTTGACAAGTGTTGGGGCATTTAATACATTCTTATCATAATGATCAATCGCATGTACACTGACGCCAAGTTTTCCTGCTCCATCTTGCAACAAAGCATCAAACTGATAACCTGGTTCAACCTTCTTGATACCTTTTATCTTTTTTACAGCTTCAATATCATCCTGATCAAAGCCTAGTGTTGCGATATAGGTAAGATCTGCAAAATGTGCAGCCTTAACATCTTTGCTGACACTTGCTTCCATGCTGGCAGGGGTATTGCGCAAGCCAGAAAATAAGGAAGCCCCTAGGGCAATAATCATAAAAATGGAAAGAAAACGCCCAAAAGATTGCTTAATGCTGCGATTAAGGGCTTTTCTTAATAATGTTTTTTTCATCTTACCACTCTATCTGGCTGACTGGTAAAGGTATCTTATTGACATACTGATCAATAACCTTACCATTCTTAAGACGAATAACCTGATCGGCCATTTTCGCAATCTCTAGATTATGTGTAATGACCACAACTGTCATATGATAATCATCACACATCTCCCGCAGCAATTGTAAGATGGCTTTGCCAGTCTGGTAGTCAAGTGCTCCAGTTGGCTCATCACAAAGAAGCAGTTTGGGATTTTTCGCAATAGCACGGGCAATGGCAACTCTTTGTTGCTCTCCTCCTGACAACTGGGAAGGAAAATTATTGGCCCTGTCCTCAAGGCCAACACGTTCGAGGATATCCTGGGGATTAAGTGGCTTTTGTGAAATCTGCGTAGCGAGCTCCACATTTTCTAAGGCTGTTAAATTCATGACAAGATTATAGAACTGAAAGACAAAGCCAATATCATTACGACGATATTCTGTTAACTGGTTTTCATTGAAAGCTGCAATATTTTCACCATCCACAAGAATCTTTCCCCTTGTTGGCTGGTCCATGCCACCAAGCATATTGAGTACTGTTGTCTTGCCAGCACCGCTTGCTCCAACAATCACAACAAACTGCCCTTCATCAATGACAAAATCAACACCATCATTAGCCTTGATGACAGCTTCCCCCATATGATACTCTTTCACAACATTCTTAAATGTAATAAGACTCATACTCATTCCTCATTTCTTTTAAGAATAGCTTCCGCACCCCTTATACCATCAACAGCACTACTCATGATCCCACCACTATAGCCAGCCCCTTCTCCTAGTGGATAGATCCAGTTAAAGCGTGTTGCTTCCATGTCTTGATTTCTCAATATACGAATAGGTGCTGATGAACGTGATTCAACAGCTGTAATAATCGTATCCTCATCAATAAAGCCAGGCATTCTTTCATTCATTAACTGTAATCCTTCTTTCAAATTACGATTAATAAATTCAGGGAAAACTTCATTGATATCTTCTAGAACAGTACCTGGCATATAGCTTGGGATGACTTTACCAAGTTCTTCACTCTTTTTATGTTGATAGTAATCAGCAACCTTTTGAACTGGTGCCTTAAGATTATTTCCACCTAGCTGATAAGCTTTCTTTTCAATGTCTTCCTGAAAAGTAATACCACCTAGACTGCCTTCTGGAAAGTCTTCAGGATTCACCTGTACAAGAATCGCGCTATTAGCATTGGCCTTATCACGAGCATAATAGCTCATGCCATTGACACAAAGATAGCCATCCTTCTCTGTTGAGGGGACAACGACACCACCTGGACACATACAGAATGTATAGACGCCTCTTCCTTCACTCGTCTTCACGGCAAGCTTATAAGGAGCCGCCTGGAGATAGGGCGAATTAGCATCCTGCTTATATTGCAGCTTGTTGATGGTTGATTGCAGTTGTTCAATACGTACCCCTACCGCAAAGCTCTTTGGCACAATTTCAAGCTTTTGATCAAGCATGCGATAAGTATCACGGGCACTATGGCCTAAGGCAAGCACAAGCACATCACAAACAATTTCCTGTTTTCCCTCTGCATTTTCAACAACTGTGATATGTTTATCATCTTGGTCATAGAAATCCACAAATTTTGTATCGAACATGAACGTTGTTCCTAGTCTCTCAAGCTCCTTACGCATATTGATTATCACTGCTCTTAAACGGTCCGTGCCAATATGAGGCAGGGCGTCATAGCCAATTTCCGCCGGTGCACCATGTGCTAAGAATGTATCAAGAACATAACGAATCCGTGGATTCTTTGTCCCCGTTGTCAGCTTGCCATCCGAGAATGTGCCTGCGCCACCTTCCCCAAAAGCAATATTATCTTTCTCATTAAGAATACCGTCACGCATTAATCGATCGACATCATCAACACGCTTTTCGATCTTGCTGCCCCTTTCAATCACTGTCACCTGATTACCTGCATGAGCAAGAACATAAGCGCAAAACAAGCCAGCAGGTCCACTTCCTACCACAACGACATGATCCTGCGTTTGAGGAAGATAGTTATAGACATAGAGCTTATATATAGAAAGCTTCTTATGTCTTTTGAGCAGCTTCTCTTCGTTGTTGGAAGAAAAGGCAAAGCTCATGATGAAATGCACTTTTGTGCGTCTTGCATCAATGGATTTTCTAAGTATTTTAATATCCTTGATATTTCTTTTTGGTATGTTGAGTTCATTGGAGATAACGGCTGCATAATCCGTTTCTCCTAGTTTTACATTGACATTCGTTATTTTAAGCATTGATAATCCCTTCTATTGCATTAGCTACATGCTTTGCGGATGCAAAAGCAAAATGAAGATTATAGCCACCACAATTTCCTGTTACATTCAATAATTCTCCAATTACAAAGAGCCCTGGATGACGCTTGCTTTCAAGATTGTCATCAAGTGCACGTACAACTACACCACCCTGCATCACCTGACTTGTCTTATAGTCACGTAACCCTGTTATAGAGAGTTTCAGGTTTTTTAGCGTTCTAACTGGTTCTTTGTTTTTAAATAGATATTGTTCTATTTTTGTATTAACAAGTCCCATTAATGGACGTGTAAGCGGTGATTTTTTAAGAATAGCTTCTAATTCTTCTTCCTCAAGAGAAGGCATCATGTCTATTTCTAAATGACAGCCTGGCTTATAGAAACGTGACAGCTGCATCACACAAATACCACTTACACCATAATCTGTAAAAAGCAATTCGCCCTTTTCACAAGATAAAAGCGCATCTTGATCCATCAATTTGACAATCGCCTTGACACGTACACCTTTGAGACTTTTTAAAACTGGAGAAGTATACATCTGCGTTAGACTTGGCCTAAAAGGCACCATTGGCAACAAGTTACCAATAATCTTTTGACGATCATTTTCTGTTGAAAGAAGTCCAGCCTGACTGCCCATCGCCAAAACGACAAAATCTGCATCATAGCTTGCTTGTTCACAGATAATCTTATAGCCTTGATTGTTTTCTTTAAGACTAATAACTGTCTGTTCAGTTAAGATTGCAATGCCTAAATGATGAGCACGATCCAATAAAACTTCCGCAACGCTTTTGGCTTGTTCACTTGCCGGATAAAGCAAATTCCCCATCCATTTCGTCAACAAGCCTTCTTCTAAGAATTCTTTCTGGTCATCAAATTGACTGATGATCTCCTGTATAGGCTTTGTGACTTCGCCATTATATTGGTCAAAAGACAAAGACTTATTAGATAGATTACAACGACCATTCCCAGTCGCTAAAAGTTTTTTGAGTGGCTGTTTATTGGCCTCAAGCACAATAACATCCACATTATTCATGAGTTCTTTACATTTGATTGCACAAAAAAGCCCACTAGCTCCTGCGCCTATAATTATTATTCTTTTCATACCTCAATAGTAAGGCATTTGGTGTGTTATTGCAATTTATTATTGAATTCATGGGATGAAATGATATAATTGGTACGTAATTTTTGTAAAATATTTATTAGGAGGAAAAATAATGGGTAGAGCTCATGAAGTGCGTGCAGCATCTATGGCTGCAACTGCTGCAAAGAAAACAAAGCTATATTCTTTCTACGGAAAAGAAATTTATCAGGCTGCTAAAACTGGTGGTCCTGATCCAGACGCTAATTTATCATTAAGAGCTATCATCAATAAAGCAAAAAAAGACCAGGTTCCTTCTCACGTTATCAATAATGCGATTGACAAGGTTAAGAATGGTGCTGGTGAAGACTATAAAGAATTACAGTTTGAAGGTTTTGGTCCTGGTGGATCAACTTTAATTGTAAAGTGCTTAACAGATAACACAAATAGAACAATTTCACAGGTAAGACCTGCTTTCACAAAGGCAAAGTCTAAGCTTGGTGCTGAAGGCTCTGTTTCTTACTTATATAATGTAAAGGCTGTTGTACAGTTCAAAGGCTTAAGTGAAGAAGATGCTTTGGATGCATTAATTGAAAATGCGGTTGATGCTGAAGACATCACTACACTTGAAGATGGATCAGTGAAGATTGTTGGTGAACCAACAGACTACAACAATATCAAGTTAGCTATTCAGTCAAAGTTACCAGATGTTGATTTTGATGTTGATGAAATCCAGACAACACCAACTGAAACAGTTGAACTTGAAGGGGCAGACATGGAATTATTTGAAAGACTTATGAACCTTCTTAATGATGCTGAAGATGTTGACCAGGTATATCATAACGTTGCTAATTACGACGATGGAAGTGAGGAAGAATAGCTTTAAGCTATTCTTTTTTCTATGAAAGTTCAGTTAATAACACATAGTAGTGTTCTTGTTGAAGGCAAGAAGCACATATTGCTTTTTGATTATTTTGGTCAAGGACATCTCAACTTAAAAATGAATAAACCTCTCTACATCTTCAACTCCCATGCCCATTCAGACCATTACACTCCTGCTATCTTTGATATCAAACATCCCAAAAAGAAATATATTCTTTCCAATGACATTAAGCCAATACAAGATGCCTTTATGATGGGACCTCATGAGTCCTTAGACATTGATGATCTTCATATCAAGACCCTCTTTTCTACTGATCAAGGTGTTGGCTTTATTGTTGAAGTGGAGGACAAGAAAATTTATTTTGCAGGTGATTTAAATGACTGGCATTGGCAGGAAGATAACGAGCAGGATCATCTTGATAACATCTGGCAGCATGATACCTATCTCAAAGAATTAAGCTATCTTAAACAAGACTATTTCGATATGGCTTTTGTTCCTGTTGATAAGCGTCTTGATGAACATTATATTGATGGCTTAATGGAATTTGATCAGCATGTCAAAGCCAAATATATTATGCCGATTCACTATTTCGGGCATTATGAAATAAGTGAAGAACTGAAAAAAGAGTCACTGAATCTCTCAGCAACTCTCCTTTATCCAAATCACGATTATTTTACTTTTTAGGCAAGACTTCTAGCCAGTAATCATCTGGATCATGAATGAAATAAATGCCCATTGCAGGGTTTTCGAAGCATATGCATCCCATTTGTTCATGGTGTGCATGTGCTTTTTGCATATCCTCCACTTCAAAGGCAATATGTGATTCATTCTCACCAAGTTCATAAGGCTGTGGATGGTCCTTAAGCCAAGTCAGCTCTATTTCAAAATCATCAAAATCATTCCCAATATAAACAAGAATGAAACTTCCATCACTGGCTACTTTTCTTCTTTTCTCTTCTAAGCCCAATGCTTCCTTATAGAAAGCAAGACTCTTTTCTAAATTTGTAACATTTATATTGCAATGAATAACATGTCCCTTAATCATGAATGACACCCTCCTTAATCGCCTCATCAGCAACTGCCTTAGCAACTGTATCAGCTACTCTTGGATCAAAGGCTGAAACAATAATATGATCAGCATTCAGATCACTGTCATCAACAAGACTGGCAAGTCCCTTAGCAGCAGCAAGCTTCATGCCTTCGGTAATCTTTGTTGCACGAACACTTAATGCGCCTTTAAACAAACCAGGGAAAGCGAGCACATTGTTAATCTGGTTAGGGAAATCAGAACGTCCTGTACCAACAATTGTCGCACCGGCTTCTTTGGCCAAAGCATATGTAATTTCTGGTTCTGGATTTGCCATTGGGAAGACAATATTACCTTCATTCATGCTTTCGACCATTTCCTTTGTAACAAGTTTTGGTGCGGATACACCAATAAAGACATCAGCGCCTACCATCGCTTCCTTGAGGGTCATGCGTTTATTGTCCGGATTGGTGATTTTTGTGAGTTCTTTGACAAGGAAATCATATTGGTCATAATCATCCTTAATGACGATACCATTAATATTGAAGGCATAAATTGTCTTTACGCCAAGACTATGAATCATCTTGATAATAGATGAACCAGCTGCTCCTGTTCCTGATACAACAACCTTGATATCCTCAGGCTTCTTATTGACAACCTTTAAGGCATTCATTAAGGCACTTGTCAGAACGATTGCTGTACCATGCTGGTCATCATGGAAGACAGGAATAGAACATTCATTGATTAAGCGTCTTTCGATTTCCACACATCTTGGAGCACTGATATCTTCAAGGTTAATACCCCCAAATGTTGGGGCAATCTTTTTGACAATCTCTACAATCTCATCAGGATCTTTTGTATCTAGACAAAGTGGAATTGCATCAATACCGGCAAAACGCTTAAAAAGCAAAGCCTTGCCTTCCATAACAGGAAGAGCTGCTTCAGGACCAATGTCACCTAAGCCAAGAACAGCTGTTCCATCACTTACAACTGCGACCGAATGTGATTTCCATGTATATTTATAGACATCATCCTTGTTTTGAGCAATTTCACGACAGGGCTGAGCAACGCCCGGTGTATAGGCGAGCGAGAGATCTTCAGCATTTTCACAAGCCACTTTTAAGCTCACTTCAATCTTGCCTTCATGTTCAGCATGTAATTTTAAAGCTTCTTGATAAACATCTTTCATCTTCATACCTCTATAATGTTGTGACCATTAAATCCATGCCACCATCAAATACAACTTCTTCAACATCACTACAAACTACAAAGTTGTCCCCCTTCTTGCAAGGAAGATCATTCAGCGTACCTTCTCCATCAATACAAGTGACTAAGGCAAAAGGTGTATCCATAGGGATAATGCATTCGCCATAAATCTTATAGCCATAGACACTTAAGTATTTGGCATGAAGATAATGTGTACGCATGCCTTTATCTAGCTTTTCATTGACAAAGATTGTTTCCTGATCAAGTTCACCAGGACAATTTGTAACGTCAATTGACTGCTTGACATGTAATTCTCGTTCTTTACCATCATCACCCTTACGATGATAATCATAGACACGATAGGTAATATCACTGCTTTGCTGGGCTTCATAGATTAATGAGCCTGCACAAATCGCATGGAGTGTGCCAGCAGGTATATAGAAGAAATCTCCTTTATTGATTGTGATGACATTAAGAAGATCTTTATAATCGTCTTTTTCAATCATTTCTTTGAGTTCTTCCTTTGTTTTGGCATGATGCCCCATCACCATCTTGGTATGTTCCTTAGCACCAAGTACATACCAGCATTCTGTCTTACCTAATGAGTTTTCATGCTTTGCTGCATAGTCATCATCAGGATGAACCTGGACACTAAGATCCTTATTGGCATCAAGAATCTTGACCATGAGTGGGAACTTTGGTGCATCGATATGGCCAAAGAGTTCACGATGACTTGCATAGACTTCACTCAAATACTGACCTTTAAATTCTCCTTCAGCGATCTTACAATCTCCATTTGGATGAGCCGAAATCACCCATGCCTCACCAGTATGATCACTAGGGATTTCATAGCCGTAGATATCATGTAATGCACTTCCTCCCCAGATTTTCTCATGTAAAACTGGTTGCATTCTTAAAATATGACCCATTTAAATATCCTCCACATAATTATCTTCATTATAAACAGTTATACCTTCTTTAAGGCACATTCTTGCAAATACACCATTGCCATTGATGATTGTTGATGAAAAGGTTCCATCATAGATTGCACCACAGCCGCAGCTAGGTGAACGGCTTTTCAAAACAACTGTTTTTATATGATGCATCTTGAGTATCGCAAGAGCGACTCTTGCTCCCATCACAAATTCCTTTGTGACATCACGACCATCCTTCGTCATGACTGTCAGAGGCATTTCACTGACAATTTCTGCAGGCACCCTTGGGGTTGGTAAACCGCCCATCACCTCTGGACAAATCTTGACAACCTTGCCTTTTTCATCCATCAGTTTAAAACGCTCTCTCAAATTGCTGTCGCCACGGTATGAACAACAATCTCCGCATAAACAACGACTCACTCCAATCATAAAAAACTCCTTCTTATTAAGTGCTTACATGTCATATTGTAGCATATTGAGAAAATTTTAAAAGGTGCTATAATCAAAACATGGGGTGAAAATATGGGTTTAAAAGAACATAAATATATGGATTTTCTAACAACAATTGGCTTTATATTATCCTTTATCTTAGCAGTTATTTCAGTGTTTATGGGAAAATGGCAAGTTGTTATTGTCATTGATTTATTTATTATCCTTTTGCTAAGATTAGTTGGTTATATTATTGATCGTCAGGTAGAGAAAAAATAAAGAAGCTAGTTTCCTAGCTTCTTTTTGCTTGTTTTTGTCTTTGTCTTTTTCTTCTAGCTTTTCTTCTTCTGATTTTCTTATTGCGATGATGAATCATCAGGATCAAGGCCATGATAAAAGCTAATACAATGATAGGAATTCGATGTTCTTCAACAGTAGACTTGATGGCAATCTTAATTTCCTTATCATTCTTATAGGTTATTTCTTTGAGCTTTTGTCCATTGGCAGAAATGACCTGTTTGCCAATCACCTTATTCTTTGCATAAGGAGCACTGATGCTATCGGGTCCATCCCAGCTCACTTTCACATCTTTATCAGCAATCGATTTATCAACAACAACCGATACATCCTCTTTAGCTATCAATGTCTTTGATGTCAGTTTCGCATTACAGACACTCACTTTCTTGACAACATCACCCTGATGAATAGGTGTGACAACTTTCTTTGTATTGTTGAGATATTGCGAAATCGTATTGGCATCTTGAACAGCCACACCACCCGTACCATCACTCTGGGCATGTCCTGTCACAATAAAGACATCATGATCACCAAGTGCCATCGCACTCGCAAGACAATGCTGGGCCTGGTTTGTATATCCACTCTTAGCACCTAGAATGAGTGGTGCCGAAACATGATATTTGTTTTCAAT
Source organism: Sharpea azabuensis DSM 18934 (assembly GCF_000702165.1). GTDB lineage: Bacteria > Bacillota_I > Bacilli_A > Erysipelotrichales > Coprobacillaceae > Sharpea > Sharpea azabuensis. Next base: position 16,944 of record NZ_JNKU01000040.1, read on the forward strand.
CTTTGTCAGGACAGAGAAATACCATAAATTGACTGTTGCATGATAACGACGGCCATTAAAGACTTCCTTGAATGCAGGCAGCTTGTAGGCAGCAGCTAAACCCAAAGCCATATCATGGCATGTGGAATAATGATTTTCGTCATGCAATCCAACAACATTCGTAAAATGTGTATGATCCATACCTAGTTTCTTAGCATTATCATTCATGCCTTTTATAAAAGTTTCCTCACTGCCATAGGTTCTCGTTGCAAGAATATAACATGCATCGGCACCACTTGGATAAAGCGCCCCATAAAGCAAATCACGATATGTTGGTGTCATGCCTACTTCAAGATTCGCAATTGATGCACCTTTAGCCCACCATTGATCAACATCAGAATTGACAACAGTAATCTTTTCATCAAGATTCTTGATCTTCTCTAATGCTGTATAAACAGTCATGACTTTGGTCATGCTAGCAGGAAACATCTTCTCATTGCCAGCCTTGTCATAAAGAACCTGACCACTCGTACCATCATAGGCATAGGCAAACTGTGAGTGTAGCTGTAAGTCTTCACCATGGACAAATGAAACAGGTATAATCAGTATTAAGGTAAGAAGAACTGTCATTAATTTCTTCATAAATACTCCTAAAAATAGAAAGGGTTCAAATGAACCCTTTATTTTATTTTACTGTGATTTTCTTTACAGCCGCAGAGCAGCGTGGGCATAAGCCATCGCTATTTAATGTGCCATGATCGAATCTGTTCCAGCAACGAGGACACTGATCGCCATCGAATTTTTCAGCCTTGACATAAGCACTTTCATATTCAGTTAAGCCTTCATGATTATCTGTTAATTCGACCTTTGCTGTAATGAATAATGTGTTGAACTGATCTTCTAAATCTAAGAGATCCTTGTAGTCATCTTTAAGAGAGAGGACAACCTTTGCTTCCATATTACTCTTGATTTCCTTATTGTTACGTAATTCTTCAAGAGCTTTCATGACATCGCTACGTAAATTCATGAACTTATTGAATTTTTCTGCAATAGCTTCACCATCAGTAATATCTAGTAATTCTGGAGCAGGTTCTAAGAAAATAGATTCAGCCTTCTGTTTATCACAATAGAAATGATCATGCATTTCTTCAGTTGTGAAGACAAGAACAGGACTCATGAGTTTCATGATTGTCTTTGCAGAATAGTAAAGAACAGTCTGAACCTTTCTTCTACGTGGATCATTTTCTTCATTACAATATAGGATATCTTTTGTGAAGTCCATATAGAATGAAGACATGTTATTTGTAAGGAAGTTGAGGACAAGCTGGTTAGCCTGTGGGAAGTCATATGCATCCATGTACTTACGATGTCCTTCCATGACCTTATTCAATTCTACAAGCATATACTTATCAACAGCTTCTAATTCATTAACATCCACTAAATCATCTTCACTAAAGCCATTGAGGTTACCAAGCATAAAACGAACAGTATTTCTGATCTTACGATAAGAGTCTGAAACGCCCTTCATGATTTCATCACTAATTCTTACATCTGACTGATAATCACATGTTGTTGCCCATAATCTTAAGATATCTGCACCATACTGGTTCACAACCTTAATTGGATCAACAGTATTGCCTAATGACTTAGACATCTTGTTGCCCTTGCCATCAAGAACGAAACCATGAGAAAGCACTTCTTTATATGGAGCCTGACCATGAACAGCCGTACCGATAATTAATGATGAGTTGAACCAGCCACGATACTGGTCACTACCTTCAAAATAGAGGTCAGCTGGATAACGATAGCCTCTTTCAATTAAGACGCCTGTATGTGATGAACCTGAGTCAAACCATACATCCATGATATCTTTTTCTTTCTTAAAGATGCCATTTGGTGAATGTTCATTTGTATAGCCTTCTGGCAATAAATCTTTTTCATCTCTTTCAAACCATACATTTGAGCCATATTGTCTAAAGAGTTCAGAAATATGATCAAAAACAGCCTTTTCCATAACTGGTGTACCATCTTCACAATAGAAGATAGGAATTGGAACACCCCATGTTCTCTGTCTAGAAATACACCAGTCTCCACGATCTTTGATCATGTTGTAGATTCTGATATGTCCCCATTCATTGACCCAATGCACTTTGTCAATTTCGTTAAGAAGTTTATCTCTGATCTTATCAATTGAACAGAACCACTGATCAGTTGCTCTAAAGATAATTGGCTTCTTTGTACGCCAGTCATGTGGATATGAGTGTGTAATCCAAGTTAAGTTCAACAAGTCACCCTGTTCATCAAGACGATTTGTGACTGTCTTATTGGCATCATCAACATACTGACCGGCAAGCCATTCGCCACAGTCTTCCATCATACGACCATGTTCATCAACATTCACATAGACAGGAATATGATATTTACGACAGATATTAAAGTCGTCTTCACCAAAACCAGATGCTGTATGGACACAGCCAGTACCACTTTCAGTAGTAACATGGTCACCACAGATTACAAGTGATTCACGATCTGGATAGAGTGGATGAACACATGTAATATATTCTGCTTCTTTACCTGAGAAACGCTGAATAACTTCTTTTTCCTTTAAACCAAAGATATCCCATAACTGATCAATAAGTTCTTCAAGAACAATGAGATTGCCTTTTTCACTCTTAGCAACAGCATAAGTAAAGTTTGGATTTAAGCAGATTGCCTGGTCAGCAGGAATTGTCCATGGTGTTGTAGTCCAGATGACAAAATAAGTGTTATCCTCACTTAATAAGCCCTTACCATCCTTAACTTTAAAGCGAACATAGATTGTTGGGGCCTTGACATCATGATATTCAACTTCTGCTTCGGCAAGTGCTGATTCTGAAGATGGAGACCAGTAAACAGGTTTTAATCCTTTATAAATCAGACCATCAAGTGCCATTTTCGCGAAGACATTGATCTGCTGTGCTTCAAATTCCTTCATTAATGTCAAATAAGGATGCTTGTAATCAGCAAATGTACCAACACGGACACACTGTTCCATCTGCTTTTTCACCTGTGTTAAAGCATACTCATAACATTTCTTTCTAAATTCAGCAATTGGCATACTTTTACGGTCAACGCCTAATTTCTGAATAGCATTTTCAATTGGAAGACCATGTGTATCCCAACCTGGAATATATGGTGTATGGTAGCCTTCCATAGTCTTTTGACGCACGATTGTGTCTTTGATGATTTTGTTCAACATATGTCCAATATGCATATTGCCATTGGCATATGGAGGACCATCATGGAAGATAAAATCTTCCTTTCCCTCATTCATCTTTACAACTCTTTCATACATGTCAGCTTCATTCCAACGTTCAAGAAACTTTGGTTCTTTTGTTGTGAGCTTACCACGCATTTCAAAGTCAGTTTTTGGCATTAATAACGTATTTTTGTAATCCATTTCACTAAATTCCTTTCTCAAAATAAAAAAGACATCCCAAAAGGACGTCTTAAACGCGGTACCACCTTAATTTACATCTTGTCAGATGCCTCTTTGTCTTAACGCGACTTGCGGCGATCCCTACTTATTTCAGGATGCTACTCCAGAGTGATTCAAGATAACACTTGCTTAACCGTTTTCACCACCCACGGCTTCTCTCTAAGCTCCTAATTATCTTCTGTCTCTTTCTTCGTATTTTCTTCCTTAATTAAACTAAATATTTCGGATTTGTCAATAGTTTCCAATAAATCTTTGCTCATTTTCTCTACTTGAGCCCTGAAATCAATAGCACTATCCTTGAATCCATTAACCTCACGATCCAAGCCTTTAACATAATCCATCGATTCTTTAAGAATCATATTAGCATTCTTCTTTGCCTTATCAATGAGTGAACTTGCTTCCTTGATGGCAAGTCTGGCAATTTCTTCATTGGCTTGCTTAGTAATTGCAGTTTGATTGATAAGCATTGCTTTGTCTTCTTTGACTTGTTGCAATTCTTCTTTAAGCGTGGCAATCTGTTGTGCCTGATCTTCAATTTTCTTATTCAGACTTATAAAGGCTAAATCCACTTCTTCTGTATCATAGCCGCCAAAAGTCTTTTTCTTAAAATTCCCTTCCAATGAATCCACCTCATTTATAATACAATGCATCAACAATATGATTCTCATTTCTTGTCAGGTTATTTGTGTCACTGAGTTTCACTCGGCCATAATGCCTTAAAGAAATCATATCCCCATCATCAAGCAAATGAGCAATGTCCATATTGACTTTATAGTTGACTTTCACATCACCATGGATAATGGCTTCTTGTGCTTTACTACGTGAAAGCTTGAAGAATGAAGCTACTACCTTGTCAAGTCTAAGTGACGAGAGGTAATAGCGTTTTGTTGTATAATCGATCTGGACACTTAAGCGTCCCTTGTTTTCTCTTAGATGAACACTGCTACGTTTAATCTTATTCAAGTTCATTTGAATATAAGCGCTGTTTTCTTCACATATACTAATGGCAAGCGGGTTTTCACAAATATCCCCAACAACGCTGCGATCAATGCCTAAATGCATCAAAGCGCCAAGAACATCACGATGTGTTAACTTGCCAAAATGATCATTATAATCTAGCTCAAAGACTTTAATCTTGAAGTCTTCTTGGCTAATAACATAGTAGTTTGCGCAAATAATAACGCGCTTATTCTCCGCCCCATCAAATCCTCCATCCTCATAGATATCTAATTGCCCGCCTAGGACATCATGAACGACTTTACGTTCATGGGGATTGAGAAATTTAGTAAGGACAAGTTGGCCTTTTTCTGCTTGTAAGCCATAATCTTGAATCTTGCTAACGAGCTCTTCGTCACCTTTAAAATGTTCTAACACTATTCTACTTCTGATTCATCATCATCAAGATTGATGCTACCAGCAACTGAGATATTCTTTGGTGTACATAAGAAGATCTTTGGTCCTATCTGCTGAATATCACCCTCAATGGCATAAATAACACCACTTAAGAAATCTATCACACGCTTGCTTTGTTCTTTCTGTAAGCGATGAAGATTGACTACAGCTGCCTTCTTATTCTTCAGATAAGAGGCAATATCCTGTGTTTCACTATATGATCTTGGCTCAAATAAAACCAAATTACTATTCGCATTTAAATTAGAAATTGCTTCACTAGCACGATTTGATTTTGCTTTTTCAAATAAAGATGCTTTTTGTGCAGCTGATGTTTCCTGTGTTTCTACAACAGGTTCTTCTTCAAAGACATCATCTTCGTCTTCTTCTTCAAAAAACCATTTTTTTACTTTATCCATATAAGGTATCCTCCTACACCCATCTAGTATAACATAAATATCATTATAAGAAAACAAGCAAAAAAGGCAATATTTTATGCCTTCTTTGGCTTGTAAACATTCCTATTTTCCAGGGCAAAAATACGTTTTGTATATTCTCCTTCTTCTGTTTCTGCTAATGCTTTTTCAAACATGTTCATTCGCGCATCAATATTATCAATTAAAGATAGTATTTCAGCTTCTTTGATCATTGGTAGAACAGGTGAGCCATATTCCTTAGCACCATGGTGACTTAAGATCATATGAATAAGTAATGTCACTTTCTCGCCTTCAAATCCTAATTCATCAGCTTTTTTCTTAACTAATTCAGCACCTATGGAAATATGCCCAAGCAAGTTGCCTTCTAGCGTATAGACTGGAGCGATTGGGCCACTTAGTTCCTGGATTTTACCAATATCATGAAGAATAATGCCGCTGATAAGTAAGTCTTTGTCAAGTGATGTGTAGATGTCACACATTGCTAGACCACATTTCACCATTGTATAGGTATGATAAAGCAAGCCCGATACAAATTCATGATGATTATGACTCGCAGCTGGTGCATACATGAATGCTTCACGATGATCATGAATAACTGACTTGACGATATCATGATATGTTTTTTCTCGAATCTTATTGATTTGTGTATCTAAGAAATTCATCATTTCTTCAACTGGTAAAGGCGCACAAGGTATAAAAGCCAACTTCTGCTGATCTGTTGCATCAATCTTGTTGAGTTTTATGACTTTCATCTGGCGATTGCCATTATACTTAATAATATCGCCTTTTCCTTTGACCAATGTACCTTGAATGAATGTTTCTACATCCTGAGGTGTTGCTGACCAAAGTTTTGCATCCAGGCTGCCAGTTTGGTCTTCTAAAACAAGATTAAGATAATTGGATTTATTATTGCCATTTGTTTTCCCAACAGTAACCTTCGCGATAATAGCTTCAAATTCTACATTATCACTACCTGGCATCATTTCATTTATTTTCATTCTTCATCCTCTTTCCACTTCTCTTCCACGACTTCCACAACGTCATCATAGCTGTAGCCCTTCTGGATTAAGAAAGTTATTAATTTATTCTTTAATTGTTTGCCCGCAAACTTGCGTTGATAGCGGCTAAAGACACGATCATATTCTTTTTCAAGTAATAATTTGGTACGTTCATGAGGGAATTCCATATGAATGGCATTCATTGCCTCATTCACTGTTTCTTCACTAAAGCCCTTGTTGAATAGCTTATTTTTAATCGATGCAACAAGTGCTGCAGGTGATCTTGTGCTATTTTCATTGTAAAGCTTCTTTACTAAGGCAACAGCACGATCGACTTCAATATCATTTGTAAATTCATCCAAGGCCTGATCTATAATGCTTGCAGGAATGCCTTCCTTCTTAAGATTCATTGCGCTTCGATTTAAGCCATATCCTAAACGTAAGTAATGATGAATCTTATTGAGCGCATAATCATAGTCATCAACAAGTCCACGGGTCATAAACTGATCCATTGCCCGTTCAACAGCCATCTCATCAAAGCCTTTTGTAAGAAGCTTTTTCTTTAATTTTTCACTAGGATAATCATGATAGCTCAAATACTTTAATCCCAGGTTATAACACTGTGAAAATTGCTCAAGTTCACGTAAGGCATCGAGCTCCTCACGATTGATTTCATGACCAACAGCTAAACCATAGCGCTTCATGGTATCCGCAGTCACACTGACCTTTGTTTCATGACTATCATATCCAACAGTCATAAGATACTTCTTTTCATCCATCTTTTCTAATCGTTTAATAACATAGCGATAAATATAATGATGGATGGCTTTATTATAGACAGTAATAATCTTTTGATAAAAGCGTTCTGCGCTATATTCTTCACTATCTTCCTTAGCTTTTTGACTCAATAGATGCAAATCACTCTTTTTTAGATTTTCAACAAGGTCTAATAATTCTTCTCTCGTATTGAAGAAATAGCCATTCTCCCCATTTTTAATAACATCTTCTAAATTCTTATCATATCTCGCTAAAACGGGCAAGCCGGAAGCCATCGCTTCAATATAAGTCAGTCCTTGTGTCTCTGTTGTACTTGCTGAAACAAAGAGTGAGCTTGCATGATAGAAGCTAGGAACTTCCTGAGGTTCTTTAGCACCTGTAAAGATCACATGACCTTCTAGTCCCAGCTCTCTCGCATATATTTTTAAGTCATCTAATTGTGGACCACCACCGACAATCATCAAAAGCGCATCATCGTGTTCTTTTAAGAATTGTTGAAGACTCTCTAAAATAAAATCAATACTTTTCTCAGGAGCTATTCTTCCTAAGAAAGTTATGACAAATTTTTGATGAAGATGATACTCATCTTTTATAAGATTAACCAAATGCTCATTTCTTTGATAAAAACGATCCAGTTCTAATCCCGTAGGAATGACGGCAATGTTATTATCAATGCCATAACTCTCCAAGGCTACCTTAGTTTTATTTGAAGGGACGATTAACTGAGCACAGCTATTACCATAAACTTTAGAAATCTTCTCAATAATCTTCTTCATCACACTATCTACCGGTCCAATACCACGGCTAATATAATGACTATAATCACGCCACATCGTATGATATGTGTAACAAACAGGTATATCCAGTATTTCTCCAACAATTTTTCCAAAAATACCAACACCAAATTCTGTTTGAATATGAATGATTTCAGGATCAAACTCCTTGATTTCTTTCATTCCTGAAAAAGAATATATGGATGCCAGACGGTAGCCATAAATCTTCTTTAAATCTAAACCAGGCACTCTAATGACATGACCTTGATCTTGATATTTTGACCCTTCAGGTAATTCAGTTGTTACGACGATGACATCATGTCCATGCTTTATTAACTCCCTTGCAAGGATATTGGATGATGTCGCAACACCATTAATATCAGGTAAATATGTATCTGTAAAAATACCTATACGCATATTTTTCCTCCTTAAGAATCATTGTAAAGAAATAAAATATCTCTATAATCATACCACGTAAAGTTAGAATACTAAATGTGCTTTTTTGTGATAAAGAAAAAGGACCTTCCGGTCCTCTCGCTACCTGGCGGAGCGCTATTGTCGCACTCGCGCACTATCGTCGCCGCTGCGGCGCTTAACTTCTGTGTTCGGGATGGGTACAGGTGTGCCCGCCGCGCCATCTCCACCAGATTCCGAGGGTCATCCCTCAAAGCCGGACGCATTACTCTCTCCTCACTCTTGTGGCCAGGTCCTCGGCCTATTAGTGCCGGTCCGCTCAGCATGTCGCCATG
>NZ_JNKU01000041.1 GCF_000702165.1 Sharpea azabuensis DSM 18934
TATTCACACCAAAGTATAGACGAAAAGAAATATATGGTCAATATCGAAAAGACCTAAAGGAAATCATAAAGGAACTCTGCAGGTACAAGGGAGTGGAAATAGTAGAAGGACATCTCATACCGGACCACGTGCATCTTCTTCTCGAGATTCCTCCGAAGCTGAGCGTAAGCTCGTTCATGGGATACCTGAAGGGAAAGTCAGCGCTGATGATGTTTGACAGACATGCGAACCTGAAGTACAAGTTTGGAAATAGACATTTCTGGTCTGAAGGATTTGTCGACAGTAGGACTGAATACAGCAACTGTGGGAAAATATATCCGAGAGCAGGAGATGCATGACCAAATGGTGGATAAGCTGAGTGTCAAGGAGTATGGGGATTCATTTTCAAACGCAACGAAGAGAAAAAGAAGCGAAAAAGGAATAACAAAAGACAAGAAAACAAAGCATTAAAAAAATTCCTTTGAGGGATAGCGAGCGTCAAGAGCGGTAGCTTGAACGAAGTGAAAGCAAGCGCCTTTAGACGCGAGCAGGTATTACAGGCTTATAGCCGCAGTTCAAACCACGCCTTTTAGGCGTGGTTTTGATTCCTGATATTGAGATGTTGAAAGAAGATTATCCGTCTAATTATCAGATTTTAAAATGACAGGAATCTATCGTTTAATAGCTGCTCCGTTCTATCATAAAGGGAAGCTTGCTGGATATCTTGGGGCTGATAATTTTGAATTCTCAGACCTCATTAATACCCGTATTATTCTAGAGATGACTTCCAAATTATTGGAGTAAGAATAGCTAATCATCATATGATCCAGAAACTTCACCATCTAAGCAATTATGATAGCTTAACGGATGTCCATAACCGTAATGCCCTCCAGCAATGAATTGCCAAGCTAGAAAAGACCAAAGGATCTCAATGGCCTTAAAACTATCAATGATCGTTATGGCCTTGCAGCTGGTGATGCTGCATTATGTAAAGTTGCTTCCTGCTTTCAAGATAATTTAGCAATACTAATATCTATCGTGAAGGAGGCGATGAGTTCATCGTACTGCTTCTACTCATGAGTGAACAGGATTTCTTAGAAACTAAAAAAGCTATACAAAGAAAACTCAGTGAAATAAAAAAGTATGTCATTGCGGTTGGGTTTGCATATACTGAAGATATGATGCAAATAAATGAAACAATAACACTTGCAGATAATAAGATGTATAAAGATGAAGCTGAATACTATCGTATACATGATTGGCGTAAACTAATTTAAGTTTATGCATTTTTTAACGCAAAATGATTGTATTTTCATGCAAGATAGTTGATAATAAAGGCACAAAAAGAAATAGGAGGAAATAGTCTATGAAATGGGTTTGTGATGTTTGTGGATTCGTATATGAAGGTGACGAATTACCAGAAGATTATGTATGTCCAGTTTGTGGTGTAGGTGCTGATCAATTCTCACCTGTAGAAGACGACGAATAATAGATTATTGAGTACTAGCTCAGGTTAGTGCTCTTTTTTTGTGCTAAAATAAAGCTATGAAAGAAGGTTGAAATTATGGAAATAAAGAAAATTGTGATTGCAGGAGCAGGGACAATGGGCTATTCCATGGCTGATATTTTTGCGAAATATGGCTATGATGTTGTGCTCTATAATCATCGTCAGGAAACACTAGATAAAGCCAAAACAAAGATCTCTGAGGCTTCAAGAGAGAAGATTGCCTACACTGTCGATATGCAGGCGTTTGGAGATTGTGACTTGATTATTGAAAATATTATTGAAGATTTTGATAAGAAGTTTGCCTTCTATCAAGAACTTGATCAATATGTCAAAGATGATACCATCATCGCAACCAATACATCAGGATTATCCATCAACAAGCTCTCTGAAGCTGTCAGTCATCCAGAACGCTTTATTGGCTTCCACTGGTTTAATCCACCAACACTCATTCTCTTAACAGAAATCATTAAGAATGATCATACAAGAGATGATGTAGCCAAAGCTATTTATGATTTAGCATTATCCATTGACAAGAAACCAGTTCTTGTCAATAAAGATGTCTTAGGCTTTGCGGCTAATCGATTACAGTTGGCTGTGGTAAGAGAAGCGTTGAGTTTAGTTGATGCTGGAGTTGTTTCTAAAGAAGGTATTGATGATGTCATGAAGTATGGCTTAGGCTTTAGATGGGCTTGCTTAGGTCCACTTGAAACATTGGATTTTGGTGGCCTGGATACGTTCTATCATGTCTCAAGCTATCTCATGCCAGATTTAGAAGATTCTCATGAAATTCCTAAAGAACTTGCTGAACACTATGAACGTGGAGAACTTGGCGTAAAGACGAAAAAAGGCTTCTATGACTATGCCAATGGCAAGGACGTTGAAGCGACAAAAGCTCGTGATACAAAGCTTCAAAAACTCTTTGATGCTTTATATAAAGAATAGATATTTAGAATAATACGACACAATAATTGTATATTTATGGTTACAGGAAATAAAAAATCAAAAAAGTTATTGACAGTTGAAAAGAGTTAACGTATTATGTAGCCAAGTTAAATAAAAAAGCTTCGACCAGGAGAGTAGCTTTTAGGAATTCTTTAGCGAGGTCATACAGAGTGAAAGGTGACTAGATGAACTAGGAGTGAAGCGCACCTGTGAGTGTTCCTTTGAACTTAGTAGGAGGAAACGTGAACCTGCGTTAAGGGATTGAGTTGGTTCATATATTTTATATGAGCAACTAGAGTGGTACCGCGTATAGAACGTCTCTAGAATATTTCTAGAGGCGTTTTTTGATGAGGAGGCAATGATATGAAAGTCCGACGAAGAGAGTTAAGTTTTGATTCATAAATAAGAAAATAAGAAAAGTAGAGGAAAAAGATTATGGAAAAGAAATTTAATAAAGTTGTTTTAGCTTATTCAGGTGGTTTGGATACATCAATTATCATTGCTTGGTTAAAAGAGAATTATGGCTGTGAAGTTATTGCGGTAGCAGCTGATGTTGGTCAGAAGGATGAACTTGAAGGACTTGAACAAAAGGCCTTAAATACTGGTGCTGATAAATTCTATTGTTTAGATTTAAAACATGATTTTGTTTATGACTTCATTTTCCCAGCTATTAAAGCGAATGCAAAATATGAAGATAAGTACTTGCTTGGTACTTCACTCGCAAGACCTATTATCGGTAAGAAGTTAGTAGAGATTGCGAAAAAAGAAGGCGCTGACGCTATCTGTCATGGCTGTACAGGTAAGGGTAATGATCAGGTCAGATTTGAACTTGCGATTAAGGCCTTTGCCCCAGATATGCCAATCATTGCACCTTGGAGAGTATGGGATATCAAATCAAGAGATGACGAAATTGATTATGCAGAAGCAAGAAAGATCCCACTTAAAATTAACAGAGAAACAAACTATTCCAAAGATAAGAACTTATGGCACTTATCACATGAAGGATTGGACTTAGAAAATCCAGCTAATGAACCAAAATATGATGAAATTCTAGAATTAGGTGTTTCTCCAGAAAAAGCACCAGATACACCAACATATATCACAATTACTTTTGAAAAAGGTATTCCTGTTGCTTTAAATGGTGAAAAGATGGATGGTGTGGCTTTAATTGAAAAATTAAATGAAATCGGTGGTGCTAATGGTATTGGTATTATCGATATGGTAGAAAACAGACTTGTTGGTATGAAGTCTAGAGGTGTCTATGAAACACCAGGTGGTACTATTCTTTATAAAGCACATGCTGACTTGGAAGAGATCACACTTGATAAATATACACAGCACTTTAAACAGAAAGTCAGTCTTGAATTAGCTGACATTCTCTATAATGGTTATTGGTATTCACCTTTAACAGAAGCCATCAATGCCTTTGTTGATAAGACACAGGAAAATGTCAACGGTGATGTAAAACTGAAGTTATATAAAGGTAATATTATGGAAGCAGGTATGACTTCACCAACAACACTTTATTCAGAACAAACAGCATCATTTGGTGAAGATGATGATTATAACCAGGCTGATTCAGCAGGCTTTATCAACCTTTATGGATTACCAATTAAGATGATTGCAAAAGCTAAGGAACATAAATTATAGGAGGAAAGCATTATGGCATTATGGGCAGGAAGATTTAGTAAAGAAATAGCAGAAGACGTGAATGCGTTTAATTCATCAATATCATTTGATTGCCGTATGTATCGCCAAGATATCAAAGGCTCTCTTGCCCATAGCAAGATGCTTTACAAACAAGGTATTATTGATGAACAAGCTTACAAAGAAATCCAGCAAGGACTTAAAGAGATATTAAAGGATATTGAAGAAGGCAAGTTACTCTTTGATCCCAATGCAGAAGATATTCATATGTTTATTGAAGCAGAACTGACAAAGAAATATCCCGTCTCAGGCAAGAAGCTGCATACCGGCCGTTCGAGAAATGACCAGGTTGCTCTTGACTTAAGACTCTATGTACATGATGAAATCAAAGAAGTGAAAGAACTTCTTCATCACCTCATCACAACACTAACAACTATTGCTTCAAAACATACCGGAACAATTATGCCAGGCTATACGCACATGCAAAGAGCTCAGCCGATTACCTTTGCCCATCACTTGATGGCTTATGCAGAAATGTTTTTAAGAGACATGGATCGTCTCAACGATATTGATGAACGTACAAATGTCTCACCTCTAGGCTGTGGTGCTCTTGCGACAACGACCTATCCATTAGATCGTCAGTTTGTAGCAGAAGAACTAGGCATGAATGATATTATGTATAATTCACTTGATGGTGTGAGTGATCGTGATTATGCGATTGAATTCATTAATGCTTTGGCACTTATCATGATGCATATGTCAAGATTCTCTGAAGAAATCATTCTTTGGTGCAGCTGGGAATTTAAGTTCATCGATCTAGATGATGCTTATGCGACAGGTTCATCCATCATGCCGCAAAAGAAGAATCCCGATATTGCTGAACTTGTAAGAGGAAAGAGTGCAAGAGTCATCAACAGTGTCTCTACACTTCTTACAGTCATGAAGGGTATTCCTCTTGCATATAATAAGGATATGCAGGAAGACAAGGAAACACTCTTTGATGCCTTGGATCAAGTCAAACTGTGTTTGCCAGTCTTTGATGAAATGCTGGCAACTATGACAGTACATAAAGACAAAATGAGAGAAGCAGCTGCTAAAGGCTTCATCAATGCAACTGATTGTGCAGATTATCTGACAAAGAAGGGTATGGCTTTTAGAGATGCCTATAAGATTACAGGCAAGCTTGTAGCTTACTGCATTGAAAATAATGAAACACTTGAATCATTACAGCTCTCTGAATTCAAACAGTTTACTGATATGTTTGAAGGTGATGTTTACAACGCTATTAGCTTAGAGACATGTGTCAAGAATAGAGCTGTTGTTGGTGGTCCAAGTCCAGAAATTGAAAAGACCAATATCGCAAGAGTAATTAAGAAAGCTGGTGCATTATTATGATCAAGGCGGGAATTATTGGGGCAAGTGGTTATGCTGGAAGTGAAGTATTAAGATTCTTGCTGAACCATCCTGAAGTTGAAGTTGTAGGCGTGAGTGCGCATTCTGATGCCAACAAGAAAGTTTCAGAACTTTATCCATCTTTCTATCAAATCTGTGATCTGCCATTTTTAGAAGATGAAGATGAAGTGATTGAAAGAGCAGATGTCATTTTTGCGGGATTGCCAGCAGGCATCAGTGAACCCTTTGCCAAAAAAGCACTAGATCAAAACAAGAAGTTTATAGATTTAGGTGCTGACTTTAGACTCGATAACCCAGAAGACTACGCTTTCTGGTATGGCAAAAAGTATGAAAACAGTGCCCTTCATCAACAACAGGTCTATGGCTTACCAGAAACACACCGCAACGAAATCAAACAGGCTAGTTTAATTGGTAATCCAGGCTGTTATCCAACAAGTGTTCAGCTCGGTCTCTATCCAATTATGCTTCATCATCTCTATGCTAATAAACATATCATTGTCAATTCGGCATCAGGAGTAACTGGGGCAGGAAAGAAACTGACAGAAGATACGCACTTCACTAAGACGAATGAATCCTTTCATCCATATAAAGCAGGCAACCATCGTCACACACCTGAAATAGAGCAGGAGCTCACAAAGATGAGTGGGGAAGCCATACATATTACCTTTGTACCACATCTTTTACCAGTCAATAGAGGTATTGTTTCAACAATGTATATTGATCTCAAAAAAGATATTAAACTCGAAGATATTTATAAGCTTTATCAAGAAACATATCAAGATGAACAGTTTGTGCGTGTCTTATCATTAGGTAAGCAAGCAGATCTTAAGTTTGTAACTTATACAAACTATTGTGATATTTCATTACATATGGATGAAAGAAATCATACACTTATTGTCGTTTCAACAATTGATAATATGGTTAAAGGAACAGCAGGCCAAGCTATTCAGAATATGAATTTAATGTTTGGCTTAAAAGAAAATACAGGACTGAATTATGTCGGCCCTTCTTTCTAGGGGGAAATAAGATATGAGAGATATAACTGGTGGTGTTTGTGCACCAGAAGGCTTTATGGCTAATGGGATACATGCAGGAATGAGAAAGAATAAATCAAAGAAAGATTTATCCTTAATCTATTCAAAAGAACCATGTATTGCCGCAGCAACCTATACACAAAATAAGGTAAAAGGGGCACCATTAATTGTCACAAAGAAACATTTAAAAGATGGTATTGCCCAGGCTATTATTTGTAATAGTGGGAATGCGAATACATGTAACAGTAATGGTGTTGAACTTGCAACGGAAACATCAGAACTGCTAGCTAAGGAACTTGGCATTAAGGAAGAAGATGTCATTGTCGCTTCAACAGGTGTGATCGGCCAGCCCATGGTCATTGATCCATTTAAGGAGCATATGCATGAACTTGTGGCAGGTTTGAAGAAGGATGGCTCTGATGATGCCGTCCAGGGTATTATGACAACGGATACAAAGCCTAAAGAATATGCCGTTGAGTTCGTTATTGATGGACAGATTGCCCATATTGGAGCAATTGCGAAAGGCAGTGGAATGATTCATCCCAACATGGCAACTATGCTGGCATTTGTGACAAGCGATGTTGATATTTCCAAGGAAATGCTGGATATCATGATTCATGAAGTTGTCAATGATACATTTAATATGGTCTCTGTTGATGGTGATACATCAACAAATGATATGCTTTGTGTAATGTGTAATGGTCTTGCAGGCAATAAGAAAATCGTCTTCAAAGATCATGATTACCAGGTGATGGAAGATGCGCTGTTCTATATTTGTGAACAACTTTCAAGAGATATTGCGAAAGATGGTGAAGGTGCTACAAAGCTGCTCACATGCAAGGTATCCCATGCCAAGTCGGTCTGGAATGCGAAAGCTGTAGCTAAGAGCGTTATTACGTCTTCGCTCTTTAAAGCAGCCATGTTTGGCAAGGATGCCAACTGGGGACGTATTCTTTGTGCCATTGGCTATGCACCTGCCGATGTTGATGTCAATAAGGTTGATGTTCACTTACAATCAACAGTAGGGAATCTCTACGTCTGCCATAATGGCATGGGTGTTACGTTTGATGAAGAGTTTGCGACTAAAGTGCTGAGTGAAGATGAAATCATTATTGCGATTGATCTCAATGATGGTGACTATTCCGCTACGGCATGGGGCTGTGATCTCACTTATGACTATGTCAAAATTAATGGCGACTATCGAACATAGGAGGGAGGTAGATGGCTACGGATGCAGTACTAAAAGCCCATATTCTTTCAACAGCCATTCCATACCTTCAAGAATATCGTGGTAAGGTTGTTGTTGTGAAATATGGTGGTAATGCGATGATTGATGAAGATCTCATCAATAATGTCATTGATGATGTTTGTCTGATGAATCTTGTGGGCATTAAAGTTGTGCTTGTGCATGGAGGTGGTCCTGAAATCTCCCATGCCTTAAAGCGTGCCCATATTGAATCGAAATTCATCAATGGCTTAAGATATACGGATGCTGATACGATTGATATTGTCCAGGAAGTATTAGCTGGCAAGGTGAATAAGAATCTTGTCAAAAGAATACAAGCAAAGGCTAACAAAGCTGTCGGGCTTTCCGGTATCGACAATATGCTTCTTGAAGCTAAACCTGTCAGTGAGGAGCTGGGGTATGTAGGAGAAATTACAGCTGTTCATAGTGAATTAGTGGAAGCGTTGTTAGACAAAGGGTATATTCCTGTTGTAGCAAGTGTCGGTATGGATACGAATGGCAACTCCTATAATATCAATGCGGATACAGCGGCTGCGGCCATTGCGGCTGAATTAGGTGCTGAGAACTTATTAGTTGTATCGGATATACCTGGCTTGTTGAAGGACAAGGATGATGAAGCATCTTTAATTTCAGAGGTTACAATTAGGGATGTTGATAAGCTAGAGGAAGCTGGCGTGATAGCTGGCGGGATGATTCCAAAGGTGGAATGCATTGTCAATGCACTAAAGGGTGGTGTGAAGAAAGCTGTCATTATTGATGGACGTCTGCCACATTCTATTCTTATTGAAATCTTTTCAGATGAAGGATTTGGTACGCTATTTAAAAGGGCATAACTCTTTTTCGTATACTAAGAGCTAGAAGTGATCAATTGCTTCTAGTTCTTTTGTTTTAGGATAATATTCCATAATTTTGAAATAATATGTAGTCTTTATCAGGGAGACAATAACATTGGTTGTTATATTGAAAATATCCATATCATCAAGGAAGTTTGTATCTAAGAATTGCAGTATGCCCTAGGTTTTCCTGATTAAGATGTACTTAGAAAATGACTTTTTTGTAATTATTGCAGTAAAGTATTTGATTAGCTTAAAAATAGCGTGATTACTTAATTCGGTTTTCATATATTGAAAAATACTCTTTATATAGCTATAATAGAAGAAAAAAGGATGATGATGACATGAAAAATGCAGCAATATTATTAGCAGACGGTTTTGAAGAAATAGAATGCTTGGGTACTGTTGATATTTTAAGAAGAGCAGGTATTCAAGTTGATATGATTTCAATGAATGAAGAACTTGTTGTAGTGAGTGCAAGAAATATTATGGTACGTGCAGATAAGAACTTTAACCAAATGGATCAATATGACATGATCATTCTTCCTGGTGGAGCTGGTGCATGGAAACTGAGAGATGATGATCGTGTGATAGCGTTATTGAAGAACTATGATCATGATGAAAAGTATATCTCAGCTATTTGTGCAGCACCAATGGCATTAGGAGCAGCAGGTATTGTTGAAGGAAAAACAGTAACAAGTTATCCTGGAGAAGAGATTGAGAGCTATTTGAATAATACACATTATGTTGAAGATGAAGTTGTTACTGATGGCCATCTCACAACATCGCGTGGTCCAGCAACAACATTTGCCTTCGCTTATCGTCTTGTAGACTTGCTTGGTGGCGATAGTGAAGCACTTAAGGAAGGCATGCTTTATAATAAATATTTGAAAAAGTAAAAGAGAAGATATGCATATCTTCTCTTTTAAAATGCCTATATAAATAAAAAACCTCTCATATGAGAGGTAGTAATCCAATGGTGACGGATACGGGATTCGAACCCGTGAATGCATGCGTGAAAGGCATGTGAGTTAACCGTTTCTCCAATCCGCCACAGATGGCGCCTCAAGTAGGACTCGAACCTACGACCCCCTGATTAACAGTCAGATGCTCTAACCAACTGAGCTATTGAGGCATGTCCCCTTGGACCTCACATAATATAACATGTATCAATACCCTTGTCTACAAAAAAGTGAAAAAGTTTATGCAAAAGTTTCAAGAAAAGTATTAAAGAGATCTAGAAGAGATCTCTTTAATATAAGATAAATATATAAAATATAAAGAGGTAAGAAAAGATAATAACTATTTAGTAATAAATTCAGGATAAGCCTGAGATCCATGTTCACCAATATCAAGACCACCAATCTCTTCCTGAGCACTAGCACGTAAGCCCATTGTTTTAGCGATAATTTTAAACATAATGAAGCTTGTAATACCTACCCAAAGAACAACTGATGTAATGCCTAATAACTGGATGCCAAGCTGTTTGAATCCACCACCATAGAACAAGCCAGTTACAGCAGAAGTAACAGGTGTTTTTGTGGCAAATAAGCCAACCGCAATTGTACCCCAGATACCATTCAGGCAATGCACACCTACAGCCCCAACAGGATCATCAATATGGAACTTCTTATCCAATAATTCAATACCAAAGACAACCAATACACCAGACACAGCCCCAACAGCCATAGAACCATAATAATCAATGACATGACAACCAGCAGTAATAGCGACTAAACCAGCTAAAGTACCATTAAGTGTCATAGAGATATCAGGCTTACCATAACGATGCCAAGTGACAAACATTGTCACAATTGTAGCTGTACAGGCAGCTAAATTTGTCGTTAAGGCAGTATGACCAACATATGTTGCTGCTTCGAGAGAAGAGCCTGGGTTGAATCCAAACCAGCAGAACCATAGTACAAAGACACCTAAAGCTCCTAAAGGAATGTTATGCCCAGGGATGGCATTTGAAGAACCATCCTTATTATATTTACCAATACGAGGTCCTAAGGCAATGGCTCCCATTAATGCAGCAACACCGCCAACTGTATGAACGGCAGCACTACCAGCATAGTCTACAAAACCAAGTTTAGCTAACCAGCCACCACCCCAGATCCAGTGACCGGATACAGGATAGATACAAAGAGAAATAATAAATGTATATAGTAAGTAAGCTTTAAATTTTGTACGCTCAGCCATAGCCCCTGAAACAATTGTTGCAGCTGTCGCACAGAAGACTGTCTGGAAAAAGAGATAGACAGTTGGTGATAAATCTTTAAAAGCCTGTAATTTCAAGCCTGTTGGATTGAAGAATCCGCTTGAGCCTATAATCCCCCCGGCATCATTACCGAACATCAATCCAAATCCCAAGACAAAGAATGCAATGGATCCAATACAAAAGTCCATTAAGTTCTTCATCAGGACGTTGTTTGCGTTTTTACTTCGCGTAAACCCTGTTTCTAGAATGGCAAAGCCAGCCTGCATGAACATAACCAGGCAACTTGCCACAAACACCCAAACAATGTTGATTAATCTTATTGTGTTCATATGTATTCCCCCTAATTCATATAAAACCTATAAAGCTTCTTCGCCCTTAGCACCAGTACGAATACGCATAGCATCCAGGCATTCATAAACGAATACTTTACCATCACCAACATTACCAGTTGGCAACACTTCAGCAATTCTTGCAAGAATCGTATCAACCTTGGCATCGCGGACAATGACTTCGACTTTCATTTTTGGCACCAGGTTCACATTGTAGACAACACCCCTATATTGTTCTACATAACCCATCTGGTTACCATAGCCCATAACGTTAGAAATATTCATCCCCGATACTTTCATATCAACAAGAATCTTTTTTAAGTCTTCAAACTTCTCTGGTCGAATAATAATTTCTAGCTTTTTCATATTGCCCCTCCTTCTTGAAAAGATATTATCATTATAATAGAAAACTATTAATATGCAAGATTAAATTATCAAAATGACATAAAATTATCAATTATGAAAATAACAACAAAACCTCATAAAATCCATTGACACCATAAAGTGTATTTGATATTATAAATGAGCATTCGGTGAAGGGAGCTTAGCTCAGTTGGGAGAGCGTCTGCCTTACAAGCAGAGGGTCAGCGGTTCGAGCCCGTTAGCTCCCACCATTTGTATTAAAACTAGATAATGCCGACTTAGCTCAATTGGTAGAGCAACTGACTTGTAATCAGTAGGTTGTGGGTTCAATTCCTATAGTCGGCACCATTTAATGGGGAGGTAGCGAAGTGGCTAAACGCGGCTGACTGTAACTCAGTTCCTTTTGGTTCGATGGTTCGAATCCGTCCCTCCCCACCATCCTTGCCCTGGTGGCGAAATTGGTAGACGCACGGGACTTAAAATCCCGCGGACTTCAAACTCCGTGCCGGTTCGACTCCGGCCCAGGGCACCATCTTTGGTGTTGCGGGTGTAGTTCAATGGTAGAACTCCAGCCTTCCAAGCTGACTACGTGGGTTCGATTCCCATCACCCGCTCCAATAACAGTAAACGAACACAACTCATTATAGTTGTGTTTTTTTTTATACTTCTATCCCCCATTAAATAGAAAAAGCTGTAACACATTAGTGCTACAGCTTTATTTATGCCATTTTGCCTGATTTTATAAAGGGATCACGCCAGAAGACAAAGAGAAGATAAGCTGTCATGACTAGCCAGATTGATGGTTCACAAAAAATAACAGCCATATACTTGAATTGTGGAATAAAGATGATGACAAATATGACTTTACCTATAAACTCAATAACACTTGAAACAAGTGGGAGTAGCTTTTGACCAATTCCTTGTAAGGCACTTCTTGTTTGCATTAAGATTCCTAATACAAAGTAGTTTGGTGCAACTATTCTTAAGTACAGTGATCCATTTCCTACGACAATAGGATTGTTGGAAGATGAGATAAAACGAACCATAGCTGGAGCTGCAAACAATAATAAAACAGTCAATATTACAGCAACGATAAAGTCATAAATATAAGCATCAAGCATACCTCTTCTAATACGGCTCGGATTGTTGGCACCTTTATTTTGAGAAATGAAGGTTGCAATCCCCTGCCCCATACTAGTAAAAGGCATATTACAGAACATATAAAGTTTTCTTGCGGCAGTATGCCCTGCAATAACATATTGTCCTAAACCATTAATACCTGATTGAAGAATAACGGAACCAGAATTCACAATTGCTGATTGCATGGCCATTGCATAGCCCTGTCCAGCAAGATCTTTATAGAGCTCTTTGTCAAAGACAAAGTCATTTCTATTAGGAATAAGAATAGGTGTGGATTTGATAATATAGAAGAAACACAAGATTACGGATATCCCTTGAGCAATGACTGTGGCAATAGCTGCCCCGGCTACCCCCATATGGAACTGAGTAATAAATAAGATATCTAAACCAATATTCAATAATGAGGAGAAAATCAGAAAAACAAGGGGCATAAAGGAATTGCCGATAGAACGTAACAATCCTGCAGCAAGATTATAGGCAAACATTACTGTTAAGAAGAGAATAATCCAGAAAATGTAACTGTAAGCTTCATTAAAGATAGCATTGGGGACATTGATGGCATGCATTAATGGCTTAATGCTAAGCAAAGCAATAACAGTAATACCAACTGAAGAGAGAATACCAATAACAATTGCCCCAGCAACACTTTTCTTTAGGAGTCTTTCATCCTGACTGCCATAAGCCCTTGCTGTGACGATTGCAAGACCGTTTCCAATGCCTAACGCAAAACCATTAATTAAGTCAAAGACTGAGTTGACAGAACCAATAGCTGCAAGTGAATGATCTCCTAAGAACTTACCAACAATAAATGTATCCATTGTATTGTAGAATTGTTGGAAAATAGAAGAAATGAGTATAGGTATCGCAAAAAGCACAATTCCTTTGAATATAGGACCATGAAGCATATCTATGGCTCTATTTTTCATTTTTGTTTGGTCCATAAAATAACCTCCGAATATTTTAATAAATTTATTATATACTTCTCTTCTCATAATTTGGTGTTTTTTCAAAATTAGATTTTTTGCATTATTTATAAGAAAGCGTATAATGAAAAGAAATAGGAAGGTGAAACTATGGCAAAATTATTATATCAAGGCCATGGCAGCTATCGTATCACTTCCGATAATGGTATTGTAGTTTATGTGGATCCCTACGCTGGAACAGGTTATGATGTACCTGCAGACTTAGTTATTGTTACACATGAACATAACGATCATAATAATACACAACTTGTTACTTTGAAGAAAGGTGGAGTCATTATTAGGCATGCTGATCTTCATAAAAAGAATTATTCTATATATAACTACAAAAATATCATTATTGAAGGCGTACCTGCCATGAATGCACATCATAATCCAGATGATTGTGTTGGATTTATTATGGATATAGATGGAATTAGAATCTATGGGGCAGGGGATACTTCATACTTTGAAGATATGAAGTATTTTAAGAATCTAGATTATGCCATCCTGCCAACTGACGGAATCTATAATATGGATATGGCAGAAGCAAGCAGAGTGGCAGATTTGCTAGATACAAAGTATGCGATACCTGTTCATATGGCTCCAGGACATCTCTTTGATGACGAGAAAGTTAAGGCATTCAAGACGAAAAAAGCGTTGGTTTTAAAACCAGGGCAAGAAATCACGTTAGGTGCTTAATGCATCTTTGAACCATGAGTTGGCTAAAACTTTTGGTTCTTTTATTATAAGTTAATTTATAAAAAAGAAGTCAAGGAATACTAGTTTGTTCCTTGACTTTCTTTATCCATTTTTTCTTTTTTAATATGACGTGGCAATTGAACGATGAAGGTTGTGATGTGATCATGACTTGTCATGAAGATCTGGCCTTTATGCATCTCAACAATATTTTTCGCGATGGCTAGTCCTAATCCTGTTCCACCAGCATTTGTACTTCTTGCCGTATCGGCACGATAGAACTTATCAAAGATATAAGGCAAATCTTCTTTAGAGATTGTATCTCCTTCATTCATAATCTTAATAGTCACAGTTTTTTCATCACCAATAACCTCTACCTTTAATTGAGAGTGGTCATAACCATACTTCAAAGCATTAGAAAAAAGATTATCAAACACACGTGCTAATAATTGCCCATCTCCAATGACATAAAGATTATGATCCTTAATTGAAAGGATTGGTTCAATCGCATGTTCCTGAAATAACAACGTATATTCATCAGTTAATTGTAGAATAAGTTCAGATAAATTAATAATATTCAAATTCATCTTAATCTTTGCATTATCAAGCTTAGTAAATTCAAATAAATCATCCATCATTGATTTTAAACGTAGTGATTTATTATATGCAATATGTGCATAATTAATAATGTCTTCATGGGAAAGATTATCACTCGAACCAATCAAATCAAGATAACCAATAACCGAAGTCAATGGTGTACGAAGATCATGAGCAACATTGGTAATCAAGTCATTCTTTTGTTTTTCAGCATTACGCTCTGCTTCATATGCAAGCTGCTCGTTTTCTCGTAGAATATTTGCTTCTTTTTCTTTTTCGTGCAAAGTGTTGCTTAGGGCATTAATGTTGGCTGCTAACATTCCTAATTCATCATCATATTCAATCTCACAACGCGCATCATAATCTCCAAGGGTAACATCCTGAATAGTCTTGTTGAGAGAATTAATATATCTTAAAGTAATATTCATTAGTTTAAAGAATATCGATATAAATAAACTAAATGTTATAACATAATTAAGTAAAAGGTTGGCATTATCACTAATATGAATAAACTTAAGAAGAGAAATACCTAAATCTACAATAGATGCTACCGCTGTAGCAATAATATAACTCAATGTAACATTAATAAGAATACGCCAACGGAAAGATGAAATAAAAAGGCGTCTTAATTTCGCAATCATATCGTAAACTTATAACCAATACCCCAAACAGTCTTAATATGGCGTGGTGTTCTTGGCTGCCTTTCTACTTTCTCACGTAATTTTCTAATATGTACCATGATAGTATTATTCGCATTTGTAGGTTTTTCATGCCAGATTGTCTCAAAGATATCTTCTGTTGAATAAACTTTTTCAGGATTGCTGGCAAGTAAGACAAGTATATTGTATTCAATACGTGTGAGTCTAACTAATTGACCGTTGATTGTCACTTGTTTCTTGTTTGTATCAATAATTAAGTCATTCGCATTAATTACACCATTGTTCTCTTCAATAGGCTTATTGAGAACAGTGAAACGTCTTAATTGACTCTTAACTCTTGCAACAAGTTCTTTCGCATTAAATGGCTTGCCAATATAATCATCAGCACCCTTCATTAAACCTTCAACCTTGTCATCTTCTGAAGTCTTGGCTGAAAGGAAAATAACAGGAATATTATACTTGCTACGAATAAGTTCCAGGGCTTGCATCCCATCGATTTCAGGCATCATCACATCTAAGATAACCAATTCAATATCATAATCCCTAATATCATTTAAGATGTTTGTAGCATCATAACGCTTATGAACAATATAACCTTCCTGAGACAAATAAATTTCAATCAGATCACATATTTCTTTTTCATCATCAACAACTAAAATATGAGGTGTATCCATACTTCAATCCTCCTTATTCCAATGATAAGTGTAATTGAAGAATTAATCAAGCAATCATTTCAGTACAAATTATTATAGAGAATAATTAATTTCTATTCTATATTGCTTCTCATGCTTTTACAAAACAAAGAGAAAAGGAAATCAGACCTCTTGTTCTTTCTAAGCTTTATAATGCCTATTTCAAGAGTTCATGTATGTGTTAGAAAACTGTTTTTTCGCACTAAAATTCGTTTTGAAGAAATTTAAAAAAGAATTGTCATAGTAAAAGACATTTGTTATAATCGTGAAGGGCAACTCCAAATGTGTGAGTTGTTTTTTCTTTTTTATCCAGAAGAAGGGAGTAATATATGGCAAAATTTATCTTTGTAACAGGTGGTGTTGTTTCAGGTTTAGGTAAAGGCCTAACAGCAGCCTCATTAGGACGTATTCTTAAAAACCGCGGATTAAAAGTTTTTATGCAAAAACTCGATCCTTATATTAATGTAGACCCAGGTACAATGTCTCCATACCAGCATGGTGAAGTATTCGTTACTGCTGATGGTGCGGAAACAGACTTGGATTTAGGACACTATGAACGTTTTATTGATACAGAATTAAATAGAAACTCTTCAGTTACGACAGGACGTATTTATAGTGATGTAATCACTAAGGAAAGAAGAGGAGACTATTTAGGAGCAACAGTACAGGTTGTTCCTCATATCACAAATGAAATCAAGAGTAAGATCTATGCTGCTGCGCATAGCAGTAATGCCGATATCGTCATTACGGAAATTGGTGGTACAGTAGGTGATATGGAATCATTACCATTTATTGAAGCTATCCGTCAGGTACGTTTAGACTTAGGATATGAAAACACATTCTATATCCATACAACTTTATTGCCATATATTGATGGCTCTAAAGAAGTGAAGACAAAACCAACACAGCATTCTGTAAAAGAATTATTAGGCTATGGCATTCAGCCAGATATGATCGTGGCAAGAAGCGGTCATGAAATAACACAAGATTTAAAAGAAAAGATTTCATTGTTCTGTAATGTCCCAACAGAAGCCGTTATTTCTAACTATAATGTTGATGTTTTATATGATCTTCCAATGCTTCTTGTAGAACAACATATGGATGATTTAGTCTTAAATCATTTACGTATTGATGCACCAAAGGCTGATATGAATGAATGGGCAGAGATGATCAATACAGTTAAGAACTTAAAAGACACTGTTACAATTAAGCTTGTTGGTAAATATGTACAATTACCAGATGCTTATATTTCAGTTAATGAAGCATTAAGACATGCTGGTTATGTGAATAATTCAGATGTAAATATTGAGTGGGTAAACTCAGAAGAAATCAATAAAGAAAATGTTGCACAGATGCTTGAAGGAGCTGATGGTATTATTGTACCAGGTGGCTTTGGTAATCGTGGTATTGAAGGTATGATTGTTGCGATTAGCTATGCGAGAGAAAACAATTTACCATTCCTAGGTATTTGTTTAGGTATGCAATTAGCTTCTATTGAATTCGCAAGAAATGTATGTAAGCTAGATGATGTCAATTCGCTTGAATTCGATAAGAACTGCATGACACCATTAATCAGCTTAATGCAGGATCAGACAATGGAAGAAATGGGCGGTACACAGCGTTTAGGTAACTATACTTGTGAACTAGCACCAGGTAGTTTAGCACATGAACTTTATGGCCAGGATACTATTCATGAAAGACATCGTCATAGATATGAATTCAACAATGTCTATAAAGGAGAACTTGCTTCCAAGGGGCTTGTCTTCTCAGGCCGTAATCCTAAGCGTAATTTAGTAGAAATTATTGAATTACCAAACCACCCATATTTCATTGCTTGTCAGTTCCATCCAGAATTCAAATCAAGACCTAATGAACCACATCCATTATTTAAAGGCTTAATCAAAGCAGCCCATGACAAGAAATATCATTAAAATGAAAGGAATGTACAAACATTCCTTTTTTTGAAGTATAATTTTGTTGAAAGCGAGGACATTGATATGCGTATAGGACAATCAATAGATATTCATCAATTAGTAGAAGGGCGTCCCTTAATACTAGGAGGCGTACATATCCCTTATGAAAAAGGCTTAAAAGGACATAGTGATGCAGATGTATTACTTCATGCCATCATTGAAGCTATTATTGGGGCAATGGGAGAAGGAGATATTGGCAAACACTTCCCTGATACAGATCCCCAATATAAAGGTATTTCATCAATGATTCTTTTAGAAAAGACATATGAAATGATGGTTAACCATCATTATAAGATAGGCAATGTTGATGCCATCATCATGACTGAACAACCTAAAATGGCACCCCATATTACAGCTATGAGAGAGAATATTGCCCAAACTCTTCATACCGATGTTAACAACATTAACATTAAAGCAACACGTGGAGAAAAGATGGGTTTTGTTGGAAGAGGAGAAGGTATTGTCAGCCAAGCTGTTGTACTTTTGGAAAATGCATAATATGTAAATTGCATTTACGTCCATCTTGACTATAATAAACTCATGGAGGTGGAAGCATGAAGATCAAGAATCGTATCATTATTATCGTACTCTTATTCTTCATGGTCACTGTCGCTTTTTTGACTTATATAGCTGCTACAATGACAATCTTTTCATTAAAGAAAGATGTCTTTATCTTTGAATATGGCACCCAGATTCCTACTGAAGTTGATTACTATGTGAATGCTTCAAAACGTGTTTCACAAAGTGTCGTCTTGAATTTAAAAAATGTAGAAAACAAAGTCGGTACCTATAAAGCAACAGCATCCTATCTTGATGAAGAACTCCATTTCACCATTAAAATCGTAGATAATACCAAACCTAAAGTCACCCTCAAACAGGTTGTCTTTAGAGTGACAAAGGGTGAACAGCTTTATGCCAAAGATACCATCGGTCATATTGAAGATGCTTCCCTCACCAATGTCTATTTCCAGTCAGCTGATGATTCAAAAGACCTCACTAAGTATAAGCGCTATAAGAATTATGGCACATATATCGAACGTGTTGTTGTCATTGACAACAATGGTAACGAATCAGCACCATTAAGGGTAAAGATTGTTGTTGTACGTAATACAGAACCACCAGTTATTAAAGGTATCAACAATATTAAAATAGCAGTGAATTCAAGCTTTGATCCATTATCGGGCGTTAGTGCTTATGATGCCGTTGATGGCGATATCACAAAGAAGATAGAAGTCATTGGCAGTGTGGATACAAGCCATCCAGCTGTCTATACACTACGATACAGAGTTGTGGATTCATCAGAAAACGAAACAATCAAAACACGAAAGGTAATTGTTGAATGATCACAAATATCTATATCTTAATATGTATTGGTATCTGGATTTATATTCACTTTATTGCGGATGATGATTATTATGCGACAGCAATGCGATTAGGTGCAATGTATCCAGAGAAGGTCAGTAATGATCATGAATATTGGCGTATATTTACTTGTAATTTTATTCATGTTGACTTCTTGCATCTATTCATGAATGTCTACTGTATTTATTCTTTAGGACATTATTTTGAAATGATTATGACAGAGCCTGTATATCTTGCATTACTAATAGTTTGTATGTTATCTACAGGATTTATTGTTTATGCTTCAAGCTTTTACTTTGAAAGTGCAAGACATGCCTTGACGCTTGGGGCATCCGGTGTCTTCTTTGGCTATTTAGGTGCGATGATTGCCTTAGGGCTCTTTGCGGGAGGCTATTTCACAACAATGCTTACAAGCAATATCTATGCCATCATCATTAACTTGGGGGCAACATTCTTTATTCCCCATATCTCTAAAAGTGGACACTTAGGTGGCATGTTAGGAGGATATCTCTTTATTTTCTTCCTCTATCTCATACACTATATCTAGGAAATATCAGTTGATATTTCCTTTTTTAACATCTTTATATGATATCTTTCACATATTATCATCCTACACTTTAAGTACGAGGTGAAAGATATGCAAAGAAAAACGAAAAATATCATTGCTGCAGTAACCTTAACAGGATTACTCGCATTGACCGCTGTAACAATGTACCTATCCAAGTCAAACACAAAAGGTGCTTCAGGCCAACTAGAAGCACCACATAATAACTCCTCTGATACAAATAATGCACAATCTTCCAATTCCAACAATGCAGTACCACCAAATGGCAATCCACCAAATGGCAATCCACCAAGCAAACCCAATGGCTCAATCAAAGGTAATATGCCTAGAACAATGCACAACAAGATATTACCAACGGGTTATTATGTAGCTTTTGGGGCTGAATCATTGTCCATTGCCTTAGTTGTTGTTTATCTCATTATATCAAAAGGCAATAAGAAGACTTTTAAAGAAGTCATGGGAAACAAGGATCGTGTTGTAGCAGGCATTCTAGCTGCTATACTTATGACAGCAGGTGAAAGCTATATATATGACAAAGCATTATCTTGTGAATATAGAAAATGGACATTTGGCCCAAAGAAACACAACAAATGCTTCTAGTTCAACAACTGTCACGTCCACCAAAACTGTCAACAATGCCAGCTCGACAAAATCGGATGAAAGTGCAGTATTGGTAAAAAGCGGGGGAAAAGCAACAATTACGGGTAAAGTTACGAAATCCGGTGATGCCACAAATACTGAAAGCTCTGAATTCAACGGAGTTAATGCCGCTGTTCTTGTCCAGAAGAATGGCACAGCTACAATCAAGAATGCTACAATTCAAACAACGGGCAAGGCAAGCAATGCTGTCTTTGCATCAGGAAGTTCAAGCAAAATCACTATCACTAATTCCACTATTACAACAACAGGATCAAGTGGGGCAAGAGGCTTGGATGCTACCTATGGTGGAACTATTGTCGGTAAGAATCTCAAAATCACAACCCAGGGAACAAGCTCAGCTGCTTTAGCTACGGATCGTGGCGAAGGGAGCGTAACAGTCGATCATTCTACACTAGAAACAAATGGCAAAGGCTCACCTGTAATCTATTCAACAGGAAAGATTACACTTACGAATTCTAAAGGAAATGTGAATGGAAGTCAGAATGTCGTTGTTGAAGGCAAGAATAGTGCTACTATCACAAATAGTACACTTAGTGCTAGTGGTTTGGGCAATCGCAATAATGTCGATAGTGCCGGTGTGATGCTTTATCAGTCAATGAGCGGTGATGCAGGTAACGGTACAGCCAACTTCACCTCAGCAAATTCTACACTTTCCATCCAGTCAACATCATCTGTCTATAAGAGTGCACCAATGTTCTTTGTAACCAATACATCAGCCATCGTGAACTTAAAGAATACAACACTAAATTTTGGCTCAGGCATATTAATGTCCATCAAAGCTACGAGTGAATGGGGGAATAATGGACATAATGGTGGCAATGTAACACTAAATGCAGACAGTCAGACATTGAATGGTGCAATTAACCTAGATAAACTTTCAACACTAACATTCAATCTAAAGAATGGTTCAAAATATACAGGACAAATCAATAGTGATCAAAGTGCTAAAAGCGTTAAGCTTACGCTTGATGCCTCATCCAAGACCACATTAACAGGTGATACATATGTTTCATCTCTAGAAGATGCTGATAGCACCTATAGCAATATCAATTTCAATGGCTATAAACTCTATGTCAATGGCAAAGCACTCAATGCCTAACAATGAAGAAGCTCTAAAATGAGCTTCTTTTGATTGAAAATAAATATTGCTATGAATAAATTCATTTGAAATAAAAATACCTATTGATTGAAGAATGATTAGGAGTATAAAAAATAATAGAATTATATTTATTTTATTATTGTTGTGTAAACAAGCACTTTACAAAGATGTATTGATGACATATTATATTAACGGAAGGGGAATAGTAATATATCACTTCGTCTTTAAGCTGGGAAAATCAATAATGAAAAAGTATTGATTAATTGGGATAAAGTTGATATATTATGTTTGCTCATGAGAATCATTGTTGGATTGTTATAGGAGGCATATTTATGGAGAAAAAGTTGCCAACAGATGCACATGTACTTGTTTCTTTCTTAAACACTAAATTAAGAGACGAATACGATTCATTAGATGCACTTTGTGATGACTATGATGTAAAAGATGATGAGTTAATCTTGAAAGCATTATCAATCGATTACACATATGATCCAGAACTTAACCAGTTTAAGTAATATAAACTTAAAGAAGGGCTTCAAGAGAGATGAAGCTCTTTTTTATTAAGTAAAAGTTTGGTTTAGTAAAAATAATTGTATTATACTTTGTGGATTTCCTACAAAAGTGATATAAATATTGGGATGATAGTGCTATAATATGAGGCATAATTATGGAGGATTTGTGAATGCTTAAGTTAGAAGATTTTAAAGCAGCGAAAGAACGTGTTGATGAAGTCATCACACCTACTCCGCTCATTTATAGTGAACCATTCTCAACAGAATGTCGTAATCAAGTGTATATTAAGCCAGAAAACTTACAGAAGACTGGCGCTTTTAAGATACGTGGAGCATACAACAAGATTAGAAAGTTATCCGAAGAAGAAAAAGCAAAGGGACTTATTGCTGCTTCAGCAGGTAACCATGCCCAGGGTGTTGCCTATGCAGCTAGAGAATTAGGTGCCAAGGCAGTCATCTGTATGCCTGCTCATACGCCACTTATTAAGGTTGAAAACACAGAAAAACTTGGCGCAGAAGTTGTCTTACATGGCGAAGTGTATGATGATGCCTACAATAAATGTATGGAGCTTGTGAAAAAGAATGGCTATACATTGGTTCATCCATTTGATGATGAAGATGTCATTGAAGGACAGGGCACAATTGCCTTAGAAATCTTAGAGGAATTACCTGATACTGATGTAATTCTTGTACCAGTAGGTGGTGGTGGATTGATTTCCGGTGTTGCAGCTGCAGCTAAATCTATCAATCCTCGTATTAAGATTATTGGTGTTGAACCAGAAGGTGCAGCAAGTGCTTTGGCAGCTATTAATGAAGATAGAGTTGTTTCTTTAAAAGAAGCTAATACTATTGCGGATGGTACAGCTGTAAAGACAATTGGTAAGTTACCATTTGAATATATTAAGGAATATGTTGATGGTATTATTACTGTATCAGATTATGAATTAATGAAAGCATTCTTAGTAATGGTGGAAAAACATAAACTGGTAGCAGAAAACTCAGGTATTCTTCCTCTTGCTGCATTAAAGAAGCTCAATCTTAAGAATAAGAAAGTTGTTTGTCTTGTATCAGGTGGTAATATTGATGTAAGAAGTATCTCTTCAATGATCAACAAGGGCTTAATTGAAAGAGGACGTATCTTCTCATTCTCAGTACAGCTCCCGGATAAACCAGGACAGCTTGTTTATGTTGCCCAAGTGCTTGCTTCATGTAATGCGAATGTTATTGCGGTTGACCACAACCAGTTTAGAAACTTTGAAGACTTTGGTGAAGTGGAATTACGTGTGACTTGTGAAACGAATGGTGAAAAGCATATTGCACAGATCATTGATGCCTTCATGAAAGATGGCTATAAAATTACAAGAATCAATTAAGCTATGTCTTTTGATATGACCCCTGTCAAGTAGACAGAGAAAATATCCAAAACAACTACCAAGCAAGGTCAATTAGATTTGGCCTTGTTTTTTATTGTTGTGCTTGC
>NZ_JNKU01000042.1 GCF_000702165.1 Sharpea azabuensis DSM 18934
AAAAAAATTTGTTTTTTCTTCTGTATCTTCAATATTTTAAACATATGATTTCTCATATTATTAAGTGAAAGGAATTGTCTAAAGGCAATTCTTTTTCGTTAGACGGAATTTCGTGAGAAAGGAGTAAATGATGAAGTTGAAGGCAAAGTCTTACTATTAGAAGAAAAATGGAAAAAAATTTGTTTTTTCTTCTGTATCTTCAATATTTTGAATATATGATTTCTCATCTTATAAGTGAAGAGAATTTTTGAAAGACTAATCCATCTTCGTTTTATGGATTTTTAAGAAAGGAGCATGATTATTATGATAAATATCACGATAAATTAGTATCTCATCGTTTAGAGTTGAAATTGATGATTACTAAAGATAGTATTCAATGTAGGAAACAAGTCACATTAATTAATTTGAAATTTATGAAAAGAGGAATAAAAATGAAATACACTGTTGAACTATTCAAAACAAGCAAGTTTTATGAAAAACATAAGGATACATATTTTTCGGATATTATATTACGTAATGTTTTTAATCAAGAAGTATCTCTTCATAAGGTTTATGGAATTGGTAAGAAATCATATCAAGAAATCCATGCCCTGAGTACTGAGCTGATAAGAGAGATAATAGCAAACGCGAAAGAAAATAATATTGACGATAAAGAACAAATAGGGATGATGATTCATCAAGCTTATATTGATCCGGATTCGAAAGGAATTAAAGAACGAGAAAGTGTAGGTGTGTTATGTAGTGCAGATGGGCTTTTATCAATTAGCCGTATTTATCAAAAATATGGTATTGATGATCGTACAGCAGATGAATATGAACACTATCGTAAAGTACCAATATTCTTTTTCCCAAGTGAGAAAAATGGTATTAATACAAGTAGAGCATCTTTGTTTGGCGATAGGATTGATCATACATTGTATGATATAAAGATGTATTTTGAGTCTGGAAAAAATTGCAAACTTCTTACAGAAAGTAAACTGAAAATATTACCAGAGACGAAGAAATGGTTAGATTCATTTAAGTCATTTAATGAGTTAGTGGAATGGTATGGTATTAAGGGAATTTTTGTGAATGATGATTATGATGTTTATGATCTTGAGAAGGGAGAAGGTAATACTATTGAAAAATATCGAGATAGCTATGGATGGAAATGGAGTGATGCATATTACGAGAATCTCAAAAAATGTATTGATCAGTTTATGAAAAAACATCACAATCAAGAAGTAAGTCGTTAATCAATGTACTATATAGGAAGTAAAAAGAATTGTCATAAAGGCAATTCTTTTTTCTATTCTTTAAAAATTTAAAGGAGGGCATATTATGGACAATAAGCTTACAGAGATGGCAATAGAAATGATACGTTTTTTACAGAAATGGGGATTATGGTATAACACATCAATCCTCACAAATGGTAATAGCTATTCTTATTCAGAAGATAAAGATCAGTGTTATCACAATCTTCCCTATGTAGAATTTGAAGAAGGGGTCGATGCTGAAGAATTAATGCAAGCACCCATCGAAGATGGAGGAAAGATTGTTTATGAAAGTTATGCAAACCCTGAGCATATTTTTGATATGATCTATGGTGGACCTCTTTTATTGCTTGCTAGAGAACGTACATATAAGCCTAACACTGAATATATTAGCCTAGAAGCTTGGGATGAAATCTTCCAAAGAACTGATGTTCTAGCTATTGAACTATATGAGTTATATGGTGTATCAAGCTTTGAGAAATATTATGAAATGGTAAAACATATGTGTTTAATGGAATTTTTCGATATGGAAAATGATGAACATATATATTCTGACTGGGATCCAGTTGTATATGATACTTGGGAAGAGTATTTAGCAGCGAATGATACAATTTTATTGGAAGGTACTGATGAAGCACAGTTACAGCCTATAAGTGAGTTGTTTGATACATATGCATCTTATGAGGAAGTAACTGAACGTTTTAATCACTTAGATAAAGAAATGCTTAGACCTTTCTGGGAAAAGAAGGTTGAGACGGCAAAGAAAGAAGTTATTAATGATTATTATGATTGGGATTTAGAAAGTATGACACCTTATGTACTTCAACAATTCGATGCTATTTTTGAAAAATATGGATTGTGGTATGAATTGTGTTTTTACTGGACATTAACAACCTATAGAGTTGAAGATGAGGAATAGGGCTATGGCTACATATGTGATGTCTGATATACATGGTGAATATGAGAAATTCATAGATTTATTGGATAAAATTGAACTCAAGGACACAGATACACTCTATGTCCTTGGGGATATTGTTGATAGAGGCTTACATCCAATTCAAGTCATACAAAAACTCATGTTAATGCCAAATGTGATATGTTTAGTAGGCAATCATGAATTAATGGCATTGGAGAATTTAGAATTCTTGATGCAAGAAGTTACCTCGGATACTATTAATAAACTTAATGAAGATATGCTGGAAGGTTTGCTTGTTTGGAGAGATGTGAATGGTGGGCAAACTACAATCAATGAATTTAGAACTTTAAACAAAGAGGGTCAAAGAGAAGTTATTGAATTTTTAAAAGAACTCTATGTGTATGAAGAGATATGTGTTGAGGGTAAGGATTATATTTTGGTTCACGCTGGACTAGGCGGATATAATGCAGAAAAGTCTCTTGAAGATTATTCGTTGAAAGAACTTCTATGGGATAGAGCGGACTATAATATTATGTATGATCGTGATAAGTATGTCATTACAGGTCATACCCCAACACAATATATCTTAGAGAATCCCAAACCAGGCTATATCTATAAACATAATCATCATATTGCTATCGACTGTGGTGCTTATCTCAAAGATGGACGTCTTGCAGCAATCTGTCTAGAAACTGGAAGAGAGTATTATTCCTTCTCAAACAATGTTAATTCATAAAATCATAGAAAAACACCAATTTTTGGCATATGCCTTGAATTGGTGTTTTTTACTAACTATATAAATAACCAGCCCGTTCTAATTCTCTTTCAATACGTTCAATCATATCCTGATCTTCATAGACAATGGTATGAAGATGAATACCATCAGTTAGTTCAGAAAGTGGTGCGGCATGAGAACTGTCCAGTTTCTCCATAAACTTCTTCACATCATAACGACTGCTGATATGAAGATTGCCTTTAATTTCACCATATACAGGATGTTCCAGAATGACATCTTCAATCCGACCACCCTGATCAACGATAATATTCAATTCCTCTTCAATCGCATTACGATCATGTTTAACCGCAATCTTTTTACGTAAACCACCTTCATCATCAAAAATATAACCTCTTGGTGTTGCCATTATATTGTAGCCAGCAGCTCTCAACAACGCCACATCACCGACAATAATCTGTCTACTGACACCATATTTAGTCGCTAAAGATTTTGCAGAGATTGGCTTAGTGGCTTCGGATATATCATTTAATACTTGTTCTTTTCTTTCCATGTTTATCACCTGACATTATTATAGGAGTTTAGTGTTGTATATGCAACTGTATTGACATACAGTTTGATGTTGACTTATAGGGATATTGTTTTATAATGGTTGTGCACAATCTAAAGGAAAGAAGGTTCTTTCATGGAAAATAGAAATGCTGTTATTATTAAAACAAGTATCATTGGTATTGCTACAAATGTCTTACTTGCAATCTTTAAGGCTATTGTTGGCTTATTGGCGAATTCTATTGCCGTTGTACTTGATGCCATCAATAACTTAAGTGATGCTATGAGTTCCATCATTACTATTGTTGGAACGAAGTTAGCGGGGAAAAGTCCGGACAAGAAGCATCCATTAGGATATGGACGTGTGGAATATTTAAGTGCAACACTTATTTCCTTCATCGTCCTTTATGCGGGTATTGCTTCTTTAAGAGAATCGATTAAGACAATTATCTCACCAACTAAACCAGATTATTCAACATTGACATTAGTGATTATTATTGTTGGTGTTGTGACAAAGATTATCTTAGGAAGATATGTAAAGAGTGTTGGTGTAAAAATGAATTCAGCTTCACTTATTAATAGTGGAGAAGATGCAACACTGGATTCTATTATTTCTGCTTCAACACTTGTTGCGGCAGTGATTTATTTACTCTTCCATATCTCCCTAGAAGCTTATCTTGGCGCTGTTATCTCAATAATCATTATCAAGAGTGCTATTGAGATGTTGCGTGATTCATTAAGTGATATTCTTGGTGAACGTGTTGCTGGTGAATTATCTAAGAAAGTCAAGAAGGTTATTAATAGCTTTGATGGAATCTATGGTAGTTATGATTTGGTGCTGAATAGTTATGGACCTAATCGTTATATTGGTTCCGTGCATATTGAAGTTGCTGATTATATGCAGGTGGATGAGCTTGATGAATTATCAAGAAAAATTGCTAAGAAAGTCTATGATGAAACGGGTGTTATTCTTACTGGTATTGGTGTTTATGCCTTTAATACAAAGGATAATGAGGTTGCGAAAATGCGTACCGATATCACACATCTCGTAATGGCACATGAGGGTGTTATTCAGGTTCATGGTTTCTATGTGAACAAGGAAGAAAAACGCATTCAGCTTGATGTCATCTTTGATTTCTCAATAGACCGAGATCATCTCTACAAACATATTTATAAAGACATCGAAGAAGCTTATCCAGGCTATACAATAGTCATGCAGCTTGATAGTGATGTCAGTGATTAAGACGGTTCTCCGTCTTTTCTTTTACACTGATGTTGTTTTCTTGTACAATAG
This sequence comes from Sharpea azabuensis DSM 18934, assembly GCF_000702165.1. GTDB lineage: Bacteria > Bacillota_I > Bacilli_A > Erysipelotrichales > Coprobacillaceae > Sharpea > Sharpea azabuensis. The sequence continues at coordinate 4,746 of NZ_JNKU01000042.1, forward strand.
AGTCATGAAGAATATAGCGATAAGAAAAAATACCCAGGCTATCCTGGATCAATATGACCTCAATGCACTCAAGAAATATGGGCAGAACTTTCTTGTAGATGCCAACATCATTCATAAAATAGCCCAACAAGCCAATATCACAAAAGAAACATGTGTTATTGAAATAGGGCCGGGCATTGGTGCTTTAACGGAAGAACTTGCCCATCAGGCTAAACATGTGATTGCCTTTGAGATTGATGAACGTATGAAGAATGTCTTGGATCATGAATTAGAATGTCATAATGTCGAAGTAATCTTGCAGGATTTTATGAAAGTTAACTTAGAAGAGGTTGTCTCAACGATAGAAGAAGAGGATGTATGCGTTGTAACTAACTTACCATATTATATTACAACCGATATCATCAAGAAAGTTCTCACAACACCAACAAGAATTAATCGGATGGTTGCATTAATTCAAAAAGAAGTGGCATTAAAGCTAACAGGAGAAGAAAAGAGTCCATTATCCAATATGATTGATTATGTGGGTGATATCAAATATTGTATGACGGTGGGTAAGTCTGTCTTTATTCCAGCTCCCCATGTCGATAGTGCCGTGATACGTATTTATAAAGAGAGAAATATGGATCCAGTGCTTATTGAAGTGCTAGAGGCTGCTTTTAAACAGAAGCGAAAGACAATGAATAATAATATGAAAGCACTCTTTCAAAATGAAACAGCCCAAGTCCTAGCAGCTTGTAATATCAACCCAACAAAACGTGCACAAGAACTCAATATTGATGATTTCATGAAGCTTGCAGAAGAAAGAAGGAAGAGACTATGAAAGTAAGGGCATTCGCAAAAATCAACCTAGCACTCGATGTTGTCAGTGAACGTGATGATGGCTATCATGAACTCAAGATGATTATGGCTCCCATTACCTTGCATGACCTCATTACAATTGAAGTCACAGATAAGCCAGGCATCATCCTTACAACCAACTCATCACGTGTTCCAACCGATGAACGCAATATTATGTATAAGGTTGCCCAGGCTGTTATGGAGAAATACAAGATCACAAAGGGCATTAAGATGTATTGTATGAAACATATTCCTTCACAAGCGGGGTTAGCAGGTGGCAGTGCTGATGGTGCAGCTGTTATTAAGGCCATGAATCGTCTCTTTAAGCTACATATGAGCTATGAAGATATGGTTGAACTGACAAAGGATATTGGCTCTGATATCCCATTTTGTATCTATAACCGTTTAGCTGTTGTCAGTGGAAAAGGAGAACAGTTTGAATTCATACATTCCTCTTTTAATACCAATTTCCTGCTTGTCAAACCAAGCCGAGGTGTATCGACAAAACGTTCCTTCAACGCCTTAGATATGTCCACAGCTCTTCATCCAGATATCTATAAGATGAAAGCAGCATTGATTCATGAAGACTATCAAGGTGTTGTAGATACACTAGGCAATACACTTGAAGAACCTTCTATTGACTTTGTCCCTGAAATTGCAACTATCAAGAAGGAAATGTTGGAATTGGGATTTGATGGGGCATTGATGAGTGGAAGTGGTAGTTGTGTTTTTGGAATGACAAATGACGAAGAGATACTCCATAAAGGCTATAAGTACTTTAAAGAATCTTATTATTTTGTCCGTACAACAAAGCTCTTAAGCCATCAAGATTAGAAACATAACGATGCCTAAGTATAGTGAAGCAGCGGTTATTTCTGAAAATGATAACGCTGATAACGCCTCGCTTAGCTATGAAAACTAATAAATTGAAATATAGCTACCGCAATCCCACTGACTTTAGACAGCAGGTTAAGGTAGTCAAATGATAGAAGAGAGTTTTGTATATTAAGACTACAAAATGAATACTGCAAAGATATCGTAAATTTTTACAAAAAAACTGTGCGAAAAGCCCACTCCCTTAGGTATGGGATGGATAGCATAAAATAAAAAATGTATGTAGATATTAAAAACATATATGTATCATGATATGGTATATGTATGGAAAATAAATATAGACATACAAACACAACGGTATCTTTGATAAACTACCATTTTGTCTTTTGGCCAAGATACAGGCGTAAAATTTTTCTGATATCAAATGTAGAGAAACGTTTTAAGGAACTGGTCAAAATAAAATGTAAGGAGTTAGAAATTGAAATTATTGCAATCGAATGTGATAAGGACCACTCTCATATGTTCTTGAATTGTCCTACAGCATTAAGTCCTTCAGGCATCATGCAGCAAATAAAAGGATATACAAGCAAAATTCTTAGAGAGGAGTTTGTGGAACTATCAAAAATGCCTGGTTTATGGACAAGAAGCTATTTTGTTTCTACGGCAGGCAATGTATGCAGCGAAACAATTAAAAAAGTATGTAGAAAGTCAGAAAAAGAGAATATCATATCAGAAAGTGAGGTGAATATTATGGTAAGCTTTATTGTTGAATTTCCATTAAAAACGGAAAAATATCAAGAAGATATTTTAAATAAGCGTTTTGAGACTGGAAGAAGAATCTATAATTCTTTAGTCAATGTAACACAGAAACGTTATAAGGAAATGATTAAAACCAAGAGATATCGCACTCTTCTGTCTTCATTGTCTGAGAGTGAAAAGTCAGATAAAGAAATCTGGAAACAGATAAACGATATGCGAAAACAATATAACATGTCAGAATATTCATTTCACGAAGATGTAAAGCAAATGCAAAGACATTTTAAAGATAATATTGATTCTTTTACTTCTCAGAAGATTGCAACTGCATTATGGAAATCCTATGACAGGTTATTCCATGGAAATGGCAGGAAAGTTTATTATAAGAAATATGGTGAATTAAATTCACTTGAAGGAAAATCCAACAAGACAGGAATCAGAATAATTAATGATACTCTTGTCTGGAATGGCTTAAAAATCCCAGTCTTAATTGATTATGACAATCATTATGAATGTCAGGCTATGCAATGTGATATCTGTTATAACAGGATTGTTAGAAAATATGTAAGAAACAAATATAAATTCTATGTTCAGGTAGTCTTTAAAGGAAATCCACCTGTCAAGGTGGATGCTGAAACTGGTGAAATTAAACATTGCATTGGCAATGGTGATGTTGGCTTGGATATTGGAACCAGGACCATTGCCATTTCAAGCCAGTCCGATGTAAAAATATTAGAACTTGCTGACAGGGTCCAGAACATTGAAAACCAGAAACAGAAAATTCTGAGAGGCATGGACAGGTCAAGACGTGCAACTAATCCAGATAATTATAATGAAGATGGAACCGTCAAGAAACAAGGCAATAAGAAAGTCAGATGGAACAAATCAAATCACTATATCAGATATCAAAACGAATTAAAGGAACTATATAGAAAGCAAGCAGATATAAGAAAGTATCAGCATGAATGCTTGGCAAACTATATCATATCTCTTGGAAACAGAGTATATGTCGAAAAAATGAATTTTGCAGGACTTCAGAAGCGTGCTAAAAATACTGAAAAGAATGATAAAGGAAAGTACAAGAAAAAGAAACGTTTCGGTAAGTCTTTGGCAAATAAAGCACCATCAATGTTATTAACAATAATAGATAGAAAACTAAATTATTTTGGCGAGAAATTAACAGAAATAAACACTTCTGAAGCAAAGGCAAGCCAGTTCAATCACTTTGATGGAACATATACAAAGAAAACACTGTCACAGAGATGGAATGATCTTAATGGAATCAAGATACAAAGAGATATGTACAGTGCTTTTCTGATAATGAATATAAGTGATGATTTAAAAAGCTTTGATATTGATAAATGTAATGGAAGATTTGAAAACTTCTATAGACTTCATAATTTGGAAGTAGACAGATTAACTGGCAAGAATAATCTAAGCAGTATCGCAATTTAAAAAGAGAATATATATAAATAGGTTTTGACACGAGCCTTATGCTATCGCTAATGGATGCAATGGCATCTTTGGTAGTGAAAGTCTTATAGAAACTCATTAGTCTTATATGCTTTCGAGTATATCTGGAAGTGAATGTATATAAGAACCCAACGTACTTTAGCCGTTGGAGTGTCAGTGAATTCATTGTTAAATACGGGCTTTTTTTTTGATGGGAATTTTGCTAGAATGTACGCGTAAGGAGATATGAATGGAATGAAAATCTATGCGGTTGTATTAGCAGCGGGTAAAGGTACTCGTATGAAGTCTGATAAACCTAAAGTTGTTCATGAAGTGCTTTATAAACCAATGATTAATCATGTGGTTGATGCCTTAAAGGATTTAGGTGTTGATGAGATTGTCGTTGTAGTTGGTCATGAAGCAGAACAGGTGAAAGCATTATTGCCTGAAGACGTGAAGACGGTTTACCAGCGTGAGCAGCTCGGTACAGGTCATGCTGTTCTTTGCGCTAAGGAAGTTCTTGGTGACAAAGAAGGAATGACATTGGTCTTAAATGGCGATGCACCACTTGTACAGAAGTCTACTTTAAAAGGCCTTATTGATACATTTAAGGCTAAAGCTTCCAAAGCCACAGTGATGACATCACATTGTGATACATCAGTTGCTTATGGACGTATTATTAATGTGGATGGTCAGGTTAAGGGTATTGTAGAATTTAAAGATCTAGCCGAAGATCAAAAAGACATTACGGAAATGAACACAGGTGAATATTGTTTTGATAACCAGGCTTTATTTAACGCCCTCAGTCAGGTTACAAACAATAATGCCCAAAATGAATACTATTTAACAGATGTTATTGGAATCATGAATCAGGAAGGTTTACCTATTTCTTCTTATGAGATTGATGATTTTGATGAAGTTGGTGGTATTAATGATCGTGTCGCTCTTGTTGAGGCAACAAAGACATTAGCGAGAAGAATTAACCATGAATGGTTATTGAATGGGGTAACGGTTATTGATCCTGATCAGACATATATTGGTACTGATGTGACAATTGGTACAAATACAGTTATTGAACCGGGAACTATTATTAAAGGTGCGAGTGTGATTGGTGAAAACTGTCATATTGGTCCATTTGTAGAGCTTGATCATGTTCATATCAGTGATCATAGTGAAGTGAAGTTTCAAAGTTTAAAAGATAAGACAATTTAATAGAACAAGATTCTAAGGGGACATAAAATGAAGAACGATAAAATTGCTTTATTCTCATTAAGTGCAAGTCAGAAACTTGCGAAAGATATTGCTGATATTTTAGGTGTTGATGTAGCACCTTCAAAAGTTCATCACTTTGCGGATGGTGAAATTCTTGTAGAAATCGGTGAATCAGTACGTGGTAAAGATGTCTTTATTATTCAGTCTACATGTAATCCAGTTACTGAGAATTTAATGGAAATCTTAGTATTATGTGATGCTTTAAAACGTGCATCAGCTCATGCGATTACAGCAGTTATTCCATATTTCGGTTATGCAAGACAGGATCGTAAAGCTAAGCCAAGACAGCCAATTACTTCTAAGTTAGTTGCTGACTTATTGACAACAGCTGGTGTTGATCGTGTAGTCACTGTAGACTTACATGCTAAACAGATTCAGGGCTTCTTTGATATTCCTGTTGATGAAATGCAGGCTTTACCACTTATTTGTAAGTATTTCAAAGATAAGGGTATTGAGGATATTGCGATTGTTTCACCAGACCATGGTGGAGCTACACGTGCTAGACAGATGTCAGAATATTTCGATTGTCCAATTGCGATTATCGATAAACGTAGACCTAAACCAAATGTTGCTGAAGTGATGGGTATCATTGGTGATGTAGCTGGTCGTAACTGTATCTTGATTGATGACATGATTGATACTGCCGGTACAATCACTGCTGGTGTTAATATGTTGAAGCAGAAGGGTGCTAAGGATGTCTATATCGCATGTACACATGGTGTACTTTCAGGACCTGCAGTTGAAAGACTTAAGGACTGTGACGCTAAGGAAGTTGTTATTACGGATACAATCCCACTTCCAGAAGAAAAACAAATGGATAAGTTCAGAATTGTAACTGTTGCTGAATTACTAGCACATACAATTGATAACATTGAAAATGATTTACCTGTATCCGATGTTGTCAAACAATATGGTATGGATTAAAATAAAAGGCATTATATATGCCTTTTTTTAATGGGCAGAAAGGACAGCTATGAATGAAAAATTAAGAGGCGTACTCTATGTACTTATTCCCTCAATCATCTATACGATTTATTCACGTTATATCCCTACCATAACAACTTATATTACAACACATATTCCACTTACTTCAGAACAGGCTCGTATTATTATTTTTATGTTGATGGGGGTTGTTCTTTATTTGACATATAATATGGCTATTCATAAGAGAATACTCTATCGTGGTGTGAATATTATTCATATTGTGATTGGCTTATTTCCCCTGTATGCTTCCTATTTAACCAATATTCCCTATGTCAATGAATATATGCGTATCTTAGGTGATGCCTATGTCATTGTTGAGCTTGTGGCTGGGGTTGGTATTGTGAATATGATAGAATCATTTCGATAGGAGGCAAATACATGTATTTCAATACACATACACATTTAAATAGCGAAGAGCTTTTTGATCAACGTGATCACTATATCCAGAATGCCCTAGAAAAGGGTGTAAACCATATGACTGTTGTTGGCTATGATGTCGCAAGCAGTCAGCGTGCTTTAGAGATTGCCCATGAATATGACTTTGTTTATGCGACAGTGGGTATTTCTCCCAACGATTGCCTGCATACTACTGATGAAGATCTTACCTTAATCGCTAAGATGGCAGAAGATGACAAGATCGTGGCGTTAGGAGAAATTGGCCTTGATTACTATTATGATGATGTGCCTAAAGAGAAACAAATGGATGTCTTCAAAAAACAAATCAAGATTGCCCAGGATTTAAGTCTTCCCATCACGATACATTGTCGTGATGCCTATGAAGATACCTATAATGTTTTAGAAAAGGCAAACCTAAAAGGCATCATGCATTGTTATAGTGGGTCGGATCAAATGGCTTTACGCTTTATTAAGCTAGGTTATTATATTTCTCTTGCTGGTCCAGTGACATTCAAGAATGCCAAGATGCCAAAACGTGTTGCTACTAATGTTCCATTAGATAGCTTGCTGATTGAAACAGATGATCCTTATATGGCTCCTGTGCCTCTTCGTGGCACAACGAACGAACCGGCTAACTGTATCTATATTGCTAAGACAATTGCAGAGCTTAAAGGTCTTGATGAAGAGGAAGTGGCCAAGGTAACAACAGATAATGCCTACAAGGTATTTAGGCTGTTATAATCTATTGTTTTTTTAATAAAGATATCAAGTTTTTGAGGTGGGCTTGCACTTTACAGTAGGCTTGATTATAGTTTATTGTGAGTAGAAGGAGGAGTTGTCATGCAATTAGAAAAACAACTACAAGATACGTCATTAAAACTCTATGAGAAAACATTAAAGGATCTTACTAAAGAACAGGTTTATACTGTTTTATTAGCTGTTGTTAAGGATATGTTAGAAGATAAGGAAGAGATTAGTGGAGAACGTAAACTCTATTATTTCTCTGCGGAATTCCTTATTGGTAAGTTAATGAGTAACAACCTTATTAACTTAGGTATTCGTAAAGAAGTCAGAGATATTTTAGCTGAGAATGGTTTTGATTTAGCTGAAATTGAAGAAATTGAAGCTGAACCTTCATTAGGTAATGGTGGTTTAGGAAGACTGGCTGCTTGTTTCTTAGATTCTATTGCGACATTGAATTTACCTGGTGATGGTGTTGGTTTAAATTATCATTTAGGTTTATTTAAACAGAAATTTGAAAATGAAAAGCAGTTTGAAACACCTGATTACTGGATTGATGATCATAGCTGGTTAAATAAGACAAGAAAGAGTTATTTAGTTGAATTTAAGGATTTTGCGATTAAATCAACACTCTATGATATTGATGTAATTGGTTATCATGGTAAGAAAAACAAACTTCATTTATTTGATATTGGTAGTGTGGATGAAAGTATTGTTCATGATGGTATTCAGTTTGATAAAGACAATATCCTCAAGAACCTTACATTATTCTTATATCCAGACGATAGTGATGATGCGGGTAGAAAGCTGAGAATCTATCAGCAGTACTTCATGGTTTCCAATGGGGCTCAGATGATTCTTGAAGATCTCAAGAGACGTCATAAAGACTTACGTGAAATGCATAAGTATGTTGCTATTCAGATCAATGATACACATCCATCAATGGTCATTCCTGAACTGATTCGCTTACTGATGAAAGAAGGCCTCACAATGAAAGAAGCCATCCATACAGTACAGCTTACATGTGCTTATACAAACCATACAATCTTAGCTGAAGCACTTGAAAAATGGCCATTAAGCTATCTTGAGGAAGTTGTCCCACAGTTAGTTCCAATCATTGAAGCATTGGATGCTGTTGCAGCAATCCGTAGTGATAATCCAAAGGTTGCTATTATTGACAATGACAAACTTGTCCATATGGCCCATATGGATATTCACTTTGGTTATTCAATTAATGGTGTTGCCGCTATTCATACAAAGATTCTTGAAGAAACAGAATTACATGATTTCTATGAACTCTATCCATCTAAGTTCAACAACAAGACAAATGGTATTACATTTAGAAGATGGTTAATGGATTGTAATGAAGAATTAACAGACTTCATTGATTCATTAATTGGTGAAGGCTATAAGGCTAATGCTGAAGAATTAAAAGGCTTATTAAAATATACTGAAGACAAGGATGTTCTTAAGAAACTTCTTGCAATCAAAGAGCTTAAGAAAAAACAGCTTGCCCAATATGTCTATAATAAAGAAGGCGTTAAGCTTGATACGGATGCAATCTTTGATGTTCAGATCAAGAGATTACATGAATATAAGCGTCAGCAGATGAATGTCCTTTATATCATCTATCAGTATTTACAGATTAAAGCAGGCAAACTTCCAGCTCATCCTATTACATGCATCTTTGGCGCCAAGGCAGCACCTGCCTATGTGATTGCCAAGGATATCATTCATGCCATCCTGACACTTTCTAACATTATTAATAATGACCCTGAAGTATCACCATACTTAAAGGTTGTGATGGTTGAAAACTACAATGTTACATATGCTGAAAAGCTTATTCCAGCAGCTGATTTATCAGAACAGATTTCCTTAGCCTCTAAGGAAGCAAGTGGTACGGGTAATATGAAGCTCATGTTGAATGGAGCTGTGACATTGGGTACTGATGATGGAGCTAATGTTGAAATTCATCAGTTAGTTGGTGATGACAATATCTATATCTTTGGTGCTGATAGTGATACGGTTATTAAGCATTATGAAAATGCGGATTATCATCCAGCTGATCTTCTTGCGACTGACAAGGAATTACAGGAAGTTGTTGATTTCTTAGTTGGTGAAGAAATGCGTAAGGCTGGAGATCCTGCAAGCCTAGAAAGATTACATCACGAATTAACAACCAAAGACTGGTTTATGACATTGCTTGATGTCAAAGATTATATTAAGACAAATGAACAAGCAATCAAAGATTATAAAGAAAGAGAAGTATGGGCGAGAAAGATGCTTGTCAATATTGCTGAAGCAGGCTTCTTCTCAAGCGACCGTACAATAGCACAATACAATGAAGACATCTGGAAACTTTAATGCAAATGTGCGACAAGCTGGCATTCTTATGCCAGTTTTCTCGCTTCCTGCCAATCATGGCATTGGTGATTTAGGAAAAAGCGCTTATGACTTTGTGGATTTAGTCGCAAGTGCTAAATTTAAAATCTGGCAGATTTTGCCTTTAAATCCAGCTGGCTATGGGGAATCACCTTATCAGCCATCTTCATCATTTGCCGGTGATGAAGTCTATATTAACCTCGATTTACTTGTCGAAGAAGGCTTGCTTGAAGAAGCACCTGCCTTTGAAAAAGACAGTGAATTCATTAACTATAGTGCTGTTCGTTCCTATAAGAGTCAATTGCTTCATCAGGCCTTTACAAAGTTTGTACCTGATCAAGATTATCAGGACTTTGTTGAGAAGGCTTTCTGGTTAGAGGGCTATGCGAAATTCATTGCCCGTAAGAAGGCTAATGAGAATAAAGGCTGGCTTGAATGGACAACATTAGAATATGATGAAGAAGAATACAAATATCAATTCTTCGTACAGTATTATTTCGCAAAACAATGGCTCAAGTTAAAAGAATATGCCAATAGTAAAGGCATTATCATTATGGGTGATATGCCTATCTATGTGGGCTTGGATTCAGCTGATGTTTATGACAACAAAGAATGCTTCTTGCTTGATCAAACAGGTCATCCAACATCAGTAGCAGGTGTTCCACCTGATTACTTCTCTGAAGATGGTCAGCTATGGGGTAATCCATTATATGATTGGGATTATCTCAAAGAACATGATTATTCATTCTGGATGAAACGTTTATCATGGAATAAAGATTTATTTGATATCATTCGTATTGATCACTTCCGTGCATTCGATACATACTGGAAAGTACCAGCAGGGGAAACAACAGCAAGAAATGGTGAATGGATTTTAGGTCCAGCATATGATTTCTTTGATTATGTCTATGACAAGATGCCTGATTTAAATCTTGTCGCAGAAGATTTAGGGGACTTAAGACCAGAAGTCTTAGAACTTAAAGATCATTATCATATGCTTGGAATGCGTATTGCCCAGTTCTCGTTTGGTGACGATATGGCCAAGGTTGACTACAAGCTCCCAGAGTTCTGTATTGCCTATACAGGAACACATGACAATGCCCCTGTCAATGGCTGGTATAGCGACTTATCAGTTGGTGAAAAGAAGCATGCTAGGGCAGTTATGAATCATTTACAGATACATGGTAAGACGATGGCTGATCGACAGATTCAATGGATGCTTTCTTCCGATGCAGTTCTTGCCATTATCATGATGGAAGATTTCTTAGCTTTAGGTAATGTTGGTAGAATTAATACACCAAGTACCATTGGAGCGCCTAACTGGTGCTGGAAGATGAGTACACTTGCACCATTTGAACGTCGTATAAAACATATTAAACATCTTCTTAAAACATATCATCGTGCTTAATAATAAAGTGAGTCTGCTAGATGCAAACTCACTTTTCTCTTGCTCATAAGAGCCAATAAGCAGCAATGAAAGGTTTAGGAAAGCTTCTGCATAATTGAAGTATGCCTCAAGGAAGAACTTGATTATCGGACCTGCTTCCACCCAACAGGCAGATTATTATACAAGAAAAATATTTTAACAGCTCATTAACTTAAAAAGTACGAAACCAAAATAACATAGAAAAGGTGAAATATGTTGATAAAATCAATGTAATACGGCTTTATTAGCTTGTTTGCTGTAAAATAGATAAGTTATATTGTAAACGAAAAGGCTCCCGAAGGAACCTGTTCGTTTAGTTAGGAAGATGAAGGAAAATTTATTATATATACCAATTGACTAGATAGCCAATTCAGTATCTTTATCAAAGAGGTGATAGTTAGAAAGATCTAAGGCAAACTTAACTGTATCACCCTGTCTTGATGTAGTGTGTGGATCTACACGCGCTGTAATCTTTGTATCTTTAATATTGAAGTAGAGATAAACTTCAGCACCCAATGTTTCATAAACATCAATATGAGTAGTAAATGTAGTTTGTGGATGTGCTTCTACGAAAGAAGGCTTATCTGAAATATTTTCAGGACGAATACCAAGAATAATAGTCTTACCAATATACTGACCATTCATTAATGCTTTTTCTCTTGCTTCGTCGACTTTGAACTGAACACCATTTTCTAACTGTAATTCAACACCCTTAGTGCCTAAGACAACCTTGGCATTTAAGAAGTTCATCTGTGGTGAACCAATGAAACCAGCTACGAATAAGTTTGCAGGTTTATTATAAAGGTTCTGAGGTGTATCAATCTGCTGCACAATACCATCTTTTAAGACAACGATTCTTGTACCCAATGTCATGGCTTCAGTCTGGTCATGTGTAACGTAGATGAATGTTGTACCTAATTTCTGATGTAATTTAGAAATGACTAAACGCATCTGTACTCTTAACTTGGCATCCAAGTTAGAAAGAGGTTCATCCATAAGGAAGACCTTAGGATTACGAACCATTGCACGACCCATCGCAACACGCTGACGCTGGCCACCTGATAAGGCTTTTGGTTTACGATCAAGATATTTCTCGATATCAAGCATCTTTGCTGCTTGCATAACTTTTTCATCAATGACTTTAGGATCAACCTTAGCAATCTTTAAAGCGAAAGCCATGTTTTCATAAACAGTCATATGTGGATATAAGGCATAGTTCTGGAAGACCATGGCGATATCACGATCCTTAGGTTCAACATCGTTCATTTCAACACCATCGATCTTTAATGAACCACCAGTAATATCTTCAAGACCTGCAATCATTCTTAAGACTGTAGATTTACCACAACCAGAAGGTCCTACGAAAATAATAAATTCTTTGTCATCAATCTTTAAATTGAAATCCTTAATAGCTTCATAGCCATTAGGATATGTTTTATAAATATGTTCTAATGATAAATTTGCCATAGTTATCATTCTCCTTTGCTGGTAACATTGTACCAATGTTAGCGCTTTAAAGACATATCACAAATTTTAGAAAAATATAAGAAAACTCATATTCTTGACATTTCATAAGCCACTAAGAGCTCACCAACACTCCAAGCCTGGTTAACTGTACCTCTAGGTGTATGCGGTGCATCGCCATCAAATATCTCATTAATACCATTAATGCAGTTTTGATCAAGACTTTCTAGTAATGGCTGTAATAATTCTCTTGCCTGGCTCTTGTCTTCATCAAGAAGCACATGAGCGCGAATATAAGGTCCCATTAAATAAGCCCAGCTCGTACCCATATGATAGGCGAGATCGCGCTTGTCAAGATTGCCTTCATAATGTCCTATATAACGTGGATCATCATAAGCAAGGGAACGGATGCCTGTTTTCGCATAGAGCTTTTCATCAACAACCTTCAGCATCTTCTTGCCAAGTTCAAAGGAAATAACTGGGAAAGGTAAGCTTAAGGCATAGAGCTGGTTAGGACGAATACTTGAATCATTGGGTTCAACGACATCATAGAGACATTGAGTCTCTTCACACCAGAATTTGTCAGCAAAACTCTTTTTTGTACGCTTGGCAATAAGACTATAGCTTTCATCATGATCGGTTTTATTACTGAAGTAAGCCATAATCATGAGGGCATTATACCAAAGTGCATTGAGTTCAACAGGCTTTCCATGTCTTGGCGTAATCGCTTTACCATGGGTATAAACATCCATCCAGGTTATCTGATCCTCATTGTCACCAACATGAATAAGAAAATCATCATCCATATAGATTGCATGATCAGTTCCTCTAATATAAGCTGAGATAATCTCTTTAAGATGAGGATAGACTTCTTTAGTAATGAAGTCAGTATCATGACTATATTGTTCATACATATAACATGCATGAATGAACCATAATGATGCATCAGCTGTGTTGTAGCGTGGCTTATTTGTCCCATCTTCAAACAAATTCACTACAAGACCGTGATGAATCGTTTTCGCAAAAGTACGAATAATGCTTTTAGCATCATCAAATCTCTTCGTGACAAGAGTTAAGCCTTCAAAGGCAATCAAGGTGTCTCTGCCCCAGTCTGAAAACCATGGATATCCGGCAATAATGGATTTATTCTTTGTCGATTTTCTATCTACAATAAACTGATCGGCAATCTTTTCTAGTCTTACCTTAATAGGGTCCTTTGTATTAACTAACATAGCTTTACGTTTCACTTCATCAAAGAGATATTCACGGGCTGTTCTATTGGCGTCATCAAGTGTGCAGACAAAGGATATATCCTTTGTTTCCTGATCGCTCATCATGACATTGTAATAACCAGGTGAATATAAGGCATCTAGTTCTTTATAGCCTGTGACACAATCAAATGCATAATAAAGATTGTCCTTGATATTTGTTTCTTTATTGAAGACACCTGTATTCATATAAGTTCTAATAAGAACATCCTTATGATTTAGTGGGATGAGACTAAGATGTCTTTCGTGAACACTAAAACATGGAATAGTCGCCTTATTGCATCTTGCGGCATGATCTCTTAGCGAAAAGTAAGGTGTGAAGAAAAGGTTGACTTGATGATTGTTGCTTACAACATGATAGTTAATGGCAACCGTATTCTCACCATGTACAAGCGTAATCGTCTTATCGATATAGACATTGCCTATTTCATAGCGATAAGTGACAAAGTCATCAACAATCACTTCCTTGATAAGTGCTGTATTATCTTCGATATGATCATCATACTGATAGCTTTCTAAATTATAAGACTTCCCATCAATAACAACTCTTTCATCAAGCTGGTTAAGTACGTTATAGCGCATTGTAGGAGGAGCAAGAGAAGCAATTAGTAAGCCATTGTAGGCTTTGGTGTGGTGTGATGCTAGTGGAGAGTAGGCATAGCCACCAATACCATTGGTGAGGAGCCATTCTTCGTTATTAAAACAATCTTCTTTTATTTTCGGGTTGATTATTTTCATAAAATCACTCGCTTTCATAATCACAGTTAATATAAAATGTCTTTTAGATATTTACAATATCATCTAATAAAATTGATATGTGTCGTATAATTACTATATTTAAAAAAATATTATAACTTGATACAATATGTTTGTATGGAGGAGTATACTTATGAATAGTGTTTATGTAGAGTATAGTTTTAAGAAGGATGTTGCGTTTAGAAGCCGTGTGTTCTTTGCGTTTTTAGTTGCTGTATGTGTACTTTTAGGATTTTATAGTTTATTTGTAACAATTTTAGTACCTGTTTTTATTGCAGCGATAGCACTTACCTATTTCTATAAACGTTCGCTTAAATGTGAATATGAGTATATTCTCCTGGATGATGACTTAGCTATTGATCGTATTATTAATAAAGCTAAGCGTAAGAAAGCAGGACGTTATGATTTAAGTAAAATTATTGACTTTTCAAGTGTCAATGAAGACTTCTATAAACGTTATCAAGATAAGCATGTTAAAAGCAAGAAATACTTTTCTCGTTTAAATGAAGATGATATTTATGCTTTAGTTTTCAACAATGGTAATAACTATGAGTGTCTTTATATTCAGGCTGATGAAGCTTTAAAACAAGCCATTGCTTCAAGACACCCACATAATTTACACTTATAAGGAGCCCTTATTATGTATAGTATTTTAGTTGCGGATGATGAGAAAATAGGTAGGAAGGGCGTACACTTCTTACTTGACCAGATGGATGAAGAACTTGATATTATTGAGGCTAAAAATGGCAAAGAAGCACTCAAGTATATCCAGAACCATCATCTCGATATCTTATTGACAGATATCAAGATGCCTTTTCTTGATGGTATTGAACTGATTAAGGAAGCTTTAAAAGTACAGCCTCATTTAAAGATTGCGATATTCTCAGGCTATAGTGATTTTGAATATGCCAAGAATGCTTTATCGCTAGGTGTTCTTGAATATATTCTTAAACCAGTTAATCCTGAAGAATTCAAGACAACCATTAAAAAGGTTATAGGTGAAGTCGATAAACTGCATGAATCAGTAAAACAAGAAGAAGCTCATGAAGAACTCTTAAAAGAACATATTCTTTATAATCTTGTCAACGGGAATTCAATAGAAGTTATACGTAAACAATTAAGTGGACATAATTTTAATGACTTCATTCCCCCTTATACAAGAGTCTTACTTTTAGAATTTGATGGAAATTTCTTTGGGGAAGTTGAAGAGTTTGAAGAGAAGTTAAAAGAAAATGTAAGACTGACATATGAATATCTGAATTTAAATTTATCGCAGTCAGTGCTTTTCTTTGAAGAAGAGAATATTGAAAAATTGAATGCTGTAGCTCATGATATCTATAACTTTGTACAAGTGAAATACCACCGTAATGCCTATATTGCCATTAGTGAAAAGATTGAAGATATTGGTACGATGTCTAAAGTTATCGAAGAGCTTGAAGATACGCTAGAGGGCATGTACTACCATCCTGATAAGCATATCTATAGCGAACTTGATGCGATTGAAGAAGTCAATGGCTCACCTTATGAAGACATTGAAAAACTTACAAATCTTGTCAAACATGATATTCATATCAAAGATATTGAAAGCTTACGTAAAGATTTCAATAGTTTCTATGATCTCTATAATGCATCCAACGACTTTACAAATGACTATATCAAATTCTTATTCTCTGGGATGATTAAGGATATTTATGAAGCCTTAACACATACGGATGAAAAAGAATTGGATCAGATGATTGTGAAGTTCTATCGTGCCAATGATTTTAAGAGTATGAAACAAGTGATGGATCAGTTTGTAGCCTTGTTGGAAAAGGAATTTAAGAAATCGGAAAGTCTAAGTCATGGTGAAATTAAAGATGTGATGAAATATGTTTATAATCATTATAACTTAGATTTAAGTGTGGATTATTTAGCTGATCAGGTATGTCTTGCACCAAGCTATCTTTCACATATTTTCAAGAAGGAAACAGGGGAAAACTTAGGTAAGTTCATTAAACGTGTACGAATGGAGAAGGCAAAGGATATGCTGGAAAATACCCATGAACGTATTGTTGCCATTGCTGTTGCTGTAGGTTATTCCAATGTCTCTTACTTTTGTCAGAGCTTTAGGGAATACTATGGCATCTCACCACAAAAGTATAGAAATCAAGGTGAAGCGTAATGAGCAAGATAATCCAATTCTTTAGAGATATGAAAGTCCGATACAAGATCATCATGATCTATTTTGTGATCGGGCTTTTTCCATTAATTATTATTGGTACACTCTTTTTTAGCCAAATAAAGCATTCTGTTATCCAACAAGTTCAGACGAGCACCTCCAATACTATCGAACTCGCTACAAGTTCTCTGGACAGCAATATCAAAATCTACAACAACCTATCAGATTATTTAGCTTATAATGAAACAGTTGCGAATATTGTCAGTAATGATATTAATAATCAATTTGATTTCTATAAAGAACTCGATAAGACATTGGATCCAATGTTGTTGTCAGTGGCTAACTTTCATACTGATCTTGAACAAGTAACCATCTATGCCCGTGATGATATTGTGCGACATGGCAGTACGCTTGCCCCTATTACCCAGATTGAGAATGAAAGCTGGTTTACTCAGGCAAGTCATAGTGATACACCGGTATGGATTATTAATAAGGATAAGAAGGAAGTTATTAATGTACGTAAGATGCCTACACTTGAACGTAAGGGTATTCTTGGTATTCTTTATATAAAGATGAATTATGATCAGCTCTTTAAGAGTTTCAATAATTTCAGTAATAATAATTATGGGACTTATATTGTTGATGGAAATAATCATATAGTATATCAGAATCTGAAGTTTGATGATGACAGGGTGCCTGAAATTCTAAGCTTTAAAGATGTTAAAGGGATGGTTAAACGCAAGGCTGATAATGTTATTTATAAAAAAAGTCATGAGACAAACTGGAAGGTTTATTACTATCACTCACGTGATAGCTTATCTGATTCTAGATTATCGGAAGCAGCTAATTTCTTAGTTCTAGTTGTCTTCGTTACGATTGTGGCGGCAGCAATTGCCTTATGGGCAACAAGTAAGTTCATCGTCAGCCGTCTTGAAGCATTGCGTAATAATATAACACTTGTTGAAAAAGGCAAGCTTGAAGTTATGGTGCAAAGTCAGGACCAGGATGAAATAGGTCAATTGATTACAGGTTTTGGCCATATGATCAACCGTATCAAGTTCTTAATTGAAGAAGTCTATGAAAGCAAACTTGCACAAAAGAACTATGAAATGCGTGCTCTCCAGCAACAAATCAACCCCCACTTCCTCTATAACACTCTTTCGATGATTAACTTCATGGCGATTGAGAGTGGCCAGAATGATATCTCGAAAATCACCCTCGCACTTTCCGATTTCTATCGTACAGCTTTGAACAAGGGGCATAATACAACAAGCTTAGCTGATGAACTCAAGAATATGAATGCCTATCTTGATATCCAGCAAATGATGCATGACTATGAATTCGATCTCGATATCGAAATTGATGACGCGATTAAGGATTATGAAACACCAAATCTTATTCTTCAGCCAATTGTTGAAAATGCGATAGGCCATGGTATTGACTTACTTGAAGATCGTAAAGGTGTGCTAAAGGTTTATGCGACCGTTGATGAAGAGAATGTCTATATTATGGTTGAGGATAATGGTGTTGGCATGGATCAAGAAACAATCAACACGATGCTTTCACAAAACAGTAAGGGCTATGGTATGCGTAATGTCAACCAACGTATTAAACTACTCTATGGTGAAGAGTATGGCTTATATATAGAAAGTATTGTTGGCCAAGGTACGGTTGTCACAATTCGCTTACCTAAACATAAATATGAAAAAAGACCGGATCAGAAATAAAGCAGAGTCTCACGACTCTGTTTTTACATACAAAAATATCGGCGCTTTAAATAATCGTGGGGTTTGACGAATTTCGCTTTAAGAAATCGTGGGGTCTTAGCTGACAAATTTTAAATTCGCTTTAAAAAACTGTGGGGTCAGTATGCACCTGATGCATATGATTCCACAGTTTTTGTCCGTCCCCGTATTTTTAGATCATTGCTTTATTTCGCTTTTTGTTTTCTGCTGTTCAGTATCCTGTCAACAATATACAGGTCGCTAAAACCTGAATCATATTCGTTATGCAGATTCTGTGAAAACATGATTTTGTTTCTTGCCCTATTAAAGTTTCTATAGCCATTGGCATT
>NZ_JNKU01000043.1 GCF_000702165.1 Sharpea azabuensis DSM 18934
CAGGAAGAGTCCTATACATCAAAATCATCATTCTGGGACAAAGATGAGATTCCTGTTTACAATGCTGATAACCCAAGAGAATATCAGTTTAGCGGCAATAGAGTACACAGAGGGCAGTATAAGACCGCAAGCGGGAAAACAATCAATGCGGATGTCAACGGAGCATTGAACATCATGCGCAAAAGTAGCGTTGTGGATGTCAGCATCCTATACGGTAGAGGCGAAGTGGACACGCCTGTAAGAATAAGGATTGCCTGACTTGTCAGGTGGAAACTTAAATATCAAACTTCTTAAATAGAACCGTCAGGTTCTTAGAAGCTACCTACCTTTAGGTGGGTGGTAGTTCACGAAAGCTTGTTTTCCTTTTCTTCTAAAATAGAAAGACTTACAATAGTATTAGAGGTGATTTTCTTGAAACCAGCCATATTATTACAATCAGACTTTTCACTTACATGGGGTGCTGTTGCATCAATGAAAGGTGTTATTAAAACTGTTGATCCAGAATTAGATATTATTGATATCTGTCATGATATACCAAAGTTTAATACATTTATCGCAAGTTATTTTTTAAGACAAGTATTACCATATTGGCCAGCCAATACAATTGCTGTATCAGTTGTTGATCCTGGTGTTGGAACACCAAGAAAAGCAGCTATTGCGAAAATGCATGGAGGTCAAATTGTCATTACTCCTGATAATGGAACACTTACGCATATGAAGAAACATGTCGGTAGTGTCAGAGAAATTGATGACTCTTTTGATTTAAGAGGAGCAGGCTCTGTCTTTGATGGCAGGGATAAGTTTGCCTATGTTGCAGCATTGTTGGCAAGTGGACAAAAGAAGTTTGAAGAAATAGGTCATGAATATGATATAAGTGAGATTATTGAATGCGAAGAATATAGTATTCAGCCAAAACTAGAAAAAAACAAAGTACAAGGCTTTGTCATGATGGAAAATAAGCATTTTGGTGGTATAGAATTCAATATTAAGAATAGAGATTTTGATAACTGTGATTTTAATTTTGGGGATCATGTACAAATAGTCATTACAAGAGAAAAGCATGTTGTCTATCATGATATTGTTGAATATAATAAAGCATTTGGCTTTGTCCCAATAGGCAAGCCAATACTCTATCCTGGTTCATCAGGCTTTATGTCGCTTGATGTCAACCAAGGCTCACTGCTAGACAAATACCCACTTATAGATATGGGTAAAGAATATGAAGTCATCATCACTAAAGACAAAGATGACTAACAATTCTATCTTTACAACATTAATAAACAAAAGGCAAAATAGACATATACATTTTGCCTTTATTCATATATGTTAAAAAAACTTTAGAACTTTGAATAGAGTCTTAAAAAATTACCACAATTTAAGACAAGAGAAAATACTCTTATTTCCTTATAAATAAAGGAGTAACGAACACTTTTAAACAAGTGAAGTGTTTAAGAAAATGTAGCAGTATAAAAGATGCAGAAGGGGAAATGAGAAGTATGAGTGAATATAAGCCACCATTCCATATTACAGATAAAATCATAAATCTGGTTGCAGATATCAGTGAACAGATTGGTCGGATTAATGTTTACTCTCACGGTAGTATGAATCCACACCTAAGAAAAGCCAATAGAATACAAACAATTCATTCACCCATTTGCCGATGGAAACGGACGTATGGGAAGAATGTGGCACAGTATGCTTCTTGGAAAATGGAATGCATTGTTTTATTGGCTACCAATTGAAGAACTGATCCGTACCAGACAACAAGAGTACTACGATGCTTTTGGTGAATCGGATATGGAAGTTGATAGTAGTGCTTTTGTAGAACTCATGTTAGAGATTATTCTAGATACGCTAAAAGAGACGCGTGTTGTTGGAAATGCGGGAGATTCTAATACGCCAATACGCCAAGACGATGGCACATTGGATGGCGTTTTGGAAAGAGAAATACTTGTATTACTGAAAAAGGAACCTAACATCACGCAAAAAGCATTATCAAAAAAAGCTCAATATTCCTTACCGTACACTTCAACGTAAAATGAAAGAATTACAAAAAATGAGAAAGTTGAATGTATTGGCGGAAAAAGGTATGGATATTGGGAGGTCAAATAAAGTTTGAGATTTGATAAGTTAAAAGAATTACCACATTTATAAATAAGGGACTATCGAGCACTTTTAGTAATGTGAGTGTTTAAGGAAAGAAGATCTCGTTGCTTGAAAGAATTACCACATTTTTAGAAATTACCACAATTTAAGAAAAGAGAAGGACCTATAATTCCTTGTAAATAGAGGACTTTAGGGTACTTTTGAATGTTATAAGTGTTTAAGAAATGATTGGAATTTATTTTGAGATAATCCATGAATCTTTTTATGTTTGAAAGATTGAATAATAAGTATTAGCTAAGGGAATAAATTACAAATATACATATTATTTTGCAGTTTGTTCTTGTATGATGCGATATCTTCCATCAGGGTATTGTATGTCCTGGTTAAGGTTTTGGCTTACTGTAGCTGAATTTCTTCTGGAATATCCTTGTATAATTTTTGGAAGATAAGACTTTGTAGATTACATAACGGTCGATCTTGTTGGCATTTGTTTTGCGTATATTCTTTTCTCTCTTAGTCTTGGTTGAGAGAGGATTGACAATGCCTACGGTCAGTTTCAGATCAAGCAGAGACATCATTAGGTTATGGCCGTAATGACCTGTAGACTCAAAGCCAATGAGATGTTTTTCTTGAATGTAGGGGCTGATATTTTGCGTGAGAGTCTTAAAACTCTCGTCATTGTAGCCGAATCGGAATGGCTCAACGGCAATTTCGCCCGATTCGTTATCGACAACGATGGCATCATGATGAAACGTAGCTATGTTGATAGCTACTCTATACATATGAATCACGACCATTCTAAAATGTATATAAATGAACATGTCTGCACATATGATATAACATAGAACCTAGTGAAGATACAAATTCGAGGACTTATCCAACTTATTACTATTTAGTCATATCACTGTGGCAGTAAACTTCTCTATCTAGTCAAGGCTAAAAGGAAATCATCCTAAAGTACACATATTCAATATTTCTATTATAAAGGAAATAGAAAAAGTAACATAATTTAAATGCTTATCAGCTTATAAGACTCCCTGGATTCTTATAAGTAACTCTTGGATAAGTCAATTAGACTATACTAAGAAAGGAGAAATTGCAAATGAGTGATAGAAATGCATCAACTTCTGCCTTTGGCTGGGATTTTCAAACTAATTCAGCGATTCTCCTCATGCTAGAGAATATAAAAAATGCTAAGCAAATTCGAGTGGAAGGTGCTGACGAAGATATTGAGATTACACTTCAGGATAATAGTAAGATTTATGCTCAAGCAAAATCTATAGCAAAGCCGGATGATTATAACCATGTTATTAATAAACTTTCTGATGCATTAGAAACTTTAAGTTTAGCCGCAAAGAATGGAGATGGAAGTTTGTTTACATACGTGACTAATTCTCCAAACCCTTTTAATAATAAAAGGACGATGTCTTATTTTACAGGAAGAACACATTTAGATTATAATGAACTTCCTGACGCTGCAAAGAATAAGATAATCGATATAGTTCATAAAAAAGGTTATAATAATCTCGATTTAAATAAATTTGATGTACGAGTTATTCCTTTTTATGGTAATGATTTGAAAAATAGATATAAGGAAATTCTCGCATGTATTAATGAATTTCTTGGAGAGATTAATATTGATATCACAGGAATCAATACCAGCATAATGGAAATCTGGCAAAGAGATCTTTTTCAAAATGCAACGCAGACTGATACTGACATCTTTATTAGTAAAGAAAAAATGATTTGGCCACTTATTGTTCTTGTCATAGATAAAAGCACTTCTAGAGAATATGAAAAAGATTTCGATGAGGATGAAATTGAAGAAATTGAGCGTAAATATAAGCTCATCATTAATCAAAATACTATGAGTTATAAAATGATTACTCGAGTGATATTTGACTATAGGGGGGCAAAGAAAGACAAGAAAACATTTATTTCTGAAAACTGGAGAGATTATCAAGATATTGTCGACAAACTTAAAACGGATAATCTAACAAAACAATCTCTTGTAAAGATAATACTATATCGTATTTTGACACAAAGACGTTACATTAAAAACATTAAGCGAGGTGCAAATCTATGAAAATTATGGAGATCACCTTAAAAGAAGGATTTCATGAAAAAAAAGTGCAATTTTCAGAGAGTGTAAATATTATATATAGCAAAAAAAATTCAACGGGAAAAACAACATTTCTCCGTGCAATTTTTTATGCACTGGGGTATTCAGTGCCAAGCACAAGGGGAATCAAGTTTGATAAAATGGAGTTCTGGCTAACAATAGAGAATAGGGAAAAAATCTATAAACTATATCGACATGGGTCATATTTATCGATTGACTACGATAATAAAAAAATGGACTATTCTCTACCGACTGATTTTCATGAAATTCTCACTGAAATTACTGGATGCAGAAATATAGATATTCTTGATAATTTATTAGGTGCAGCATATATGGATCAGGAAAAGGGATGGACACTTTTGAATAGAGGAAAGGTTATTGGTAATATTTCTTTTAATATAGAAGCATTAGTAAGAGGATTAGACGGGAAAGATTGTACTAAAGAGAATCAGGAATTAGAAGCTGTAGAAAAACAAATTAAAAAATATGAGTATATGCATCTCGTTGCTGATTATCAAAAAGAACTATATGAAAATGGGGAGTACATTGAATTTGATGCTCCTGAGGAAGTCCGTGACATCAAACTTGATACGTTACGTGTTGAAAAAGATTTGTTATTAGAAGAGTTAAGCCAATTAAAGGATATCCTTCGTAAAAATAAGTTGCTTGTGGAGTATATTTCGGATCTTAAGTTGACAGTTGTATCAAGTAGAGGAGAGCAAATACCTGTAACAAAAGAAACGCTTGTAGATTTTACTGATAATACAGAATTGCTTGTGACTCGGAAAGAAATGCTTCAAAAACGCTTAACTGGAATAAATCGTAAAATATCATCTTTAGAGGAGCGAAAGGAAAAAGAAAACCAAATGGTTCAGGTTCAGGAGGCTATTGATGCTTTTGATTCGAATATTAGAAAAATTAAGGTTGACCCAATTGAAACGCAAAGAATCCTCGATTATTTGAAAAGTAAGAGAAAAAAACTTCGTGATCACATAAGAACTCTGACGAAACAAGATAATGATGTAGTTATCGAATTACATAGATGTATAAGTAGATATGCACAGGAACTGGGAATCAGTGAAAAATATGTTTCATTGGATAAGGATTACATCTTTACAAGCGATTTAAAGTCATTATCTGGAACTATTCTTCATAAAATTGTTTTTTCATTCAAACTTGCATATATAAAACTTATAAAAGATAAAGCTGGTATTGTCCTTCCTATTATACTTGATTCTCCTTCAGGAAGAGAAGTTGAATTCAACACGGTTGAAACGATGCTTAAGATTATTCAAAGGGATTATCCTGAGCATCAGCTGATTATTGCGTCAATTTATAATTACGATTTGCGTTACAAAAAAGTTATAGAATTCAAAGATAGAATGTTAGATGATACCGATATCATGATGAATTCATAGGTACATTTAGTAAATATTCCAAGTTAATCACGTTATTTTAAAGATTTAGGAATCATATAATTTTTGAATGTTTAATAATTATTGTAAAAGCATGAATGAAGGAGCTTCAGGTCTAGCTAAAATATTTTAATAAGGACTTGTTGTAGCACTGTTGACACTTTTAATTTGGAATTAACTAATGCAAAGATATGTTTTAGAGTCTTTTAAAGTGAGATAGAATCTTGTTGCATCATTGTGTTGATCATGTGTTCATACAAACAATATGAAACTTTGTTATATTTGGATAATATTTAAAAAACAAGCTTCTTCGAATTAACTTTAATAAAAATTTAGTGATAATGATCAAAGTATTAGTTTCTTGAAAACTATTCAGTATTGACAGTAATTTTATTTATTAATTATCCGCAATATACATTATCCGCAATATACTGTATAGAAAAAGTACCCATAATTCCTTGTAAATAAAGGACTTTAGGGTACTTTTGAATGTTATAAGTGTTTAAGAAAAGAGAGCTTTCCTTTTTGGTGATCGTTTTTATTGGACATGTTGTATGAGCGAAGCAATGAATGAAGTGTATGTGTTTGAATGCATGATTTCTTGTTGGAACTTAGGATTGTTGACAAGTTCAATGAATACATCATAAAGATGTTCCATATTAAGGCTATCTCCTCTCTTTATTGCAAGTAGGAAGATAATGCGTACTGTTTCTTCATTGTGCCAAAGAAGAGGTTCATCCAGTATTGCGACTGCAACTTTTGTTTTCTTCGCAATAACATCTAATGGATGAGGTAATGCAAATACTTCATTCATGTTGGTGTTTGAGAGCTCTTCTCTCTTATAGACTGAATCAATATAATGTTCATCAACTATGCCTTCTTTAAGCAGCATGCTATTGAGTTCATCTAATAAAGCTTTCTTTGATGTGGCTTTCTTTTTGTGAATAAAGAGAGATGAATCAAAGAACTTTTTAATTTTATCTGACTTATTCTGATCAATTGAGGTAATAAGACGAGATACTGTTTCGATATCCTGCTGGTTTAAAGAAAAGTCTACAGTTATCGTAGGAACATACGTTTGTTCAAGAGGGACTGTTGAAATAACACAATCAATTTCTTTAAAATCATCCTCAGTAAGATTGAGATAGTCAATGAGAGATAGCTTCTTTACGATTGATAGCTTTCTTCCAAATACATTTTGTAGACGAGCTTCAAGCATACGTGATGTTGCTTGGCCAGACCCACATACTAAGTAAATAGATTTCTTTTTAATCGATCCTGAAAAACAACGTTCTATAGCTGCTCCAATATGTAATGCGATATAGCCAATATCATCTTCAGGAAAAGATAATGAACTAGATGACTGTTTAAGTATTGTTTTCGCTATTTCGAATGGTAATGGATAATTCGCTTTTATTGTGTTGAGTAATGGATTCTTGTTTTCAAGATGAAGTTCCATCATGGACATGGAGGTACGAAGATGGTTATAAAGATCATTTCTAAGAATTTGATCATTTCTTAAATCAAAGTTATAACCCTCATAAATACCATCAAGAAAAGTATCTATAAGTTGATTAATTGTATAGTCATCAACTGAATTATCATTATATTTCACATTCGTAATTAAATGGATGGAAATATAAAGCTTTTCTCCATGGGTGATCGTTATATTATAATAGTTACTAATCTTATCACAAATTTCATCAACAATTTCTTTAATATCTTCTGGAATTTGTGTTGAATTTATTGCGCTTATATAATCATCATTGAGTATTCTTGAAATCATTAATGCGAAATAGATAGTAAGATTTTTTAGTCTATAATCATCAGTCTCTACATGATGCTTTTTAAAGACAGATATAAGGATGGGAATTATAGCATTAACCTCAACATCATTAAAGTAGACCTTCTCTTCTTTTGTGAGCATTGATATTGTTGAGTATTCACTTAAGGGATGGATTTCATTGATAATACATTCTCTCTTATCCGATTCATTTCCGATAACTTTTACACCAACACCAGGTTTAACAATATATTCTAAGTTGTATTGGGTAAGTAGTTTCTTGATAGCTTTTATATAATTTGAAAAAGTATTCTTAGAAACAAATACTGCATCGGACAAATCTTCAGTAGGTATGTAATCGTGCGAATAGAGTAAGGTAGTGAGGATATAACGCATTCTATCCTGGCTTGAATCTAGATCTTTTGTGTCAGATTCTCTTTTTGAAATAGTATTTAGGAATGCATTGAATTCTTGTTCATTATCTATTTGTAAGTAATAGCCTGTTCTTCTCTTTAATTGAATACTTGCGCCCTGTAAAACATCATTCAGGTTATTAATGTCACTGCGAATAGTACGATCAGATACTTTAAAGAGACTAGTGAGTTTAGCAATACTTGTATACTCATTACTTCGAATATAATTAAAAATATCTTCAAGCCGCTTATAACTAAACATACATATATCCTCCTTTCAATAATCATCCTTATTATTAATATTAACGCAATCAAAAAAATAAACAATCAAAGCCTTTTCCACTTCAAAGTGGAAAAGGCTTACGTGAAAGGGCTTACTATTTCCACAATAAGTGGAAATTGCATAAATTGAGAATGGCTTGGCGAACCTTTATACTAAATGGTGTCAAAGGGAGGTGGCAAAAAGTATGAATGATTTATTAAATGAAAATACAGTCTTTCTCAACGTTGATGAAAAAGATAAAGACGGCATTCTTAAGTTCATTAGTACAAAAGCTAAAGAGCTTGATATCACTGATGATGCCGATGCCCTATATCATGATTTTCTTGAAAGAGAAAAAGAATTCTCAACAGGCTTGCAAGATGGATTCGCAATTCCACATGCAAGAACAAATAATGTTAAGAAAGTTACAGTAATGTATTTACGTAATAAAAATAGTATTGAGTGGCAGACTTTAGATGATCAACCAGTTAAATATATTTTTGCATTACTTGTACCTGAAAAGAGTGCAGGTGATGTGCATTTGAAGATGATTTCTGCACTTGCGACAGCTTTATTAGAGGATGATTTTAAAGAAACAGTTATTTCATCCAATGATAAAGGTGAATTAACACGTTTTATATTAAAAATTATGAAGGAGGAAAATTAATATGAAAGTTGTTGGTGTATCAGCATGTCCAGCTGGTTTAGCTCACACTCCAATGGCTGCTAAAGCATTGGAAAAAGCTGGCAAGAAGATTGGCTTTGATGTCAAGATGGAACAGCAGGGTTCTATGGGACAGGTCAATAAAATCACAAATGAAGAAGCTCAGGCTGCGGATTTTGTATTGATTGCTTCAGATCAGCATATTGAAGGCATGGATCGTTTTAAAGGTAAGCCTGTTATTCGTGTTAATATTACAACTTGCATTAAAGCGCCTGAAGCAGTTTTAAAGAAATGTGCTAAGGCAGTTGAAGCAAAAAAGTAATAAAAAAATCATAGGACTATGGCCCAGCCCTATGACTACATACTATATAGTGAGTACGCACTCTCATTATATAGTAAAAATATTATATTGAGGAGAGGAAATTTATGAAAAAGTTTTTTAGTGAAGCCAAAGGTCATTTGATGACAGGTATTGGCTACATGTTACCACTTATTATTGGTGCATCTTTAGTTGTTGCTATTCCATTAATTATTGCTTTATGTACTGGTGTATCAAGCTTAGATCCATATGCTAAGTCTACAGGATTTTACCATGTATTATATCAGATTCAGCAAGTAGGCTGGACGGGTATTGGCTTGGTTAATACTGTACTAGCTGGTTTTATCGCTTATTCAATTGCTGAAAAGCCTGCAATTGGTGCTGGTTTAATTGGTGGTGCTATTGCTTCTAATTATCAGGAAGGCTTCTTGGGAGCTGTTATTGCTGGTTTCTTAGCTGGTTATACAGTAAGATGGTGCAAAAAGCACTTTAATTTACCTGATTCATTTAAATCTATGATGCCATTAGTTATTTTACCATTCTTTGCTACTATTGTTATTGCGTTAGTAATGGGCGTCATCCTTAATACACCATTATCAATGCTTAATACTGCATTAATCTCTTGGATCCGTACAATGAGTAAGTCTGGAACTAACCAGCTTGTCTTAGCAATTGTGTTAGGTGCTATGATTGCTTCAGATATGGGTGGTCCTATCAATAAGGCTGCTTGGATGGCAGGTAACGTGTTATTAACTGAAAAAATCTATCAGCCAAATGTATATATCAACTGTGCCATTTGTATTCCACCATTAGCTTATGCTATTAGTACAGTTATTAGAAGTGCACGTTATTCAGAATCATTCAAAGATGCTGGTAAAGGTAACTGGGTAATGGGCTTCGTTGGTATTACTGAAGGTGCTATCCCATTCACATTAGTCAAAGCTTCTCGTCTTGTTCCTGTAAATATGATTGGTGGTGCACTTGGTGCTGCAGTAACATGCTTACTTGGTGCTAAAGCTTCAATCCCTCCAGTTGGTGGAATTTATGGCTTTATTACAATTGGTAATGGCTGGGCTTACTTAGTAGGTATGCTTGTAGGTGCATTATTTATCGCTTTAGTAGCTCCAATGGTTGCTGACTTTAGTGTTGACCCTGAAGCTGAAGATGAAACTATGACTGAGGACGATATTGATATCTCATTTGAATAAAAAACAAGCAAGAAGGTATCTCCTTCTTGCTTTTCACTAAGGAGGATTATATGGCAAAGAAAATTCATGTTGTACCACATTTTCATTGGGATCGTGAATGGTATTTTACAACTTCCCGTTCAAAAGTCTATTTAATGAAGGACTTAGAAGATGTTTTAGATACATTAGAAAATGATCCAGAGTTTAAATATTTTATGCTAGATGCACAGGGATCATTGTTAGATGACTACATCAAGTGGAGACCAGAAGACGAAAATAGAATAAAACGTCTTGTGCAATCTCATCGATTAATTATTGGTCCATGGTATACACAAAGTGATTTAATGCTTATTTCAGCTGAATCAATTGTAAGAAATATGTATTATGGCATGAAAACTTGTTTAAAATATGGACCATATATGAATGTTGGATATGTACCTGATTCATTTGGAATGTCAGGTAATATGCCTCAAATTTATAATGAATTTGGCATTAAAGATACACTTTTCTGGCGTGGCGTTACAAATGACATGGTTAAACATACTGACTATACTTGGCGTGGTCATGATGGCAGCAAAGTCTTTGTTACACAAATTCCATATGGCTATTATATTGGTGGTAATATTCCTGAAGATGAAAAGGACGCTCAAGACTTCTGGCAAAATGAGTGCTTGAAGAAAGCTGGAACAGGTGCTACAGATAATATTTATTTTCCTAATGGCTTTGATCAGGCGCCAATTAGAAAGAATCTTGTAGATTTAGTCAAGAAGCAACAAGAAGCAGATCCAAAAAACACTTATGTTATTAGTTGTATTGAAGATTATATTAAAGATGTTAAAAAGGCTCATCCTGAATTAGAAGAAGTAGAAGGTGAACTTATTCTTGGTAAGCATAGTCGTGTTCACAAATCTATTTTTTCTTCACGCTCTGACTTGAAAGCACTCAACACTAAACTACAAAATTATGTCACAAATGTATTAGAACCACTTCTTACAATGTCATATTCTTTAGGAAATGAATATCCATATGGTCCAATGGAAACGATTTGGAAGTTATTTTTCGAAAATGCTGCTCATGATTCTATTGGCTCATGTATTTCAGATACCGCAAATGAAGATGTTTATATGCGTTATAAACAAATTAGAGATATTGCTGAAGCACTTGTTGAATTGCATACAAGACTCATCTCAACAAGTATTAAAAACAAAGCTGACATGACGATTACAATGTTTAATACTTTACCAACTGAAAGAGATGATGTTGTAATCGCAAAACTTTATCTTCCAGGAACAACATTTGCATTAAAAGATGCTCAAGGCAATAATGTGGATTATACAATTATTGAATCTAGAGATCTAACAGACTATGTTTTATCACAAACAATAAAGCTCAATCCAAGCAAACAGTTCTATATTCCTGAAAAGGTTATTGAAGCTACTATTGCCATTTCAGCTCATAATCTGCCTGCGATGGGTTATGAACAATATACGCTTGATTTTACATGTACATCAAACAAAGAATTAGAAGATACAAATGATATTGAAAATGAATTTTATTCAATTCATATTGAAAACGATGGAACACTAACAATTACTGATAAGAGAAATGGGCATATATATAAGAATCAGGCTGTATTAGAAGAAAATGGTGATGGCGGGGACTCTTTTAACTACTCACCAGCACATCAGGATTTAATTACATACTCAAAAGATCATTTAGTAGAAAGTCATGCAAATAAATCAGATATCTATGCATCACTCAAAGCATTCTATAAAATGCCAATTCCATGTGATCTTGAAGAACGTGCTCTTGGTAAACGTTCCCTAGAATTACCAATAACAATGACAGTATCATTACGCAAGGGTTCACCAATTATCGACTTTAAAGTTCATATTGATAATGTTGGTAAATCACATCGCCTATGTGTTGTATTTGATGCTGAGCTGGTTTCAAAGTTTAATTTTGCGGATGAACAATTTGGTGTTATTCAAAGAGAAAATGTTCATACAAAAGAAATGGCTCTTTATAATGAAGCGCTTGAAAAATCAAAGAATACAAAAGAAACAGTAAATAATGCGGTCCCACTTAACTTCCAACAAAATCAAACAGCATGGCAAGAACCTCCTATCTCAATTGAACCTACACAAAGCTTTGTAAGTTTGTCTGATTCAAATAGAGGTATTGCCTTAATACCACAAGGTGTACGTGAATATGAAGTCATCGATAATCATTCAATTCGCTTAACACTCTTTAGAACATATTCATTTATGGGGAAAGAAAATCTCATTTATCGTCCTGGAAGAGCTAGTGGTGAACGTATTATTGAGACAAAAGATGCTGAATTACAGAAACCTCTTGATTTCACATTTGGCTTTATGACATTCGATGGAGATTTCAATGATACAAGTATTGCGAATCTCGCAAAGGCCTATAATACGCCTGTTATTGCAAGAGAATATGCAGAATTCTTAAATGGAAGATTAATATTCTCACAAATGGAAATAGAAGGTGATAAGAGTAATACATATTCACTATTTACTACAAAAAACAAGCTGGTTGTGAGTGCTATCAAGAAAGCTGAAAATAAAGATGCTTATATTATTAGACTTTACAATGGTAAATTCCATCAGGATATCAACGATCAGCTCGTATTCTCAAAGAAAATAAAGAAAGCTTACTATACAAATCTTAAAGAAGAATATGAAGGTAATATCAAAGTAGATAATCATACAATTTCCATTAAACATTTATCACATTGTAAGTTTGTCACGATTTATGTTGAACTAGATTAATACATTAGAGATAGGATTTGCAGTAATCCTATCTCTTTTAAAAGTTTGCTTCTAAATAGACATTCAGCTTAGGTATTCCATATAGTGCATTAAAATAAGGAATTAAATATGTCTACTGTATCTTAGCTAATCTATTGATGGAAACTGTTTTGTTGTATTGTTGAAATCTTTTTGAATAATTTTGTAGATTCTTGCATATCAATCTTCATTCTTTTATGATGATTGAGGAATGATATGAAATATAACTTGAAATGTCATGATATTTCGCATATACTAGTGACAAATGAAAGAAAGGAACTTAAGACATGTACGTATTTTGCACGAAAAAACCTAAAATTTCGGCTAATATTCTACAGGGGTCTTTATTTTCATTTTTCTATTTTCATAATTAGACATATCATTTACTGATATGTCTTTTTTTTAGAAAAGTAAAGGAGGGCTATTGATGAAAGCTTATTTGATATTGGAAGATGGACATGTATTTGAAGGTGTGAGCTTTGGTGCTGAAAAAGAAGTCATTAGTGAATTTGTCTTCAACACATCAATGACAGGATATACAGAAATCCTGACTGATCCTAGTTATGCAGGACAGAGTGTTGTAATGACATACCCACTTATTGGTAACTATGGTGTAAGCTATAAGGACCAGGAAGCTGCACATCCATTCGTAGAAGGATTTGTGGTTCATGAATTATCACGTTTAGGTTCTAACTTTAGAATGAATATGAATCTTAATGATTATATGATTGAAAACAATATTCCTGGTATTCAAGGTGTTGATACACGTGCTATTACTAAGATTATTCGTCAACATGGTTGTATGAACGGTATGATTACAACGCAGAAATACAATCTTGATGAAGTGCTTGATAAGATTAAGGCTTTCAAGGTTGAAGGTGTTGTACAGAGATGTACATGTGATGCACCTTATAAGTTAGGTAAAGGTGATTTCCATGTTGCCTTATATGACTTTGGAGCTAAGCGCAATATTGCGAAAGAGTTAGTAAAGCGTGGTTGTGAAGTGACTGTTGTACCGGCAAGTACACCAGCGAGTGAAATCATCAATGGAAACTATGATGGTATCATGCTTTCTAATGGCCCTGGTGACCCTGCTGAGAATGTTGAGATTGTAAAGGAAATTAAGGAATTAGCTGCAAGTGGTATGCCAATCTTTGCGATTTGTTTAGGTCATCAGTTAATGGCACTTGCTCATGACTTTAAGACAGAAAAATTGAAGTTTGGTCATCATGGTGCTAACCATCCAGTACGTGATGCCCATACAGGTAGAGTATAT
Organism: Sharpea azabuensis DSM 18934; assembly: GCF_000702165.1. Taxonomy (GTDB): domain Bacteria; phylum Bacillota_I; class Bacilli_A; order Erysipelotrichales; family Coprobacillaceae; genus Sharpea; species Sharpea azabuensis. The sequence goes on from NZ_JNKU01000043.1 coordinate 14,358, forward strand.
ATCTCTACACAGAACCACAATTATGTCATTAAAGAAGATTCTATTGATCCAGAAGTAGCTAAGGTTTGGTTCACTAATGTTAATGATGGCACAATTGAAGGTATGGAATATATCAATGAGAATATTCGTACAGTACAGTTCCATCCAGAAGCTTCAGCAGGTCCTCATGATACTGCATATTTATTTGATGAATTTATTAAAATGATGGGAGGTCATAAAAATGCCTAAAAGAAATGATATCCATAAAGTACTCGTTATCGGTTCAGGACCAATCATCATTGGTCAGGCAGCTGAATTCGACTATGCTGGCACACAGGCATGTCGTGCCTTAAAAGAAGAAGGAATTGAAGTTGTTCTTATTAACTCAAACCCTGCTACAATCATGACAGATAAAGATATTGCGGATCATGTCTATATCGAACCATTAACTGTACCAACAGTAAAACACTTAATTGAAGTAGAAAAACCAGATTCCATCCTTCCTACATTAGGTGGACAAAATGCCTTAAATATTGCGATGGCATTGGATGATGAAGGTTTCTTAGAAGCACATAATGTCAAAACTATTGGGACAAACTGTGCCACAATTAAAGAAGCAGAAGACCGTGAATTATTTAAGGAATTGATGGAACGCATTAAAGAACCAATTGCACCATCAAAGACTGTAAACTATGTTGAAGATGCATTAGAATATGCCCGTGAAATTGGTTATCCAGTTGTTGTTAGACCTGCTTATACACTTGGAGGAACTGGTGGAGGTATTGCCCATAATGAACAGGAACTTCATGATATCTGTTCAAATGGTTTAAGACTTTCAAGAGTCAGTCAGGTACTTATTGAAAAGTCTATTGCTGGTTGGAAAGAAATTGAATATGAAGTAATGCGTGACCATGCTGGTAACTGTATTACTGTATGTAATATGGAAAATATTGATCCAGTTGGTGTTCATACAGGTGATTCTGTTGTTGTAGCACCATCTCAGACACTTGGTGATCGTGAATATCAGATGTTGAGAAGTTCAGCCCTTAATATTATTACAGCGTTAGGTATTGAAGGTGGCTGTAATGTCCAGTATGCCTTAAATCCATATAGCTTCGAATATTGCGTTATTGAAGTTAACCCACGTGTATCTCGTTCTTCAGCCCTTGCTTCTAAAGCTACAGGTTATCCAATTGCGAAACTAGCTGCCAAGATTGCCTTAGGTTATACATTGGATGAAATCAAGAATGCGGTCACTGGTAAGACATATGCTTCATTTGAACCAGCTCTTGACTATATCGTATGTAAGATTCCTAAATGGCCATTTGATAAATTCTATGATGCTTCAAGAAAACTAGGCACACAGATGAAAGCTACTGGTGAAGTTATGGCTATCTGCAATAACTTTGAAGGAGCACTTATGAAGGCTTTACGTTCACTTGAACAGAATGTCTTCTATCTCAATCTTGAAAGCTTGAAAGACAAAGATACAATCTATTTAAGAAGAAAGCTGAAAGATGTTGATGACCAGAGATTATTTGTGATTGCTGAATCACTAAGAAAAGGTATTTCAGTACAGGAAATCCATGAAATCACAATGATTGATGTATGGTTCATCGATAAGATCAGACACTTAGTACAAATTGAAGAAAGATTAAGAAGTGAACCACTCACAATCGAACTCCTCAAAGAAGCTAAAGAAAGAGAATTCCCAGATCGTGTTATTTCTGAACTCTCAGGCATGAAGTCTGAACGTATTAGACAATTAAGACTAGAAAACAATATTACTGCTGCCTTTAAGACAGTTGATACTTGTGCTGCTGAATTCGCAGCAGAAACACCATATTTCTATTCTGTATTTGGTGGAGAACATGAAATTACGCCTGATGAAAACAAGAAGAAGGTTATGGTTCTTGGCTCAGGTCCAATTAGAATTGGTCAGGGTATTGAATTTGACTTCTGTAGCGTACATTGTGTATGGGCTCTTAAAGAAGCAGGCTATGAAACAATTATCGTTAATAATAACCCAGAAACAGTTTCAACTGACTTTGATATTGCGGATCGATTATATTTTGAACCATTAACAGCAGAAGATGTAAGAGAAATTGTAGATCTTGAGAAACCTGATGGTGCGATTGTTCAGTTTGGTGGACAGACTGCTATTAAATTAACTCAGGATTTAATGAACATGGGTGTCAAGATTCTTGGTACTTCAGCTGATGATGTTGATGCTGCTGAAGATAGAGAACGTTTTGATGAGATTCTTGAAAAGTGCCATATTGATCGCCCTAGAGGTGATACAGTCTTTACTGTTGATGAAGCTATTGCTGCTGCAAACAAGATTGGCTATCCAGTCTTAGTTCGTCCAAGTTATGTACTTGGTGGAGCAGGTATGGAAATTGCATTAAATGATGGTGATGTCAAGAAATTCATTGGTCATATTAATGAACAATTCCAGGAACATCCAATCCTCATCGATAAATACTTAAGTGGTAAGGAATGTGAAGTGGATGCCATTTGTGATGGTACAGGCGTACTGATCCCAGGTATCATGGAACATGTCGAAAGAGCAGGGGTACACTCTGGTGACTCTATTTCTATCTATCCACCACAAAAGCTTAAGAAAGAAGTCCAGCATACAATCTGTGAATATACAGAAAGACTTGCGAAAGCATTACATGTCGTAGGCTTAATCAATATTCAGTTCATTGTCTATGAAGATGAAGTTTATGTCATTGAAGTAAACCCAAGATCATCACGTACAATCCCATATATCTCTAAGGTTACAGGTATTCCAATTGTTAAAGTGGCAACTAAGGCTATTATGGGACATTCTATTCCTGAACAAGGTTATTCATATGGCTTAGTACCTGAAAAAGATACGATTGCCGTAAAAATGCCAGTCTTCTCATTTGAAAAGATTACTGGAGCAGAAATTAGCTTAGGCCCAGAAATGAAATCAACAGGTGAAGTGCTTGGTATTTCTAAGGATCCTGATGAAGCTATGTATAAGGCATTCATTGGTACAGGTATCGATCTTCCTAAGAAAAAGAACATTATCTGTACAGTAAAAGATTCCAGCAAAGAAGAATTCTTACCAATTGCGAAACAGTATTATATGTTTGGCTATGACCTTTATGCCACTAAGGGAACATATGAATTCTTAAAAGCACATGATGTACCATGTCACTTAATTAACCGCATTACCGAGAAAACAAATACAATCTTTGATCTCATGCTGACAGATACAGTTGATCTTGTCATTGATATCCCAACACGTAACAGCAATCTTAAAGATGGTTTTGTGATCAGAAGATTTGCGGTTGAAGCCGGTATTCCAATCTATACATCCCTTGATACAGCCCAGGCTTTAATCAATTCACTTGAAAAGAAGCATAATGGTGCTACATCACTCGTAGATATCGCAAAATTATAAGTAATGAAGACAACGGCTTAATTGCTGTTGTCTTTTTATGCTTTCATGATGATAATTCCTCTCTTTATTTTGAATACTAGGCTTTCTTTGTTAGTTCATGTATAATAGGATTACTAAATAAAAGGAGGTCTATTATTTATGGGCTTTATTACTGCCGGCGTCATTATCGCTCTAATCGTTATATGGGCTATTACAACATATAATAGCTTGGTCAAATTAAGAAATAAATGTGAGAATGCCTGGAGCCAGGTATCAGTTGTCTTAAAGCGTCGTGCTGATCTTATTCCTAACTTGGTAGAAACAGTCAAGGGCTACGCAAAGCATGAAAGTGAAACACTTGAGAAAGTAATGGCAGCACGTAATGCTTTCACAAATGCCGCAACACCAGAAGACATGATGGCATCTAGTGGTGAAATCACAAGAGCACTAGGAAGACTCTTTGCGGTAGCTGAAGCCTATCCTGACTTAAAGGCTAACCAGAACTTCACTTCATTACAAAATGACTTACGTGATACTGAAAATAAAATCCAGTATGCTCGTCAGTTCTATAATGATGCTGTGAATGCATTTAAGAATAAGTGTGAAATGTTCCCAAGTAATATCATTGCGAACATGGGTGGCTTTAAACCTATGCCATTCTTTGAAGTTGAAGAAGCTGATAAAGAAGTGCCTAAAGTGCAATTCTAAAGAAATATCCATCTACTATTGAGTAGATGGATGTTTTTTTATAGATATTTAGTTTATATCTTCCAATAGATTTCCATGCTTCAAATAAGCCATCAAACCTAAACAAAGAATAAGCTGAAGAAGAGATGACAAAGGTGTAGCTAAGCCAATATGGAATAGGTTAGGATGAGGCTGAATACTCACGAAATAAGAGACAGGTACTCTAACTAAGAAAGCACCGAGTATCCCTTGGATCATAACGAACTTTGTTTTCCCGATACCATTATAGAATCCAGTATAACAGAAGAAAACTGAAGTAAAGAGACAATCAATGGCATAGGCTTTAAGATAATCGCTTGCCGCTAAAATAACTTTAAAATTTGATGAGAAAATGCTGGCGAGAATATTGCCGTGGAAATATGTCAGAAGAAACATACAAATGCCAATCCCAAAAGAAACAGTACAGCTATAATGAAGAGCGCTACGTGCTCTGTTCATCAATCCTGCACCATAATTCTGTGCGACAAAGGCAGATATGGATTGCATAAAGGCTGAAGAAATCAACATGATAAAGGCGCATACCTTTTCCGCAACACCAACACCAGCGGATGCTGTTACACCCATGGTATTGACAATGGCTAGGATGATTAGGAAAGAAATGCTGACAAGAAGATCCTGTAAGGCTATTGGTGCACCAAAACTAATGATTTTTGATAAAATCTGTTGATCTATTTTGAAATATTTACGATGTAAAGTAAAAGGGAGTTCGGTTTTACGAATCAAGAGAAGTGAAATAAGAACACTTATAACCTGAGCAAAAACAGTCGCTATAGCTGCCCCTACTGTTCCCATATGAAAGATGGCACATAAAATCAAATCACCAATAATATTAAACACACAAGCAATCGCAACAGTTATTAATGGTGTCTTAGAATCACCAAGACCTCTAAATATACAACCAATGAGATTATAAGCTACAATGACAACCATACCACCACCACAAATTCTTAAATAGGCAACAGTCTTATCGAATGCTTCCTGAGGTGCATTCATTAAGCTACTTACCTGTGGGGCTAAGAAAAGCATGGCAATGGACATAATGACCGCAATAATGATAAAGAATAGAATACCAGTACCAACACTCTTACCACCAGTTTCTTTCTCACCACGACCAATCTGCTGACCAAGAAGAATCGTTAAGCCCATCGCAAAACTGCTGACTAAATTCGTCAATGTGACCATGATCTGTGAACCTGTAGAAACAGCTGAAACATCGACTGATGAAGCAAACTTCCCTACAATCAATAAGTCTACAGCACCATACATAGCTTGTAAAAACAACGCTAATAAAACAGGAAACGCAAAGAAAATAAGAGGTTGTAAGATTTTACCTTGGGTAAATGATGTTTGTTTCGTCATAATATCCTCCTTAAAAAATAAAAGCTGGATAAGAAAGCAGACATTTCAGTCTACCATCTTATCCAGCTATTGTTTCTTAGAACAATTCACCCTCCGATGACATTAAAAGCATAACATATGTATGATTGTTGTCAAGGCAAGAATATTGCCAATAATACAATAAAAATTGACGAACATGAAAGTCTATAATAGTATGAAAGTACTAGAAGGCTAATTCATGCAAAGAACCAGGAAATAATATTATCCACCCTTATATGAATACAATAATAAACACAACATAATTATGGAGGTTAACAAGATGAGTAACACTATTACATATAATGACAAAATGGCTTTTCATCCTGGATATTATCTTGAGGAATTATTAGAAGAAAGTGAATTAACCCAAGAAGACTTTGCGAAAAGACTTGAAATCACACAAGAAGATCTTAGGCTTCTTGTAAGTGGAGAACAAAGCTTATCTATTGAAATGGCATCAAAGTTATCGCGCATGCTTGGAACAAGTGTGGAATATTGGCTTAATCTTCAACATGCATTTGACACAATTACTGCTGAGTTTGCGTCGGATCAAGAATTAATAAGTGATTAAGGTTTATTGGATATTATTGATTGAAGACACTCTATTATAGGGTGTTTTCTTATACAGGTTGAATTTTATTATATCACTATTGGAATAAAATAAAGAAAGGACCCCGCAGGAGCCTTCCGGACTAGAGCTTCACAAGTTTCTCTAGTACGATCACTTATAAAACTACTTAAATTTTTGCTTAAAGTTAATGTTGCTACTGTGTTCTTTATTTAATCTTGCATTGTAAGTTCGTTTATATCTTTATAGATTTTCCCTATTAAGAATATAAGCAAACTTTTATGATAATTTCCATATTCATGAGTATTTTAATAGGTTATAATGGTGGGCAAAAGGGAGAGTGAAAAAAGTGAAAAGAGTATTAACAATTCAGGATATATCATGTTTAGGTAAGTGTTCTTTAACAGTCGCATTACCACTTATATCGGCTACAGGTAATGAAGCTGTTATTCTGCCAACTGCTGTATTATCAACACATACAATGTTCAAAGACTTTACATATAAAGATTTAAGTGACCAGCTTGATCCAATTACACAGCATTGGAAGAGTCAGGATGTACAGTTTGATGCTATTTACACAGGATATTTAGGTAGTGTTGAAGAAATCCATCATATGGAAAAGATCTTCAACATGTTCAAGACTGATGACAACATTGTCTTCATTGATCCAGTTATGGCAGATAATGGCAAGCTTTATCCTAACTTTGACATGGATTATGTCAAAGCTAATGCTAAGCTATGTGGCTTAGCTGATATTATTGTGCCAAATATTACTGAAGCATGCTTTATGACGGATACAGAATATAAAGAAGAATATGATGAAGCTTATATCAAAGATCTTTTAGACAAGCTCGCAAAGCTTGGCTCTAAGATTGTTGTCTTAACAGGGGTATCATTATTTGAAGGTAAGACAGGTATTATGGGTTATGATACGGTTAAGAAGGAATACTTTAGCTATCAAAATGATATTGTCGGAGCGAAGTATCATGGTACTGGTGATATCTTCTCTTCAGTAGCTGTAGGTGCCTATATGAATGGCTTAAGCATTCGTGATGCATTGGCAGTTGCTGCTGACTATACAGCTTTGACAATCAAGAAGACGCTTGAGAATCCAAAGAAGCCTTGGTATGGTGTAGACTTCGAAGCAACAATTCCAGATTTAGTCAAAGCTTTAAAAGATGCGCAGTAGTGCTATAATGGATTGGGTGATAAAATATGAACTACAATCTTAAATGTGATGAAGCAGCAACAAGACGTATTGTTGAAGCTGTAAAACCAGCAACCCTAGTTGCCGCTACAAAGTACACAACTGCTGATGAAATGGCAAAGCTAGAAGCTAATGGTGTAACAATCTTTGGGGAAAATCGTGTCCAGGATTTCTTAAAGAAGAAAGAAGTCTATCAGGGTAAAGCACATTGGCATTTCATTGGGACTTTGCAGACAAATAAAGTGAAATATATTATTGATCAGGTTGACATGATTCATTCTGTTGCGAATAGAAAACTGATTGATGAAATAGAGAAACAGGCATCAAAGCATAATCTTGTTATGCCCGTTCTTCTTCAGGTCAATATTGCGAATGAAGAAAGCAAACATGGCTTTAAGAGAGAAGAAATGCAGGATGTTATGGCTTATGCGCTCACAAAGCCTCATATTGAAGTGAGAGGTTTGATGATGATGGCTCCTAATATTGATGTAGAAGCATGCCGTCCATATTTCAAAGACACAAAATTACTTTTAGAAGAACTTGCGAAAACATATCCACAAGCTCATTTAACAGAATTATCAATGGGTATGAGTCATGATTACAAAGTAGCTATTGAAGAAGGTAGCACGATGGTAAGAATTGGCCATGCACTCTTTAAGGATGAAGATGAATAATCTTCATCTTTTTACATATAAAAGAAAAATAGACCGATATTATAATCGATCTATCTTACAAATAGCTTCCTTGAGATAGTGCTGAGCGAGGCTATTAGGCTTAATATATTTAAGTGCATCTTCAACACTAAACCATTGTGCTTGGTCAACTTCTCCTGTCAGCTTAAAGTTCTTATCTTTTGCAACTGCCATGAAGTTAGTGATTAATGTGTTTGTACGTTCATGATACTGATTGTCGTTGTACATGAAACGTTCTATTTCTAGGTGGACTTCTTCTTCAATCTCTCTTTTTAATGTTGTTTCTAGGTTTTCTCCTTTTGTCACATAACCAGCGACCAAGACATTGTCTTTACGGCCATATTGCTGGATCAGGAGTATCTCTTTTTTATCAGGAGAAAAGATAACAGATGAAATGGCATCACTAAATGTTGGATATTTAAAAGTCTGGCAATTCATACAGAAAGGAACAAAACCATCAATCCCATCACGCTTCATAATGAGTTTTGTACCACAAGTATTACAATACATATATCTCACGTATACTCAATTTAAGGTTAGAATTGAGTATTTTTCCTTTCTAGCCGAATTAAGAATGATATCATCTACGGCCATTGATGATATAATTTATAAGCACTGTGGATTTGTATCTATATTCTTACAGACAATATTTGTACTGTTTCGAGGTGAATCCTGCCACAGTTCTTTTTTTAAATGGTGATTAGTAAATTAACACATACCTGATGTATGAAAGTTTGATGAATTGCGTGATTACACAAAGAAGAAACTCGTGGGCTTACCAAGCAGTGCTAAATCATTTTAAGGAGGGCATCTTCATGACGTATTTCGTTGGCATAGACATTGCCAAGTTTAAGC
>NZ_JNKU01000044.1 GCF_000702165.1 Sharpea azabuensis DSM 18934
GGGCAAGAAACAAAATCATGTTTTCACAGAATCTGCATAACGAATATGATTCAGGTTTTAGCGACCTGTATATTGTTGACAGGATACTGAACAGCAGAAAACAAAAAGCGAAATAAAGCAATGATCTAAAAATACGGGGACGGACAAAAACTGTGGAATCATATGCATCAGGTGCATACTGACCCCACAGTTTTTTAAAGCGAATTTAAAATTTGTCAGCTAAGACCCCACGATTTCTTAAAGCGAAATTCGTCAAACCCCACGATTATTTAAAGCGCCAGAAACAAATAAGAAACTTAAGGACGCTTAGCCGTCCTTTTAATATACGAAAAAAGGAACCGAAGTTCCTTTTTATTGTTGTGCTGGTGTTTGAGTCGTTGTATTCTGATTACCTTGATTTTGTTGCTGATTATTTGTTGTCTGGTTATTGTTATTCTGATTTGCATTATTTTGTTGTTGATTTGAAGAATTTTCAGGAGTCTCGGTAGTCTGCTGCGTTTCTTCAGGTTTCTTTTCTTCCTGGATAGTGATTTCTCTTGAAAGCTTGTTTGAAGTCATGCTACCGTCTTTTTCCTTATAATAACCTGTAATCTTGTAGACACCTGCTTCACTAGGCTGATAGCTTAATTTACCGCTATTGGATTCAAGTGTCTCTGTTGCGACTGTTTGACCATTATGTTCAATTGTAACTACATAATTGACTTTATATTGTCCGCTATATGCAGCAAACTGGACTTCAATCTCTTTAGAAGAACTAATTGAAGCACTAAATGAAGTAAGATCTTCTAATGAATATGTTTTTGTATCTGTTTCATTTGGTGTATGGCCTTTAACGAACCAGGCACTTCTGACCATTGATGAAGGTGTTGATGATGAAGGAGACTTATATGGATAAGAACCAATAACCATCTTCTCTTCGACAACGGTATTAGGTGTCTTGTATTCGTTTTTAACGCCTCGACGATGAAGTAAACGTGCAATGTCTTCAGAAATCTTCTTGGCATCATTTGTGTTACTTAAAGAAATGCCCTTTTCAGTACCACCATTCCATGTTGCCCAGGCATAATCAGGATTGTAAGCACAGAACCATTTATCCTTAGCATCATTTGTTGTACCTGTTTTTGCGCCAATATTGTCATCAAGAGCACCAACAGTTGTATATGAAGAATAGTCACCGCTCTTAACATAATCTGTCATGACTTTACGAATCAAGAAGGCAGTTGCTTCAGTCATTACTTGCTTAGCATTTGCCTGTGCATCTTTATCAATATTAACAGTTTCACCAGTTGTATTTATCACAATCTTGTCTACAGCATGTGGTTCAATATAGGTACCACCATTGGAGATTGTGGCATAGGCAGCAGCCTGCTGTAATGGAGTGACACCATCATCCCATCCACCAATAGCCCAGGAAGTATTCAGGCCATTCTTATTAATCTTGTCATTAATTGTATAGCCAAGATTTTTTAGCCATGTCTGGAGACGATCTTTACCAATTCCTTTTTCGACAGCTGCAAATGTATGAATAGCTGCTAGGTTCCATGAGTTACCAAGGGCTTCTTCAAGTGAGACATCACCATGTACCTGTTTATCCCAGTTCTTAGGTGACCAGCCACCCTGTGTGAACTCAGAGTCATCAGCTGTATGGCCAGTAGACCAATAGAGATATTCAAAAGCAGGGGCGTAGTCAAGAATAGGTTTGATTGAAGAACCTGGCTGATGGTATGAGCGATATGCATAATCCATTAAGCCATTTTTGTAGTCCCTTGCGGAAAGCAGGCCGACGATACGTCCATCTTTTGCTGAAACAACAGCAGAACCAACCTGTGTGCCATTAGTGCGAATATAGTTATAGTCTTTTGATTCAGAAATCTCATCTAGACGTTCCTGGATATCTTTATCCATATAAGTATAGATGGTCATATTTGTTTTAGTAGGATCATAATTTGTCTTTTCTTTGACTTCACGTACAACACGGTCAACATAAGAAGCATAATCTTGATTTTGAGCAATTGGATTGCTTTTAAGAGTATTTGCGATTGGAACTCTCTTTGTTGCTTCACATTGTTCTTTTGTGATATAGCCATGCTGGTACATGAGATTAAGAATTGTATTACGACGATTTGTAGCTTTAGTAAGATCAGTAAATGGGTCATACCAGTATGGTGAGTTAATTGCTCCAGCAAGAAGGGCAGCCTCTGGTAAAGTAAGATCTTGAGGGTTCTTATCGAAATAATAATGTGATGCAGAATAAATACCAATTGTCTGCTGGGAACGTCCAAAATAAATCTTATTTAAATAGAGTTCCATGACTTTCTTTTTGCTTGTCTGCTTTGTTGCTTCGATCGAAAGAATGACTTCACCAATCTTACGTTGAATCGTACGTTCTTCATCAGGATAGTAAGTCTTCTTGATGAGCTGCTGGGTAATTGTTGAACCACCAGCAATCGTACCGCGGTGGGTGATATTCGTTAAGAAGGCTTTGATGATACGTGGAATATCAAACCCGTCATGAATAAAGTATCGTGAGTCTTCAGCAGAAACAACAGCATCGATTAAGACTTCAGGAAGATCATCATATTTTACATATTCTCCTGTTGCTGTACCAAATTTGTAAATGACTTTGCCATTGGCATCAAGAATTCTTGAAGTGCTTGTTGCTGTTAAGTTCTTGATGTCAAAGTCTTTGATCTGCTGAAAGACCGAGAAGCCCATATAACATCCTCCGCCAATCAGCGCTACGCAAACGAGCGAAATCACAATCTTGATGATTTTCTGGCGGGAGAATTTATTGGATTTATTTTTTAGGATTTTCATTTTTTTCCTCCTTAAGATAATAGCGGTCAATGACACTTAGATAATCAAGTCGGGGAGCATAGCCTTGGTGAACAAGATGTCCTTTTTCCTTAATATAATCATAGTCAATATGCCGCACACCATCACTACGATACTTTTCTATCATATAAGAAGCATCAAGTAAATAGACTTCATTAAGTGTTGTAAAAGCAATTATTATAAAAGCAATACCACCATGACGCTTAATGGCATCGAGGTGATTGATTTGATGGTCCCAGATATTGGCAAAAGGAAAGCGTAATGTCTTTGTTTCTTTTGCTTCAAAGTCAATATAATACCCTTTATAGAGACCATTGTAATCCGTTGTTGACGGCTTACGGAAATAGGCTTCTGTAATTTTTGCAGCTGACCTTTTGGGATAGTCTACTTTCACAATCTGTACTGGCGTTGGCTTCTTGTAGATCACAGCGATATCTCTTTCTAAGTAATATTTATTACTCATTGTGATATCTTCTTCAAGATTCATCCCTCGCATCCCCGTATAACGCTTTTGTTCATGAGGTGTAAAGCTTGTGAGATCTTTCTTTTTATTTGGATAATGTACCATAGTTTCCTTCCATTTCCTCATCATTATATCATAAAATAATGTAAACACCACAAAAAGGTCATAGAACAATATGTGATAAGATTAGGTTAAGATAAGTATATTAATTCTTGCATTTTTGAGGATTTTTTGTAAAATGAAATTTGGGAGTGATAAGTATGGAGAACAAGATTGTTTTAAGTCCAAAGAAGATTTTGAATAAACAATTTCAGGTAGATTTCAAAGGTTATCATGCTGAAGAAGTCGATCATTTCTTGGATCAGGTCAGCGCTGATTATACAAATTTTGCAGCCATGCTGAATGAATCCTATGAACAAATTGAAAGATTGCAGCGTGAAAATCAGTCTTTAAAGAAACGCATTAATGAACTTGAAAGAAGCCATGAGCGTGTTGCTCAAAGTGATCTTTCTAGCAATGTTGATTTATTGCGTCGTCTTTCCCAACTTGAAAAGACTGTTTACAACAAAAGCGAAGATTAAAGAAGATGTCTGCGAGAACTGATCGCTAGAAGTAGAGGAAAGTCCGTGCTATCACTAGCTGCGATGCTAGTAGTGAGTGTGCTAGAGCTAAGAACTCTAGGGTAAAAACGACAGCTGAAGCCTAAGTCGCAAGATATGGTGTAAGTACTAAAGTGCCACAGAAACGATGCTTGAGAGAAATCTCATGGTGAAAAGGGGTAAACTCCGCACGATAGAAACCCAAATTTGGTAGGGGAGTCAGGCTAAGGGAATTGAACTAAGGCCTGGTAGGTAACTAAGATAAATGATTGGTTGAAAAACAGAACACGGCTTACAAGAGCAGACTCTTGCACGATTGGAAACAATCGTGTTTTTTTATACCATTTAAAGTTGATTAAGATAAATTGTGTGATATACATGGCATTCAATCATGTTTTATTTTCTATTGTTGAAAAAAGGGAATAACTGTGATTTAATTATAATGATTTTGAACGCTAGGAGGCAATTATGAATAATCTTGGTGAAGAAATAAGAAAAAAGAGATTAGAAAAAGGTTTAAGTATAGATGATTTATCAAAACGTACAATGCTTTCACCAGCTGTACTTAAGGATATTGAAAATGGCGCATTTGATCGCTATGAAGGTGATGAGACTTATGTCAGAATGTACCTTAAGAAAATCAGTGATGCATTGGATCTAGATCGTGATGAAGTTACAAAGAGCTATTTAGCTTTAACTGAGGAAATTAAGCAGGAAGAGCTTGCCCAGGCAGCTAAAGAAGCGCAAGAAGAAGGCGAAGAGCATGTTGCGAAGAAGCAAATGAAGCTTGAAAAGCCTAATTTCACAAAGAAAGCTTCTGTCTATGAAGATAAGAGTCATATTAAGGTTATTAGAGTTGTTATTGCATTATTAATTGTGGCACTTATTGCCGTACTGATTTTCGTCGCTGTATTTAGCACGCATAAATCAACAGAAACAAAGAGCTATACAAAGAGTTCAGACAATGTTACTGGTGATGTAAAGACAAAGAAAGATAAAGAAAAAGAAGCTGCAAAAAAGAAAGAAGAAACAAAGGCTAAGCAGGAAACACCTAAAGTAGCTACAGTAACTTTCTCAAAGAATGCAAATTATAATTATAACTTTGCTCTTGCTGACGCTAATGCAGAAACATTTACTTTCAAAGTTGAATTCACAACACGTGCATGGGCACAATTACAAGTCAATGGTAAGGTTTATACTGATTTTGAAGCTAGAGTTTACCAGGCAGGCGAAAGTGCAACTGTAACATTAAAGAGTGCCGATGTCCAGACTATGCGTTTCTCTAATGGCGCAAGCAAAGGTGCGAAATACTATATCAACGATGTTCAGGTACCTTTCTCAGATGAAGAAACATACAATGCTAATCTTACAAGAGTAAGATTCACAAAAGTGGCTTCTATTGATGCATCTCAGGCAATCACAAACAACAACACGACAACACAAAACAATGCCTCATCAAATACAACAACATCTAACAATGGAAGCAATAATTAAAGAACTAGGAAACAATTTAATTGAACATCATTACTCTCTGTCTAGTACAGAGAGTTTTACAGTTGGACACTTTGCGAGCAGCATTGGCTTAGTGCCAGGCATTTCCGCTATTTATCGTGGAAGCCTTGTCAGCTATCAGACACGAATCAAACATGATGTTCTTCATGTCAGTCAGGATATTATTGACCAGTATGGTGTTGTCAGTCATGAGGTTGCTTATGCAATGTGTAAGAATGGTCAAGAACTCTTTGATAGTGACATCTGTATTTCTTTTACAGGTAATGCTGGACCTAGTGCAATGGAAGGTAAGAAGGTTGGCTTAGTTTATATTGGTGTGGCGTTTTTGGATGATATTGAAACTTATGAATTACAGTTAGATGGAACACGTGAGGAGATTGTGCATCAAGCTGTTCGTATCGGTGCTATGAAAATTCTTGAAAAAATACGTGAGAAATAATAGCTGTTTATGACTATACATATATAGGAGGTGTTTTTATGGCACGAAAAGAAAAAGTGACAAATACAGATAGTGCGAATGAAGCAAAGTTGGATGATGCCTTAAAACAAATCGAGAAGAAGTTTGGTAAAGGTTCCATTATGCGTTTGGGAGATCGTCCGGCAGTGAATGTCGATGTCATTCCATCAGGGTCATTGCAGCTTGATGGCGCATTAGGAATTGGTGGATATCCAAAGGGAAGAATTATTGAAATCTATGGTCCTGAATCTTCAGGTAAAACAACATTAACGTTGCATGCGATTGCAGAATGTCAGAAACAGGGTGGCAAAGCTGCTTTTATTGATGCTGAACATGCGATTGATCCAGTCTATGCCAAGAACTTAGGTGTTGATACGGATAATTTAATTCTCTCTCAGCCAGATAGTGGTGAACAGGCCTTGGAAATTGCTGAAATGCTTGTCAGAAGTGGAGTTATTGACTTAGTTGTTATTGACTCGGTTGCAGCCCTTGTCCCACAGGTTGAATTAGATGGCGAAATGAGTGACCAGAATATGGGCTTACAGGCACGTTTGATGTCCAAGGCTTTAAGAAAGCTTTCTGGGGTTATGAATAAGACGAACTGTACAGTTATCTTCATCAACCAGCTACGTGAAAAGATTGGGATTGTCTTTGGCAATCCAGAAACAACAACTGGTGGTAGAGCATTACGATTCTATTCATCAGTACGTATTGAAATCAGACGTAGTGAACAGATCAAACAAAATGGGGAAGTTGTTGGTAATAAGACTAATATCAAGGTTGTTAAAAACAAGGTGGCACCGCCATTTAAGACATGCCAGGTCGATATTATTTATGGTAAAGGCATTGCCCATGACGGTGAAGTGCTAGACTTAGCGACAAACTATGACATCATTGAAAAGTCTGGGGCATGGTATGCCTACCAGGGAGAAAAGATTGGCCAGGGGCGTGAAAATGCGAAAGCGTTTCTTGATAATAATCCTGAAATCATGCAGGCTATTGAAGCAGAAGTTAAGGCAAGACTTTTCCCAGAACAAACTGAAAATGATTCTGAAGAAGGCTAAGCCTTCTTTTTTTCATGATTGTCTTAAGATGAATACATTACTTCATTGAAATTTCGCATATCGTACTGTATAATTGAACTGTGTGAAAACACAATCGATTGAATACATAGGAGGTATGAAAGATGTTAGAAAGCCTAGCCTATGTTCTTCTTGGAATTGTATTAGGATTAATTCTGAATTATGTACTGAACAAAATGCATATTACAAAAGTTAGTACAGAAGCACAAAAAATCATTGAAGACGCGAATGCGAAAGCAGACAATATTGTCAAAGAAGCGACTCTAGACGCGAAAACACAAGCTTATGAATATAAGCTTGAAGCAGAAAAGGAAGCCAAAGCTTCCAAGCTAGAACTCGATAAATTTGAGAATAAGCTCTTAGAGAGAGAACATAATATTGATCGTAGAGATATTGCTCTGCAGGGTAGAGAAGATTCTTTAGATCAGCGTGCTAAACAATTAGATAAGAAACAAGCAGAACTAGGGAAATTAGAAAGTCAGCTCAAGAATCAAATTGATGAAAAAGTCAAAGAACTTGAGAAGATTGCTGCCATGAGTGCTCAGGAAGCTCATGATGAATTATTCAAGCAGGTTGAACGCCAGATGGAAAACGAGGTTACTGCTTATATCAAGGAACAAGAAGACGAAGCTAATCAGAAAGCTTCTCTCTATGCGAAAGATATTATTGCGACAGCAATCAATCGTTATGCCCAGGAAGAAACCGTTGAAAGAACAGTTAATGTTGTTGCCCTTCCTAGTGAGGAAATGAAAGGTCGTATTATTGGCCGTGAAGGTCGTAATATCAGAGCTTTCGAAAATGCGACAGGCACTGAACTTATTATTGATGATACACCTGAAGTCATCACAATTTCATGCTTTGATCCAGTAAGAAGAGAGATTGCCAAACAGTCTCTTGAAAAACTGATTAAAGATGGTCGTATTCAGCCAGGACGCATTGAAGAAGTGGTTGAAAAGACAAAGAAAGAAGTCGAAGAGATCATGATGAAAGCGGGCGAGGATGCTGTCTTTAGCTGTGGTCTTTCGAAGTTCAAGAAAGATGAATTATTGACAATTGGTAAGATGAAATTTAGAACATCCTACGGTCAGAATGCTCTCCAGCATTCCGTAGAAGTTGCTCATCTTGCTGGTATTATGGCTGCTGAGCTTGGCTTAAATCAACAGCTTGCAAAGCGTGCCGGATTGCTTCATGATATTGGTAAAGCACTTGATCATGAGATGGAAGGTAGCCATGTTGAATTAGGTGCGAAATTTGCGAAGAAGTATGGCGAAAATGCTGTTGTCATTAATGCGATTGAATCCCATCATGGTGATGTTCCCGCAAATTCTATTATTTCCATCTTGGTAGCTGCGGCTGATACACTTTCAGCAGCAAGACCAGGAAGTCGTAGTGAATCTGTTGAAAATTATATTCAGCGTCTTGAAAAGCTTGAAGCTATTGCGAAGGACTTTGATGGCGTTGATAAAGTCTTTGCAATTCAGGCAGGACGTGAAATTCGTGTGGTTGTGAACCCAGAAAAGATTGATGATCTCAAAGCTCATAAGCTTGCAAGAGATGTCAAAGAAAAGATTGAAAACGAATTGACTTATCCAGGACATATTAAAGTCACTGTTATTAGAGAAATTCGTGCGAATGAAATTGCCAAATAATCACTCCCTCAGGAGTGATTTTTTTTAAAGGAGAAAACTATGAAAATATTATTTATTGGTGATATATTTGGTGAGATTGGTAGAAAGATGGTGGCAACATACTTACCTTTAGTAAAAGAGAAATACCAGGTTGATGTTGTCTTTGCAAATGGTGAGAATGCGACACATGGCAAAGGGCTCATTAAGAAGCATTATGAAGAATTGCTGAATGATGGCATTGCCCTGCTTACGATGGGCAATCATACATATTCCAAAAGAGAAATCTTTGACTATATTGATGAAGCCAGTCATTTAATCGTTCCCCTTAACCGTCCTAAAGCTCTGCCAGGAGTGGGAAGTCGTGTTATCGTTTGTGGCGATAAGCGTATTCGTGTCACGAATCTATTGGGGCTCACTTTTATGGATCCAAAGAGTGCAAATCCCTTTGAAGTTATTGAACCGCTCTTAGAAGAAGATACAAGTGATATTCATATTATTGATTTCCATGGAGAAACAACAAGTGATAAAGCTGCTTTTGGCTATTTTGTTGATGGAAGAGTGACAGCAGTCGTTGGTACCCATACGCATGTTCCAACAGCTGATGAACATATTCTTCCAAAAGGTACAGCTTTTCAGAGCGATATTGGTATGACAGGACCTTATGTCAGTGTTATTGGCTGTCAGGCTGAAACGATTATCGAACGTAATCTTAAAGGCATCATGACCCCTTTTGCCCTTGCAAAAGGAGAAGGGCAGTTCTTGGCAACACTGCTGACAATTGATGAAAGCACCAATCAATGTACGCATATTGAACGTATTCAAATTGATCCTCAGCATCCTTTTAAGTAATGAAAGTAAAAATTTGATAATAAATGGAAGAGGTTACACAAAAAGAAAATGGAATGTGTTATAATGAGCAAGGAAGATAAAAGGAGGAAAATTTATGGCAAAGCATACCATTTTAATGCAGACAGCACAGGTACAAAAACTTATTGATTTCTTTGATGGTTATACTGATGACAAGATTGCTTCATGTCATTTTGAAGGTAAGAAAGGTATTAAAGCAACATTTTCTGTTGAATCAGAATTAGATGCTGAAGCAACAGCTTCTCATTTAAAGAACCTCTTTAAAGCTACTCCAGCTGGTAAGGTTCTCTATTTCTCAATTCAGCCAGATACATTCTTTAAAAAATAGGGCAAAAAGCCTTATTTTTTTCATTTTATTTGATATAATGCTTCCCTGAAAGGGTGTTTATATAAATGAAAGATTATAGTAAATATTTTAACGGTCCAAGCCTTAAAGAGGCAAGAAGCCGTGGTAAAGAAGATATCAAGCACATTGAGAATGCGTTTGAGATTCCCCCTGATATGGTCAATATCGGGCAGGGACAGTTTTATCATATTAAGACATATGGCTGTCAGGCTAATGAAAGAGATTCTGAAACATTAGCTGGTATTTTAGAAATGATGGGCTATCAGCCTACTGATGATATTCACAAGGCTAATGTTGTCTTGCTTAATACATGTGCAGTAAGAGAGAATGCAGAAGAAAAGGTTTTTGGTAAGATTGGCTATCTTAAGACAGTCAAGAAAACAAATCCTAATATCATCTTTGGTATTTGCGGCTGCATGACGCAAGAAGAGGTTGTTGTTAACAAGATTCTTGCAAAGTATCCACAGGTCGATATGATTTTTGGTACGCATAACTTACATCGTTTACCACAATTATTAAAGAGTGCGATGTTAGAGAAGGAAATGGTACTAGAAGTCTGGAGCAAGGAAGGCGATGTGATTGAAAATCTTCCAAGTCATCGTGCCAGCAAGACAAAGGCCTGGGTCAATATCATGTATGGCTGTAATAAATTCTGTACATATTGTATTGTCCCTTATACAAGAGGAAAGGAACGTTCCCGTTTAAAGGAAGAAATTCTTGATGAAGTTCGTCAGTTAGTAGCTGATGGCTATCAGGAAATCACTTTACTAGGACAGAATGTCAATAGTTATGGCTTGGATCTTGATGAAGATTATTCTTTTGCGAACCTTTTAGAAGATGTTGCCAAGACAGGGATTCCTAGAATTCGTTTTACAACATCCCATCCTTGGGACTTTACGGAAGCAATGGCTGATGTGATTGCCAAGTATGACAATATCATGCCTTATATTCATCTTCCTGTACAATCCGGTAATAGTGAAGTATTAAAGACAATGGGAAGAAAATATACCCGTGAGCAGTATCTTGCTTTATTTGATATGTTGAAGAGAAAGATACCTGGTGTGGCTATTACAACGGATATCATTGTTGGTTTCCCAAATGAAACAGAAGAACAGTTCGAAGATACACTCTCACTCTATGAGCATTGTCAATATGATCTTGCTTATACTTTTGTCTATTCACCTCGTGCAGGTACACCAGCTGCTGCCATGGAAGACAACATCCCACTCGAAGAAAAACAACAACGTCTTTATCGCTTAAATGAAGTTGTCAATAAATACGCTAATCAGGCTAATGCCAAGTATTTAGGACATATTGCTACAGTGTTAGTTGATGGTCCATCAAAGCGTAATCCAGATATCCTTTCTGGTTATACAGAACATAACAAGCTCATTAATTTCAAAGGCAACAAAGAAGATATTGGCAAGATGGTCAAAGTTAAGATTACTAATACAAAGACATGGACACTTGAAGGTGAACAAATTGCCTAAACCAAAAGAAATAGC
This sequence comes from Sharpea azabuensis DSM 18934, assembly GCF_000702165.1. GTDB lineage: Bacteria > Bacillota_I > Bacilli_A > Erysipelotrichales > Coprobacillaceae > Sharpea > Sharpea azabuensis. The sequence continues at coordinate 11,295 of NZ_JNKU01000044.1, forward strand.
TCAAGAGCTAAATCAGGAATTATTAAATGAAGATGTTGTCAAAGCTTTTCAGCATTATGAGGCATTGATCAAGAAGCATCAAGAACTTGCAGAAAGTGAAGCTCATATCAAATTACTTCAACAGGAACTGTTGCAAGCTAAGGTACATAATGATGAGAACTATGAAAGCATTCATAAGAAGTATCAGGAGGCTTATGAAGCTTTCACTAATCATCCTCTTGTGGTGAACTATTTAAATCTAAAAGAAGAAGTCAACGACTTATTATTGGAAGTAGAAGCAATAATTAATAATGGATTAGCTATAGATATTGATTTATAGTGATAAATTGTTTATTATGGTCAAAATAGGATAGGAGAGAGAAGAAAATGGCATATTTTTATGATGAACCATCACATACTTTTAGTGAATATCTTTTAGTTCCAGGTTATACTGGACCTGATTGCATTCCCGATAATGTTTCATTAAAGACCCCTTTAGTGAAATATAGAAGAGGTGAAGAACCTGCAATTTCCTTAAATATTCCAATGGTATCAGCAATCATGCAGGCAGTTTCAGATGACAAGATGGCAGTTGCTCTAGCAAAAGAGGGCGGCATCTCATTCATCTATGGCTCACAGAGCATCGAATCTCAGGCAGCAATGGTCAAGAGAGTTAAGAACTATAAGGCTGGCTTTGTAACTTCTGATTCAAACTTATCTGCTGAATCAACATTGGCAGATGTATTGGCCCTTAAGCAAGCAACTGGACATAGCACAATGGCAGTCACTGAAGGCGGTCAGCCAAATGGCAAACTGCTTGGTATTGTCACAGGTCGTGACTATCGTGTCAGCAGAATGCGTCCTGAAACAAAAGTTGTTGATTTCATGACACCATATGAAAAGCTGATCACTGCACCTAAGAGTGTTACTCTTAAAGAGGCAAATGATATTATCTGGGATCACAAATTGAATGCATTACCAATTGTTGATGAAAACCAGAATTTACTCTATTTCGTATTCAGAAAAGACTATGAATCAAGAAAATCTAATCCAAATGAATTACTTGATGACAAGAAGAGATATATGGTTGGTGCTGGTATCAACACAAGAGATTATGCAGAACGTATTCCTGCCTTAGTTGATGCTGGTGTTGATGTGCTTTGTATTGACTCATCAGAAGGTTATACAGAATGGCAACGTCAGACAATCAAATGGGTAAGAGACAATTATGGCGATAGTGTTAAGATTGGTGCAGGTAATGTCGTTGATGGTGAAGGCTTCAGATTCTTAGCAGAAGCTGGTGCTGACTTCGTCAAGATTGGTATTGGCGGTGGCTCTATCTGTATTACTCGTGAAACAAAGGGTATTGGTCGTGGCCAGGCAACTGCAACTATTGATGTTGCACGTGAAAGAGATAAGTATTTTGAAGAAACTGGTATTTATGTTCCAATCTGTAGTGATGGTGGCATTGTTTATGACTATCATATGACTCTTGCCTTAGCTATGGGTAGTGACTTCATGATGCTTGGTCGTTATTTCTCTAGATTTGATGAATCACCTACAAGAAAGATCATGATCAATGGCACATATATGAAGGAATACTGGGGTGAAGGCTCTGCTCGTGCGAGAAACTGGCAGCGTTATGACTTAGGTGGCGACAAGAAGCTTTCATTTGTCGAAGGTGTTGACTCTTATGTACCATATGCGGGTTCATTAAAGGACAATGTTGCTTTATCTCTTTCTAAAATGAAGCATACAATGTGTAACTGTGGAGCTCTTACTATTCCTGAACTCCAGAAGAAGGCTAAGATTACGCTTGTTTCAGCAACTTCCATTGTTGAAGGTGGCGCACATGATGTCTTATTAAAGGAATCTACTCCTAATCAGAATCAATAATACTTAAGGACACACGAAGTGTCCTTTTTTTCTTGTTGGAAATTGTGCTATAATATCAAAACGGAGTGTGAAAATTATGGCAAAAAAAGAAAAGTATTCACCAATGATGGAGAAATATCTTGAATTAAAGAAGGATTATCAGGATGCATTTGTCTTTTATCGTTTAGGTGATTTTTATGAAATGTTTTTTGATGATGCAATTAAAGGCAGCAAGCTTCTTAATCTTGCTTTAACAGGCAAAAATGCCGGTGTGAAGGAACGTGTACCAATGTGTGGCATTCCTCATCATGCCGTTGAAGGATATGTTGAGACACTTGTCAAACAGGGCTATAAAGTTGCCATTGTTGAACAGTTAGAAGATCCTAAAAAAGCCAAAGGGATAGTCAAGCGTGGGGTAGTACAGGTTGTAACCCCAGGAACCTTAATGGATTTTCATGCGAATGAGATTTCTAATCACTTTATTGGTGCACTTGGAATTTTTGAATTCAATTACACATTAGCCTATGCCGATCTTTCTACTGGTGAATTCTTTGTCTTAAATATGCCTAAAAATGAACATGGACTCAAGACACGCATTGAAGCCCTTGGCTTTAAGGAAATTGTAATGGAAGAAGCATATGATATTGAACATGTGATGGTTTCGGAATTTAAAGACTATAAAGTCAAAGATCATTATGCAAAACTCTTTGAGCATATTTCTGATTTAAAACAAATACGTGTTGCTTCATTATTACTGAATTATTTGATTGAAACACAAAAACGTGATCTTGATCATATGCAGGAAGTTGTTGAAGTCAAGGATGATGAATATGTCACAATGGATGGCTATACCAAGAAGGCCTTAGAACTTGTCCAAGGGGCAGCTGGTGAGAAATATGGCTCATTATTGTGGTTATTGGATCACACAAACTCAGCCATGGGCGGGCGTTTATTGAAACAGTGGATTGAACAGCCATTGTTGAATAAAGAACGTATTGAAGAACGTCTTGATAATGTGGAAGTCTTTGTGGAGAATTTCATTGATCGTGAAACAATCAAAGATATGATCAAAGATATTTATGATCTTGAAAAGCTAGCAACAAGAATAGCTTTTGGCAATGTCAATCCAAGAGACCTTAAATGGATAGCAGCTTCACTCAAAGTCATACCTAGCTTAAAAAATAATTTACTTTCTCTTAATCATCCACAACTGACAGCCTTGGCCAATCAGCTTGTCGATTTATCCAATATCACTCATACCATCGATCAAGCCATTGTCAATGATCCACCAATTCATCTGAATGAAGGTGGTATCATCAAAGATGGATATTCAAGTGAACTTGACGAACTGCGTGATATAAAAAAGAATGGGCGTAGCTGGCTGGCTAAGTTTGAAGAAAAAGAACGTGAACGCACAGGAATACGTGGTCTAAAAGTAGGCTACAATCGTGTCTTTGGTTATTATATTGAAATTACAAAGTCCTTCTTGCCACAAGTGAAAGAAGAGTTTGGTTATACCCGTAAGCAGTCTTTAACGAATGCTGAGCGTTTTGTGACTCCAGAATTAAAAGAAATGGAAGACAAAATATTATCTGCCCAGGATCGCATTGTTGCCCTTGAACATGAAATCTTTGTACAGATAAGAAACTATATTAAAGACTATGTGCATAAAATTCAGGATGTGGCTAAAGTTGTTGCTCATGTTGATGTCTATACAACCTTAGCGAGTGTTGCAAGCAAGAATAATTATGTACGTCCTCATTTCAATGATGAACATAAGCTCCATATTGTTGATGGACGTCATCCTGTTGTAGAAGAAGTCATTAAACATCAAAACTATATTGCGAATAGCTGTGAGATGGATAAAAATCATGAAATTCTCTTGATTACTGGACCTAATATGGGTGGGAAATCAACCTATATGCGTCAAGTCAGCTTAGCTGTTATCATGAGTCAGATTGGGTCATTCATTCCCGCTAAAGAAGCATCATTACCTATTTTTGATCAGATCTTTACCCGTATTGGGGCAAGTGATGATCTTATTAGCGGACAGTCAACATTCATGGTAGAAATGCTCGAAGCCAATAATGCTTTACGCTATGCAACCGAGAATTCACTTATTATCTTTGATGAAATTGGTCGTGGGACAGCAACATTTGATGGAATGGCCTTAGCCCAAGGAATTATTGAATATATTGCCAACCATACGCATGCCTTGACACTCTTTTCCACACATTATCATGAACTGACATATATGTCTGAAGATTTAGGTATTCGTAATGTACATGCGAGTGCTGATGTGAGTGGCGATACGATTCGCTTCCTATACAAAATTACTTCTGGCCCATCGGCTGAGAGCTATGGTATTAATGTAGCTAAACTTGCTCATTTGCCTGATGAAGTGATTAGTCGTGCCCAGGTGATTTTACAGTCATTAGAAGATAATAATATTGAAAAGACATTAACGACGACAAAACCAATTTATGTTGAAAAAGAAAGTGAAGTTGAAAAAGCTTTAAAACAGCTTGATCCAATGGCCTTAAGTCCTTTGGATGCATTAAGTACATTGATTGAATTAAAGAAAATGTTGTAGAAAGGAGACTAAATGAATAGAATTCATCAGTTAGATGCTGATACAGCCAATAAAATTGCGGCTGGTGAAGTAGTCGAAAGGCCAGCTAATGTTATTAAGGAGTTGGTTGAGAATAGTATTGATGCCAAGGCTAGTAAGATTGATGTTCTTGTCACTGAAGGTGGCATGGAGTCCATGACAATTATTGATGATGGGATTGGGATGAGTCATGATGATGCCTTGATGTGCTTTTCGCGCCATGCGACCAGTAAAATCCGGGATGATCATGACCTCTTCAATATCACGACTTTAGGCTTTAGGGGTGAAGCGATTCCTTCGATTGCTTCCATTGCAAAATTCTCCTTAGAGACCAATGATGGTCATGAAGGCAGCCAGGTCATTTATGAATTTGGTAAGCGCACAAAAGTAAGCTATCTTGATTGTCCACAAGGGACAAAGATAACTGTTGAAAAGATTTTTCAGAATGTCCCAGCAAGACTCAAGTATATGAAAAGTGTGAATGCGGAATTTGGAGCCATCTATACCTATCTTGAACGCCTTGCGCTTGCGCATAGTGAAATTGCCTTTAGCTTAAGCCATAATGGACGTGAAATCTTCCGTACAAATGGTTCGGGGCAGTTGTTGGAAGTGATTGCGGTGATTTATGGCATGAATGTGGCTAAGAATATGATTGCTGTTGAATTTGGTAATGAGGAATTTTCTATTTCTGGCTATGTTTCTAACAGAGAGACAACCCGTGCTTCCAAGAATCATATCATCACACTCGTGAATCATCGTTATGTTAAGAATAAGAAAAGTATTGATGCCATTAATGATGTCTATCGTCAATACTTATCTGATAAACGTTTTCCTATTGCGGTTATTAATATTGAAGTTGATCCATACTTGGTCGATGTCAATGTCCATCCAGCAAAACTTGAAGTACGTTTTTCTAAAGAACAGGAACTTCATGACATTATCACCAAAGGCATTAATGAGGTCTTAAAGCCTCAAGATACGATTCAAGTCATCCATGAAGAAAAGCCTGCTCAGCCCTTTACTTTTCAAGCTGATCATGTCCAGGAAGAAGAAGCGGGCTTTGTCTTTAAAGAACCTGAAAAAGAAGATGTTATCGAACTTAATGATGAGCCAGTCTATGACCAGATGACATTTGACTTAAGAGAAGATAGCAAGATTACAGATGATCATGCCAATTATCAGACGGAAAAGAAAACAAGTCTCAACGACCTTCCCAAAAATCCTATTAAAGAAAAGATTTATGCGAAAGGACAGGTAAGAGGCAGCTATATTATTGGGGAAAATGAACGTGGTATGTATCTTGTTGACCAGCATGCAGCCTTAACGCGTATTTATTATGAAAAATACAAAAATGCTTATCGTCATCTTGATAAAACGATGCAGCCTTTGACTGTACCGGTGACTTTAGAATATACGCCTTCAGAATTCATGAGGCTTGAAGAACATAAAAATGAATTAAAAGCTGTTGGTATAGAACTTGAAGCTATGGGACCACATACTTATTATGTAAGGGAATTGCCAATGTGGATGGATACAATTGATCCAACAACCTTTATTGATCGGATGATCGAACAAATCCTCTCCAATCAGCAATTAGATGTTGTTGAATTAATGGAAGAAGCTATTAAATCACTGGCTGAATCGGCCAGTGTTAAAGAAAATACCTATCTTTCACAAGCTGATATGCAAGTGATTCTTGATGACTTAATGCGTTGTGATAATCCTTATGTAGATATTAAATCTCATCCAACATTTGTATTCTATAGTGATTATGAATTAGAAAAGCTATTTAAAAAGGTGAATTAAATGGAAAAAGTATTAGTTGTGGTAGGTCCTACGGGTGTTGGCAAGACAAAACTCAGTATTGAACTTGCAAAAAAGTATGATGGTGAAGTCATTTCAGGAGATTCTATGCAGATTTATAAGACGATGGATATTGGTACGGCCAAAGTCACAAGACAGGAGATGCAAGGTGTTATCCATCATCTGATAGATGTCAAAAATCCTGATGAAAGCTATTCGGTCATGGAGTTTCAAGAAACAGTACGCCAGAAAATCCATGAGATCACCAAAAGAGGTAAGATGCCAATTCTTGTAGGAGGAACGGGGTTATATATCAAGGCTGTGCTTTATGACTATCATTTTGAAAAGAGTGAAAGTGATCATGAAGCAACAGAAAGAAAGTATGCCCATTTAGATAATCAGGCCCTTTATCAGCACTTACGCGATATTGATCCAGAAGCAACCCATAATATCCATCCCAATAATCGTCGACGTGTCTTAAGAGCTATTGAAATCTATGAAACAACAGGACAAAAGAAAAGTTCAATCGAAGCAGCCCAGAATCATCAAATGATATATGATGCTTATTTGATTGGCTTAACCTTACCTCGACCTTTACTCCATTCACGCATTGATCAGCGTGTTAATGTCATGATGGAAAATGGGCTGGAAGAAGAAGTTGATCGTTTGATGAAGAGTGGTGCGCAAGATGATTGGCAATCAATGAAAGCTATTGGTTATAAAGAATGGTTTGATTATTATCGTGGAGACAAGAGTAAAATAGAAGTCGTTGAAGCGATTAAGACACATAGTCGCCAGTATGCGAAAAGACAGTATACATGGTTTAATAATCAAATGCAGGTTAACTGGTATGATGTCAATCTTGAGAACTTTGCTGAAACTGTTAATAATGTAGAAAAGGATGTGGATGTATGGATCAAATAGTCAATGTCATTATGATTATTGTTGGGATTTACTTAATATATGTATCGAGACAATTAGTTACTAAGCATAATCTTAAAGCATTCTATTCTGAAAAGAATCTCGAAAGTATTCCTTTACGTAATCGCTATGCTTATGCAGAAAATGTTGGAAAATGGCTTGGCTTTATTGGCTGCGCCTTGATTCTTTCGGCAGCATTATTTTTCCTAGATGATTATGTACATAATCATTTTATCTTTATTGCCGGAGAAGTTGTGTTGCTTGGGGGACTTGTTTTTGGCTTTGGGAAAATCTATTTTGTCGTCAAAGAAGCACAAAAGAATCCTAAGAAAAAGAAATAGGCTGATATTCATCTGAATATCAGTTTTTCTTTGCCAAAAAAAGACACCCTTGAGGTGTCTAATGCTGATGCTTTTTGAGTGCTTCTTTGATTGTGGGAATGGAATTGCTGCGACCATGACGTAACAGTCTTTCATAGTTATTAGCAAGGGCTTGTTCATATTTAGAAGTATGGGCAGGCTGATAGAAGAGGACATCTTTAATTTCATCAGGAAGATATTGAAGATATTCCCACATTTCTGGACAATCATAGTCATATTTTTCTTCATCCTTAAGGCCAACTGGCGAGAGGCGTAAATACTTTGGCGCATTATAGTGATGTGCCTTCAAGCTTGCCATAGCTGCATCAATGGCATATTCGCTTGATTTTGACTTTGGTGAAAGACATAAATCAATAACAACCTGGGCAAGGGGAATGCGTGCTTCAGGAAAGCCGACAATCTTGGCTGCCTGAAAAGCCATCACTGTGCGCATTGCAGCATTGGGGTTGGCGAGGCCAATTTCCTCATAGGCAATAACAAGCAGACGACGTTCAAGCGATTCAAGATCGCCTACTTCTATAAGCTTAGCAAGATAGTAGAGGGCACCATTTACATCACTGCCACGAATACTTTTTTGTAGACCGCTTAAGGTATCATAATATTGATCTTCATCTTTGTCATATTGTAAGTTGGCATGGGGTATGACTTTAGCAAGATCGCTAGCTTTGATATGATTGCCATCTACTGAGATTGTAGCAAGTTCTAAGCAGTTATAGGCATAGCGGATATCTCCAGCACATATTTTTGCGATATACTGATAGGCTTCTTCATCAAACTGGTAAGCGTTGTTGAGACCATTAGGTGATAGGGCTGCTCTTTTTAATCCAGCAATAATATCATCATTAGTGAGTGGTTCAACCTTGAATATTGAACAGCGCGAACGAATAGCAGGATTAATAGAATGATAAGGATTAGCTGTTGTACAGCCGGCAATCGTTAAAAGTCCGCTTTCAACATGGGGAAGAAGATGATCTTGTTTATCTTTATTCATGCGATGAATCTCATCGATAATCACGAATAAACCATCACTAAGCTTAGCTTCAGCAATGATTTGATCCATTTCTTTTTTGTTGCCTGTTGAAGCATTAAAGAGTCGATAGGGAACATCAAGATCATGGGCGAATGCTTTGGCAATGGTTGTTTTTCCACAACCAGGAGGACCATAGAGAATCATGCTCATGGGATGTTTCTTTTTGATCATTTGTCTTAAAATGGCCCCTTCGCCAACTAAATGCGTTTGGCCAATAACGTCATCCAAGGAAACCGGACGCATATTATGTGCTAATGTTGTGTGCATTGTGTAAGCCTCCAAAAACTGATATAATGCCTTGTAAGAGAGGAAGAATTATGCGCATTGTATTACAAAGAGTTAGCCATGCATCAGTGACTATTGAAGGTCAAGTGCATGGTCAAATTAATCAAGGATATATGATATTAGTAGGATTCAAAGGTGAAGATGATGAAGCTATTATTGATCGTATGGTTGATAAGGTCATTCACCTACGTGTATTTGAAGATGATCAGGGAAAGATGAATTTGTCTTTATTAGATGTCAAAGGTGCAATTCTATCCATTTCCCAGTTCACTCTTTATGCGAATAGTCGCAAAGGAAGAAGACCAAGCTTTGTCGAAGCTGCCAAACCTGAAATATCATCACCCCTTTATGACCTTTTTAATAGCCGACTTGAAGAAGCAGGTATTCATGTTGAAAAAGGTATCTTTGGTGCTGATATGAAATGTGAATTGTTGAATGATGGTCCAGTGACAATCCTATTAGATAGTGATGAGCTTTTTCATTAATATCTGAATTTGCCGTCAAGAACCTGGCGTATGATCTTTAGAACACCTTGCTGGTCATTACTTGGACATTGGCTGTAGGCAATATGTTTGATTTCATCAACTGCATTTGCCATCGCAATGCCATATTTGACACTTTTAAGTAAAGTGAAATCATTCATGGCATCACCAAAAGCCATGCATTCTTCTGGTTCGATATGAAGTTCTTTTTGCAAGTAGCGAATACCACTGCCCTTATTTGTGCCAAGATTCTGAATGTCCACCCACTCATTGCCAGCTGTGACAACGGACATGTTATCAGGAACTAATTTTTTCAAGTGATTTTCATATTGATGAATATCACTTGTTGGATCATAAACGGCAAGCTTGAGAATATCGTCATCAATATGATCAAACTGATCATGGAGAATAACATTACGATAATGCTTGTTAACAACATCAAGATAAGCCTCATCCTTCTTTAAAACATGGGTATGCTTACGCCCGCTCATGATCACCATGAGGTTTTGATGCTTAGCAAGGACATCAAGACAGGCTTGTAGTTTATCTGGCTCGATTAAATCAAGATAAAGTGGCTTTGCCCCTTTGCCTACATAAGCACCATTATCAGCGACAAAATAGATATCTTCACTCATCGGAATGAATTGATGAAAGAGTCTGAGAAACTGGTTACCAGACGCAATTACAAATTTTATATCTTTTTCCTGCATGCGATAGAACAATGAAATAAATTCATAATCGAATTGTTTATTACTATCTAAGAATGTACCATCCATGTCAGTAGCAATCATTTTTATCATTTCTTTTCACCTCGCTAGGCATTGTAACATAGAAACGGAGGGATATGTATGCATTTTCCAATTTATATAATCTATCTTGGGCTGATGCTGTTGATGGGGTTAACTCATAAAAGTCGTTATTTTATTTATACAAAGACATTATGTTCCATAGCTTTTGTCACTATTGCCTGCTTAACAAAAGGGTTGGGCTATCTTTTTGGAATTGCCATGGCCTTTTTTGCCTTGGGGGATTTCTTGCTGGTTTTTAAAAGAGAGAAAATGAAGCATGGCATTATTGCTTTTATTGTTGGTAATCTTGTGATGATTGGGATATTTAGTTTATATCTCAAGCTTATGCCTTATCAGTTTATTTTACCAGTTGTGGCAATGATTATCTTGACTATTCTTGATGAGAAAGGAATTGTTGTTTTAGAGGAAGATCGTCCTTATGTATTTGTTTATTCCTTTATTCTAGCCTTAGCCTTTTCTTCGACTGTTGTGATGGCTGTGACTTATAATCATCCATTTTTCAATGTATTGGCTTTAGGTTATGGATTATATTTTGTCAGTGATCTATTTGAACTTGCTTATGTCTATGTGCCAGCTTCACCTAAATGGATTGGGGCGATTGTTTTAACACTTTATTACATAGGTATGTTGTTGATTGCTTTAAGTGTGATGCTTGCTTAAGCAGGCATCTCTTTCTTTTGCTCTAAGTGTTTTGTAGAATAAATATCGAGAGGTGATTTACTATCAGTAGTCAAGGGTATATTTTGATTTGTTTATCTTAGAAGCACAAAAAGAGGTTCGAGGAACCTCAAAAAAATTTATAGTGACGAAAAACAGTTTATCTCAATTTGCTCTGATCAAAATCCAGGTCATTTTTTTCAAGAGTATATATCGTTCTGATTAGTTTTTTCGCGACATGTGAAAGTGCTACACGAAAGAATTTCCCTTCGTTCATTTTCTTCAGTTTATATTCATATACTACAGGATTATGCAACGCAAAGGAATCTGCGCAGCGCATCAGTACACATCTAAGTGCAGAAGAACCATGCTTAACCATACGGCCGTTTTTATCCGATAATAATGGCAATATTATTTTCCTCAAAATGAGTAATTTAAAATTCCCCAATTTAGGTGGCTTGATATTCCTTTTTCTTTGATTCCTCAAGCTTCTCTAGAACATCCTTTGTCCGGTATGATGATCCAACGATATTCACAATATGCGAATGATGCAGAAGCCTGTCAAGAATGGCATTGGTTATCACCGGATCGCCAAATATCTCATTCCATTTTGAAAGGCTCTTGTTCGTAGTGATGACTGTGGATTTCTTTTCATACCTGAGCGTAATAAGCTGAAAGAAGAGGTTGGCGTCCTCGCTGTCCAGGTTAAGATATCCTATTTCATCGATTATAAGCAGCCTGTGT
>NZ_JNKU01000045.1 GCF_000702165.1 Sharpea azabuensis DSM 18934
ATGTCATAGAGATTGATCATGATTATTGGAATTATGATATGCGTATCGCTTATGAACAAAAACTAGAATCTGTTTATCAAAGCTTACAGTTAAATGGTCTTAGTGATGAAGCTAAGGTAAGAAGGATTCATGATTATGTTTGTAAGAATATCATTTACGATTACAAGACATATAGTCGTAATATTCAAGGTAAGCCTATTGATTATAGCGTTGATAATTATTCAAGCTATGATGTCCTATTTGACAAACCAGATCCATCAACAGGTGCTAGATTAGCAGTATGTACAAGCTATACAGGTCTGTTTTTAAGACTAGCTAAGAAAGCCAATCTTGAAGTGAAGACTGTACTGGGCAGACCAAGTAATAGTTTAAATACAAGCCATGTCTGGAATGTAGTGAAAGTTAATGGACAATGGTATCAGATAGACTGTACCTGGGATGGCTCAACTGAAAATACTACATATGAATACTATCTGAAGGGAAGAAACTTTAAGGATCATATACTTGACAAAGAATTTCAATGTCTTCCGATATCACAAAATGACTATTCTCATAGTTAACAACTAATAAAAGAAGTATATATCTTATAGCATATTATCTAACAAGATGATCTGCCTAGGTATATATTTCTTTTAATATCAGGTAAAATCAATTCGGTTATTTCAAACATTAAAAGAATTCAGACTAAGACATATAAATATGGAAATAACTCATTTCTCAATTATCTTGAATAATACTCATTAGTACATGCAAATAACGATAAAATATAATAAAGAAAGAGGAATTTAACTTTTTCTAAGTACAACGGGATCTAATAAATTACTTTGCATAATTGCATTTGAATTTCCTCGTTCTATTCTGATATTTCATATTTGTGTACTTTGTATGAAATACATAGAGCTATGTTACTTTAGAATTTAAAGATGTTTTTATTATATTTCAGATGGTATTTTTTAGTTTAACTTATAAAATTGATATGATTATATGAATCAAATTCTTGAATAAAGATGACATATGTGATATTTTACAAGAGCATTCTGTGTTGAAAAAATACAGTATTATATTTTCAACTATAGTTTGTGTTCTATTGCTATTGAATGGGAAATAAGCATATGGACTGGTATTGCGTGGGGATAAATAAAATATTTGGGGAAATAGTGAATTAGATAAATATTTTAGATGTTTTCGCGTGTCGTAAGATACGTGTACGATAGAAGGAGTATATGTGTCTTGCATGTACTTCTTTTTTTCTTTTAAGGATGTGATGGAATGTACAAAAACTGGTATGCCGTACAGGTAAGAACTGGGAAAGAAGATAAGTTTGTAGAATGGTGTGAAAAGAAAATAGATCATCAAGCATACAAAGATATCTTTATTCCTAAAGTCATGATGGCAAAAAAATATCAAGGAAAATGGCATGATGAAAAACGTGTCTTATTTCCTGGTTATGTATTTGTTATTTCAGATACACCTGAGAAACTCTTTCAAGAGCTAAAGAAGATACCTGATCTTACAAAGATGCTAGGAGAATATAAAGGGGAAATCTTCCCTATATATTCAAAGGAAGTACAATATCTTCTTAAATATGATCAACAAGGACATGTAGTTAAAATGTCTACAGGTTATATTGAAGGAGATCATATCATCATTACTGATGGTCCACTTAAGGGATATGAAGCATTAATTAAAAAGATTGATAGACATAAGCGTCTAGCTTTCATTGAAATCAATCTCTTAAATCAGCCTAATATCATAAAAGTGGGACTAGAAATCATCAGTAAGCAGTAATCACAAAAGTGTATTTTATCTAATCGTCGCTTTGTCGCGTTAGATAGACTGCATGGTTAGACTTTACTTGTCTGCTAAAAATAGCGGATAGGCGAAGCCTACTCTAATGCATGAAATAAGGGGGATGATGGGAATGCGTGACAACCTTATAACGACCAATAGACAGGATGGTGATTGTAATGGATGAAATGGAATTAAAGAGAAATAAAACTTGGGTAAAACATTTTGACTTTATATTTATTGATTTCATAGTATTACAATTATCATATCTGCTAGCAAATATGATTAGATATCGCACAAGTACACTAAGTGGACTTAAGTATGGTGCTCGTTTATCAATTTATAATAACGAAGTTATCTTTTTAACAGTTTGTTTAATTGCTTCAATAACATTTGGTGAACCTTATAAAAATGTTTTAAAGAATTCCAAATACTTAGAATTAGTTAGAACATTTATGCATACAGTAAAAATGACAATGTTGAATATTGCCATTATTTATTTTCTACAATTAGGTGATGATATTTCAAGATTAGTTATTTTAATAACTTGGGGAATATACTTTGTCTTAGAGTACATTGCTAGGCAAATACATAAAACAGTCCTGAGAAAGAAGCTTAAGCATTATGGCTCTAAGAGAGCGATGATTGTTTATACTTCTTCATCAAATATCAAGAGATTGATGAAAAATCTAGTGACAAAGGAATATGTAGGATACTTTATATCAGCTATTTTCTTAAGTGACTATGATGGAAGTATTAATGAGGTTGATGGTGTAAAGGTACTTGGTAATGAAGATGATATGATTGAATATGCATCACATAACTGGGTAGACTCAGCGTTAGTTACAACTCATGATCGAAAAAAGAATACTTACTTAAGAGACCTATTTGATGTGATGGGTATTACGACACATACAATTATTAGTACAGTGGATCCACATCATAATGAATATATACAAAAAGTTGGAAATTACATCGTTTCATCGAATACATATAGAAGTATTCCAGTAGGACAGAAGATATTAAAAAGAGCTGTTGATATTGTTGGTGGTATCGTTGGATGTATTGCCACAGGAATCATCATTCTTATTGTTGGCCCAATGATTTATATGAAATCACCAGGACCAATTATCTTCTCACAAAAAAGAGTTGGTAAGAATGGAAAGCTATTCACAATGTACAAGTTTAGAAGTATGTATATGGATGCTGAAGATAGAAAGAAAGAACTGATGAAACAAAATAAGATATCAGATGGCATGATGTTTAAAATGGAAGATGATCCACGTATTATTGGATCGGAAAAGAAAGATAAAAATGGTAAGCCAAAAGGTATTGGTAACTTCATTAGAAATACATCTCTAGATGAATTTCCACAGTTCTTTAATGTGTTGAAAGGTGATATGTCTTTAGTGGGTACAAGACCACCCACTATTGATGAGTGGAATAAGTATTCCCCTCATCATCGAAAAAGAATGGCCATAAGACCAGGCATCACAGGGTTATGGCAAGTATCTGGTAGATCTAATATTACTGATTTTGAAGAAGTAGTTAGACTTGACAGCGAGTATATAGATAACTGGACTATATCTGAAGATATACATATTATTATAAAAACATTTACTTCAGTACTAGCACATGAAGGTGCGAGTTAGGAAAATTACTAAGTAGTTTAAAAGGTGGAATTCTTTCATAAAAAAACATTTACAAATCATGTAATTTTATTTAGAAATATATGTTTTAATTGAAATGGATAGAAAGTAAAAAAGTATAAATAGAAAGCTATATTCTAAAATTTATAAGTAATTAATGTCTTCAAAGAAGGAGAGAAAAAATGAGAGATGTATTTATTATTGGCTCAAAAGGTCTTGGAAACTACGGTGGCTATGAAACATTCGTTATGAAATTGATTAATTATCATGCATCAAATAAAAATATTCGTTACCATATTGCATGTAAAGGGAATGGTGCAGGATATATGGATGAAAAGAATCTTCCTGGTGCGGTAACTGTTAGTCCTCGTCATTTTAAGTATTATAATGCAATTTGCTACAAGATACCTGTCAGGGAGCAGTTTAAATCTGCACAGGCAATTTTCTACGATCTTGACGCATTGAAGTGGGCAATCCATTACATCAGAGAGCATCATATTGAAAAACCTATCGTTTATGTATTAGCATGTAGAATTGGTCCCTTTTTTGGAAAATATGTAAAAGAAATTCACAAACTCGGTGGTAAGGTTTTAGTGAATCCTGACGGCCACGAGTGGATGAGGGCAAAATGGTCTGCCCCAGTTAGAAAATATTGGAAAGAATCCGAACGAGGTATGGTAAAATATGCCGATCTTTTAGTTTGTGACTCGGTCAACATTGAAAAATATATCCAGGAAGAATATAGAAGTTATAATCCAAAAACTACTTTTATTGCTTATGGAGCAGATGTAGTGGATAGTAATCTAAAAGATTCAAATCTCGAATTTACAAAGTGGTTAAGAGATCATAGTTTAAAACCCTTTGAATATTATTACTGTTGTGGGCGTTTCGTTCCAGAAAATAATTTTGAAACAATGATACGCGAGTTTATGAAGAGCCAGACAAAACGTAATTTTGTTATTATTACGACAAAGAATAATGATTTTCTTAATGAATTAAACAAAAAGCTTGGCTTTAGAAATGATCCAAGAATAAAGTTCGTAGGGACAGTATATAATCAAGAGTTACTACAGAAAATTAGAGAGAATGCGTATGCATACTTCCATGGACATTCAGTTGGTGGAACAAATCCTTCATTATTAGAGGCTTTAGGATCCACAAGACTTAATCTATTATTTGACGTTGGCTTCAATAATGAGGTTGGTCAAGATGCAGCATTCTATTGGAATAAAAAAGACGGTAATTTAGCTGGACTTATTAATAAAGTTGATAGTTTTTCAGAAGATATATTGGAAGAGTATGGACAAAAGGCAAAAAAGAGAATTAAAGAAGCATATAGCTGGCAGTATATCGCCGATAGATATGAGAGTGTCTTTTGTGCTCAATAGGAATTGTTTGTTGATATAAATGAAATATAACTCTGAGTAATTAAACCGTGAATAAAAATAAGTAAAAGAGAAAATAATCAAGGTCGTTGTATTACGACAATGTAAGGTTATCATGCAAAGGCTAATTTTTTCGAAAAAAATGTTGATAAATAGATATAGAACCTATATACAAGCTTAAAGGAAGGTTGCAAGAGTTTATCAAAAGTATGATGATTAGCTGGTATTGATCTTGGCATTCTATTTATTGAGAACAAAAAAACATCACCAGAGGACTTTTAAAGATTGATTACGGTGCACGCTATTCACTTGTTAGACAGTCAGAGTAGAAAGGTGTTGATTCCTATATCTTGCACTTTTTACATTGTACCAATCAAACAAGTAAACAAGCTTATAAAGAAGGGAAAGATAGTAAGAATATTTATATGTGATGGTGTTTGAAAGACTATTTTCATCCCAAGCGAAGAGAATGTAGAGGTTAACGTTATATTGGAATTATTATTAGTTCAAGCCTAAGCTGAAGAAAGTAGAGCAATATGTCAGAGCTTTCAACATGATATTCGAATAGCAGAATGAGAAAATTTACATGATCACTAATACACCATATGGGTGAGAAGTTTAAATTTAATATTTTGTACGGGAATTCTCAATAAGTATCTTCATAGCTTTATATCTTTACTGCACTGAAAGAAATTAAGAATAAGTTGATAGATAGCCTTTATGAAATTTAATGCAAAACAAAAGAACTGGAATGAAGGAAACATAGTTTTGCAACCAAGATGTGAAAAAGCAGCACAATAAGCATCATCGTATCATGTTGAGATGTGAAAACAAGACTATTACTTTACTGCGAGGTAGTTTGCATACTTTGAAGAAGGCAAAGAGAGATTTGAAAGAATTAACAGGCTCAACTATCTAATCCAGCTTATTATACCAGTATGATTTCAGCGAGAAACTGTAATTCTTCTGGAACGTAACACAATAATTATCTATTAATAAATTATGGGGGTATCAATGAATAATTGGTCTCTTATCTCCAGTTCAAGAATAACGGATTATTTATTTGTTACACATATAATTTGAAGTCTTTCTAATCTTGATGAAAATTTAATCGTAAAAGTAATAACTCACATAAAATTAATTAAATGCTAGGATTTCTTGATTAGTTTTCTTTCTTGATAGTGTAACTTCCTTGAAATAAAATATACATATAACCGAGAGAGGTTTTTATCAAAAATATTATGTGATAAGGAAAAACTCTCAGAAATATTGAATAGCTCTTTTTTCTAAATTGATATTTCATTTGCTATAGTGTTGATTTCTCAAAATGAAATAAACATATAGCTGATAGAGGCTCCCTATCATAAAATTTCATAGAAATAATATATTGTAATTTTGCCTTGACAAAGGTCATTTCAGGCAATAAAAGAATATGAGGACTAAAGAAAGGTGAGAAAAATTGAATATTCTACACTATTCACTAGGGTTTCCACCATATCGTTCAGGTGGCCTTACAAAATTTTGTATGGATCTTATGAAAGAACAGGTAAAAGAAGGAAATAGGGTATCACTTCTTTGGCCAGGAGAGATTCAAATATTTAGTAAATCTACAAAAATAAAAAAAAATAAAAGCATTAAGGATATTTCAAACTACGAAGTCATTAATCCTACACCCGTTCCTTATGATGAAGGAATTTTTGATATATCCGAGTTTATTGCTGAAGGTGATTTAAAAGTATATGAACAGTTCCTTAAAACTGTTCATCCTGATATAATTCATATACATACATTTATGGGACTACATAAGAATTTTCTTGTCGCTGCTAGAAATATAGGAATTAAGACTGTTTTTACTACTCATGACTTCTTTCCAATTTGTCCAAAAGTGATGTTGTTTCGAGATGGCATGATTTGTCCAGATGCAAAGAGCTGTGATAGCTGTCCAAAGTGTAATTTGACGGCGCTCTCGCTTAAAAAGATGCAAATCCTACAAAGCCCAGTATATAGAACGTTTAAAGATAACTTAATTGTTAAGAAAATTAGAAAAACTCATCGTGATGAATACCTAAGCGTACAAAAAAATACTGAGATAAACCCAACTAGAACAGCTGAGGAGTATCGCAAACTTAGAGATTTTTATAAAAGTTTTTTAGATCTTGTTAATATTGTCCATTATAACAGTACTATTACCAAAGAAGTATATGAAAAATACATGGGTGAAAGAAAGAGCGTTCTTATTCCTATAACTCATGGAGATATACAAGATCATAGGAAAAAGAAGAAGTTTTTGCCACCATTAAAGATAACTTATCTAGGACCAATGGGAGAAGCAAAAGGTTTTTTTTGTCTTAAAGCGGTATTAGATGATCTTAATAAAGAACGTAATGATTTTATTCTGAATGTATTCTTTCACAAGCAGGGATTACCACACTATATAAAGCAGCATGATCGATATAGTTATTCACAACTTGAAAGTATAATGGATAAAACAGATGTTTTGATAACTCCAAGTGTATGGAACGAAACATTTGGCTATACAGTGATTGAGGCAATGAGTTATGGCGTTCCAGTTATTGTGAGCAATCAAGTTGGCGCTAAAGATGTTATTCCAAAAGGTGCAGGTTTTATTGTTAATAATAAACATGAACTTACTAAAGCTGTTGAGTCATTGAATATAAAATTATTGGAATCAATGAACCAATCAATAATAGAATCATTTCAAATACTAACTATGAATGAATTTAATAGAATCTTATTGGAGAACCTTCAGCAATAAGACTTATTTTACATAAAAAGGGAGCAAAATAAGAAAATAGATGATTAAGATACTTTATGTTCTAAATAATGCATTGGAAAGGGGCGGCACGGAATCTGTTGTTCTTAATTACTATTATGCATTGCAAAATGAAAGAACAATTAAAATAGAATTTGCTGTACACGCTACAAAAGAAGAAGCAGAAAACAGCATTTTGACACAGCAGTTTATTAATGAAGGTGGAGTTGTTCATTTAATAACACCACGGAGAGTGAGCTTTCAGAGAGAACATGATGATTTAAAGAAGCTCATCTTAAAAGAGAAGTACGATATTGTTCACTCTCATTCTGATGCAATTGGGGCAGATGTACTAAAAATTGCTAAAAACTGTGGAGTTAATATTAGAATAGCTCACAGTCATAACACAAATTTTACTATTGCAGCAGATTGTTTAAAAAATAGATTGAAACTTGTTTATCTGAATTTTTGTCGATATAAAATAAGGCACGAAGCTAATTATTTTATGGCATGCTCATCATCTGCAGCAAAATGGTTGTTTGGAAAGAAAAATGTTTCAAAAACATATATTTTAAATAATGCAATTGATAATTCAAAATATGAATTCTCTGAGAAAAAAAGAAAAGAATTGAGAGAAAAGTTTCGTATTGAAGACAAATATATTATTGGACATGTTGGTAGACTGTCTTATCAGAAAAACCATGAATTTCTTATACGAACTTTTGCGGAAGTTCATAAGAAAAATTCTAAAGTACTCTTAATTCTTGTAGGCAATGGTGAGCTAAAAACAGAGATAGAGGACCTTTGTGTAGAGTTGGGAATTAAAGATAGTGTGATTTTTTTAGGAAGTGTCGATAATGTCAATGAAATTTTGAATGTTTTTGATATATTCGCTTTTCCATCTAGGTATGAAGGCCTAAGTGTAGTACTGATAGAAGCTCAAGTTAATGGTTTACATTGTATTGTAAATGATACAGAGAGAATATCAAAAGCTGCAGATTTGACTGGTCAAATTAGCTGGATATCAGTGGAGGATAAGAAAAGTTGGGTTGATGCTTTAAATGGAAAGAAATATGAACGAGATCCAGATACAGTAAATAAAATTAAAGCAAATGGGTATAATCTAGCAGAAGAAGCTATAAAACTGCGTAATTATTATGTAGATTTATATCAGAAAAATAAATAAGGGAAGAATGTTTTATGAATAAATATGTATATAACATTTAAAGGAGAAACTATGGATAATATAAAAATAGATTTTATCATTCCTTGGGTTGATGGAGCGGATTCAAACTGGATTCAAGAAAGAAGACAATATCGGGAAGACAAAGTAGACGATTCTGTTCGCTTTCGTGAATGGGACACTTTGAAATATTGGTTTAGAGGAGTAGAAAAATATGCTCCTTGGGTTAACGCTATTTTTTTTGTAACATGGGGACATGTTCCAGAATGGTTGAAAACAGATCATCCTAAGCTACATATTGTGAAACATTCTGAGTATATTCCAGAGCAATATAGACCGACATATAGTTCTCATGTGATTGAGTTAAATTTTCATCGTATTAATGATTTATCTGAACATTTTGTATATTTTAACGATGATTTCTTTCTGATAAACAAAACAGAAAAAACAGATTTTTTTTCGGATGAACTTCCATGTGATATTGCAGTTTTATATCCCAATCACGTGAATGGGATGGATTGTCAATTTGACCATATTTTATTAAATACAAATGAATTTTTTGCTAGACACTTTGACTATAAGAAATTGATTAAAGAGAATAAAAAACAATGGCTAAGTGTTAGCTATGGAAAAAATCTTTTAAAAACATTATTAATGCTGCCATTTCCAGAGTTTCCAGGCTTAATGATGCATCATCAACCACAAAGTTTTCTTAAATCTGTTTTTTCAGATGTATGGAATGCTGAACCTGAGTTACTTAATGCTACATGCAGTAATAAATTTCGTGCAGTTACGGATATTAATCAGTACATTATGCGAAATTGGCAGATTGGAACAGGAAACTTTGCCCCTTATAACATAATGAGAAGGGGAGTTTATACGACGATTAACGAATATACAAATTATCAAAAGCTATTTAATTCTAAATATAAGGTTTTAGTTTTGAATGATGATAACCCTAGTATTGATTTTGAGCATGAGAAATTAAGGTTACAAAATGTTTTTATGAGTAAATTTCCAGAAAAGTCATCGTTTGAGAAGGATTAAATTTATGATTGATGTGTGTTTTAATGTGCTCCATTATCAGTCGTTTAATGCGACTACTATGTGTGTAGATTCTCTTTTGAAACTGAAAGGAATTGAGAAATGCTTAATTGTAATTTTAGATAATGGGTCACCAAATCATAGTTTTGAATTATTAAAAAATAGATATAGTGCAAATCCTATTATTAAGCTGTTGCATAGTATTGAAAATCTTGGATTCTCAGAGGGAAACAACAAACTTTATCGGTTTTCCAAATTATATAACCCACAATTTATTGTTGTTTTGAATAATGATATAGAAATTCGACAAAAGAACTTTGTTGATATTTTGCAAAAAACTTACACTGCAAATCCATCTTATTTAATTGGACCAGATGTTTATTGTCCCAGAGGACAGGAGCATCAATCACCATTATACAAGGAATTACCAAGTAAAGTCGATATAGAGAAGCTAGTCGCTGAAAGGAAATCTGAAATTGAGTACATTGATGAGGCGCTCAATCTTTATCGTCATAGAGAAAAAACAGAAAATATCAGGAAATATGTTCCATATTGGATTATTGAGATTAGAAAAAGGTTAAAGCACGAATTTGTAAATTTACATTATAAGCAGCAATTTATTGTTAATCCAGTTTTACAGGGATCGTGTATTATAGTAACAAAACTATTCATGAAAAATGAAGAGCTTTTGTTTACACCAGATACAGGTTTTTATTGCGAGGAAATGATACTAGCACTAAGATGTAAACTTAATGGTTATAAAACACTCTACACTCGTAATCTTAAAGTAATACATTGGCATGGAATTTCATCAGGATTTCAATATGTACCTTCAAGAGAAAGCTTGATATTGAAAAATAAAAGATTGATTAAAGCATATTCCATGTATTTGGACTTAATCGATAATAATCCATGGAAGGAGAGAAAACAGCACTCATGAAGATAAAAATATCCCAAACAAAGATTTTTTTGATACTTTTTTTTCTATTTGATATGAGATTGATGTATTTACTCCCACTTCCAACCGTATTGTCTGGCAATGCAACCAATAAAATGCTTCTTTCTATATTTAGCATTATTCTGTTCTTTTTATTTGCCGTATCTCACAAGCTTTATTTCGGAAAATATACGCATTGCTTAATCACATTGTTTCTGATTTTATTATTAAATTCATTGAATGCGAATCTTAAATTTGGATACAGTCTCAGTCAAGTAATATGGCCAGTTATACCATTTTGTATATTTTTGCTTTATTTTATCTTCATGAGATATTTGAAATCAGAACAAAATCTACATTTTTTTATAAAAATTGGAGAATTATTTTGGTCTATCTTATGTATATTGTTTTTAATTCAAAGAGTTTTATATCTTAGAAATCACACTATTATTCTTCAGCTGAATGGAATACTACCAGATTACTACTTTTGGCATCCTGAGTTAGGTTTCCGAATTTATCATGTGTTTGAAGGATTTTTAAGAGTATTTATTCTATGTCTAGGTTATATTTGTATCAAAAATAATTTCAAACAATGTAAATCTGAAATAATTACTCTTTTACTCAGTATAGCTTCTGTTGTACTGGTGGATAGATCAAGATATTATTTATTTTTGCTAATTTTAGGTCTAATTTCTATTTTCCTTTGGACGTTAAGAAACTCTAAGCATTTCGGAAAAATTATTATGGTAGTGATAGGCATTTTTATAGGCTTTGTTTTTATAAATAACCTTTGGTTATCAATGTCGCAAAGTATTAGTGAAAATACAGGATCATCTTTTGCCAGATTTAATGCTATTTCATATTATTTGAACTTGTTCAAAAAAAATATACTTTTTGGATTAAGCATGGTTAGTCCTGATGAGGGTAATAGCATGTACTATTTTGTTCATGGCCAGGCTGGAATTTTCCATTATGACGACATTGGAATTATAGGCACGCTAACGAAATTAGGTGTTTTTGGACTAATTTGGTATATCTATATAATAATTAAGAGTATTTTACTTGTAGTTAAAACAAAAGGTAAGAACAAAGCATTAAGTGTTGGTCTTATGATAATGATGATTATTTCTTCTATAACACAGTCTTACCTAGATTCGCAACGCTTAATGTCTTTGCTATTCACTTTTATACTTATAGAACTTAACTATTCGTATCCTGAATTAGAGTATTAGCTATCGAATTTAGCGCTGTATATAGTAATTTTTGTGAGATTATTTAACTAACTTTTTAATAAGGAACTTCCTCAGTTATATGTTTATTTTATTTTGTGAAATCAACACGGTAGCAAAGTAAATATCAATCTAAAAATATAAGTTATTCAATATTCCTGAGAATTATTCCTTTTCAAATTTTTTTACTTAGTGATAGACAATTACTAAACGAAAGATCGGGGCTTTAGGGTGAAAGTAATAAAACAAACGAAATCAGTTAAAATTAATGCAATTCTAAATGTAATAAAGGAATTTATGTCTATTATTTTTCCAATGATAACATTCCCGTATGCATCACGTGTACTTGGACTAATTAACTATGGTAAATATACTTTTAGTGTATCCATAGTTAATTATATTTCCTATATTGCTGCAGCTGGAATTTTGCGTTATGCAATTCGTGAATGTGCAAGAGTAAGAGATGATAGGAATAAATTTAACACATTAATTAATGAGATTTTTACAATTAATGTTATTACAACAATTATTGCATATATCATACTTGCCTTCTTAATACTTCTTTGGAAAAGACTAGCGCCGTATACTTTTATTATTTTAACAATCAGTCTTTCTGTATTGTTTACGACATTAGGAACTGATTGGATAAATGCGGCAAATGAAGATTATCTATTTATTACAATACGTTATATATGTTGTCAAAGTATTGCAATTATGGCATTGTTCGTATTGGTAAGAAGTCAAGATGATGTGGTCTGGTATGCCTTAGTCTCTGTTTTAGGGATTTTATTAGCAAATATTGCAAACTTTGTTCATATTCGTAGAAGTTTGAATATATATCCAAAACTTATTTTTAATGTTAGTATAAAGCGTCATTTAAAACCAGTTCTTTATCTTTTTGCAAGTGCAATAGCAACCTTTATTTATATAAATTCTGATATAACTATGCTTGGTATTTTTCAAACTGATTCTATCGTAGGATTATATGGTGTGTCGACAAAATTTTATACTATGATAAAGCAATTAATTAATGCAGCTTTCGTTGTTGTCATTCCAAAAATTTCTAGAAGCATTGTTCATGATAAAGAAAAGGCCTCCGACAAGCTTTCAGATATATTAAATATCACTTTATTAATTACAATACCAGCAGCTTGTGGTCTGTTCATGGTAAGAAAATCACTAATTTTACTTTTCTCCGGAAGTGAGTATATTCAAGCAGAGTCATCACTAGCAATTTTATCAATATCATTAATACCAGCGTTGTTAGCAAATTTTTTTATAAATATTGTATTGATTCCTTTGGGAGAAGAAAAGAATGTAATGATTGCAACTGTGACAAGTGCAGTAATAAATATTCTGTTAAACTTTATACTAATACCAATCTTTGCTGAAAATGGGGCAGCATTTACAACTTTGGTGGCTGAATTGACAATGATGAGTATGGGAATTTATTTTTGTAAAAATGTTTACTTTAAGGAAATTAAAAAGTCATTGTTAATTAGTTTGCTATCATCATTTCTGATATTTGTAACATGTTTTATTGTCAATCATCTAATTGATAATTTCTTAACGAGTCTTTTTTTATGTGTGATTTTTAGTATTGTTGTATATGGAAGTCTAATCTTTGTATCTTATAAAGATGATATGCAAAGACTTTTTAAAAAAGGATAAGAAAGTGGGTTCTCTCTGCTTTCTTAAGTCTATTATAATGTATGCCTACAAAATAAAAGACTAGAAGTTAAATATAAGTAACCTCTAGTCAGTACGTTTATTTAGTGAAGAGAAGAACGATACATTAATAGTCATAGCTATCAATCGTTGTTTACGAGCTTACCTTATGGATGTCTCAAGTTATAATGACTAACTTCTCTTCAGTGAAATGATATCACTTCTAGATAAAATAAAAAACTAGAATTATTACTTGAATAACTTCTAGTTCTATAATACGAAAAATGGGTATAGATTATTCAACGTTGCAAAAAGGAATAATAATCTTCAATGTTAGTTGTTATTGAAAATTTTAAAATTCTTTGAAAATAAATTTATACCAATAAATTCGTAGCACAATGAGATTTATATGATATTTAATATAAAGAATTTCTATTGAGAGTTTATATTTTAAAATTTAAATAATTTAATATCAGTCAGAAGCATTTGTAATTAATATGGATAGATTCGGATATTTATTGAATACCTTAAATAACTATGCTATCCTATCGAGGTATGCTAATTTATTTGCGTGTGAATAAATAGATGTAATTGGGAGAATAGTAAATGGGGTTATTTGGTCAGGAAATGATATAAAGTACATATTGGTAAGCAGTATCTGTTTACCGTTTTTCTAGTTACTTCATTTGTTTAAGGGGAGTGAAAAAATGTTAAAAAAAATATTGAGAAGACGTAATTTCTTAATCTTACAAGCAATTACATCAATAGTATTGATGATTATGGTTGTAAGATTAGGATTAGTACCAACTAAGTATTTAATTATTTTAGGATTAGTATTAGTAGCTTTAGAATTAGGAATGTATGTATGGCTACAACCATATAAACTTAGACATCATCATGATAAGAAAGGCAAGACAAGATACTTAATTGGTAAGATTGTTTCTCTTGGATTATCTGTACTTATGGTTGTTGGTAGTTTAGCTGTAAGTAAAGGCAATAAAAGTATTGATGAAATGTTTAATGGTAATAAAGAGGAGATTACATATTCTGTTGTTGTACTTAAGAATAGTTCATATAAGAAGCTAAGTGATCTCAATGGGAAAAGTATTGGTATTCAACCAAATGTAGATACGACAAACCAAAACTATATCCTCAAAGAAATAGCTAAAAAAGTTACATTAAGCCCAACAGAGTATTTAAACTATCAAGCAGTTGCTCAGGGATTAGTTAATCATTCAGTAGAATGTATTTTACTGAATGAAGCTTATAGAACAGCACTAGCTGAATACGATAGTGACTTCTCTAAAGATACAAAAGTTATTTGGAAATATACATTAACACAAAATGTTAAGCCACAAACAAAGAGTACAAATGCTGCAGGTACATTTATTGTTTATATTTCGGGTATTGACGCCTATGGTACTGCATCAACGGTATCAAGAAGTGATGTTAATATGATTGTTACTGTTAATACAAATACGCACAACATTCTGATGACATCTATTCCAAGAGATTACTATGTACCATTAGCTAATTCAGGTAAAGAAGATAAACTTACACACTCTGGTTTATTTGGTGTAGAAAACACAGTTAAAACTGTTGAAAACTTCATGGATATCGATATTGATTATTATGCAAGATTAAACTTCACCACATTAACTGAGCTTGTTGATGCAATTGGTGGTATAGATGTTTATAGCGATAAAGATATTAAACTATTACATGGTAGAGAACTTCATGAAGGTGTTAACCATATGGATGGCGCAACGGCATTAGCTTTTGCAAGAGAACGTTATGGTTATGAGTCTGGTGACTATCACCGTGTGCAGAACCAACAAGATGTTCTTACAGCTATCATCAAGAAAATGTTATCTCCAACACTATTAACGAATTACACAAAGATTCTTGATGCTGCAGGAGGTTCATTCACTACAAATATGCCAGCTGACAAGATGAAAGAAATCGCAAGCGAACAACTTAGTACAAATGCCTCTTGGAACTTCTCTAGTCGCATTATGGAAGGTACAGGGAAGATAATGACAGGTGGGTATATGATGCCTAACACAAAGCTTTATTACACAATTCCAAATGAAAATAGCGTTAAACAGAATAAGCAATATATTAAAGAAGTCTTATCAAATGACACAATCAACCAATAGATAGAAAGGAAATTTATGGATAATACTTTTGTAATTGAAAATAATAGCGAGGAAGAAGTTACCATTGATTTAATGGAAATCCTCAAACAGCTTAAAACACATATCAGATCTATTATACTTACCACTCTTCTAATTGCACTTCTTGCCGGTGTTATAACAGTATTTGTGATTCCTAAGAAATATGAGTCTACTGTACGTTTATATTTAAAGCCTGATTCAACTACAGGTGTCTCTGATTATAGCCAGGTAAATGCGAATAACTTATTAGTAAACAACTATGTTGAAATGATTAAAGGTAACAATATTACTGAAAAAGCCGCAACAGCTCTAAAAATTGATCAAGATGATTTGTCTTCTTCATTAGTTGTTACTAATGAAACAAACACTCAGGTTATTTCTATTACTTCAAAAACAACAGATCCAGCTTTATCAAAAAGAATTGTTGATCAGGTTACAAAGACATTTAGAGATGAAGTAAGAGAAAACCTAAACGTTACAAATATTACTATCATTGATAATTCAAAGATTGCTACTTCATCAGTATCACCCTCATTACCTAAGAACTTAGCTATTGGTGCACTTGCCGGTGCATTATTATCAATTGCCTATGTTATTATTAGAATGCTTATGGATACAAGAATCCATAACAAAGATGAAGCTGAACAGTATCTTGGTATCCCTAACCTAGGTGCTGTACCTTTCATTGATAATAAATAATGGAATTCGTAGATATTCATGGTCACTATGCATGGGGCATTGATGATGGTATTAGGGATCTAGAAGAAGCCAAAGCAGCATTAAAAAATGCATCAAATATTGGTGTAAAAGTCATTGCTGCAACACCCCATGTTATAAGTGGAACACATTTTGAAAAAGAGATTCAACATTTTAGAGAACGTATTAGTGAATTAAAAAGAGAAGCCAATAAATTAGGTATTGAAGTACATGAAGGAAGTGAGCTCTTCCTCAATCATGATGCACCAAGTGCTATTAGAAATGGTTTCTTCATTCCTTATGAAAATACAAAATATGCACTATGTGAGTTTGATGTCAGAAGAAATCTTCCAGATGACGAAGATGAAGTTGAAGAATATCTTTATGCATTAAAATCACATGGTTATACACCTGTTGTAGCTCATGTAGAGCGTTATTTCAAAGATAAGATTGATATTGATAGAGTTAGTGAATGGGTGGATATGGGTTATATTATTCAAGTAAATGCATCTAGTCTTGTTGGTACACATGGTTCACATGTTCTTAAGAATGCTGAAGCATTAATTGAAAACAATCTTGCAATGTTGATTGCCAGTGATACACATAGAAGTGAAGGAAGACGTTCACCTAGTACTCTTAATGATGCTTATAAAGTTGTTTGTAAGAAATATGGGGAAGAAACAGCACATATACTCATGCATGATAACCCACTGCATATCTTTCACAATGGACCAATTGAAAGAACACAAGTCAAAGTAGGCTTTTTTAAGAAACTATTTGGGAGGTAGACATAATGGCTAAGAGAAAGAAAAGAACACATACTGGTAATACATATAGTATTCTCGATAAGTCTGGTGAACACCAGCAGTTTGACTTTGCTGAAGTTTTCAGACATATTAGAACTAATATAGAATATTCTGGCACAGATCAGGAAATTACATCTGTATCTGTCACATCAACACAAGCCGGTGAAGCTAAATCAACTGTATCAATGAACTTAGCTTATATCTTTGCAGCGAAATATAAGAAAGTACTTATCATTGATGCGGACTTAAGAAAGAGAACACTTCATAAATATATGAACTTACCAAATGATGAAGGTTTAACTGATGCAGTTAGAGAATTTGGTAAGACACATATGTATGATCCAAAGTTCTTTAAAGTGCTTGAACATGAAAGTTTTGCAGGTAATTTATTTGTCCTTACATCAGGAACTCAAGTACCAAACCCTACAGAAGTATTAGGCTCTAAAAGCTTTGCCGACTATATGAAAGAATTAAAGAAACACTTTGATTTCATTATTGTTGACTGTCCACCTGTACTTCAAACATCCGATCCAGTTCCTGTTGGTAATGCTGTTGATGGAACAATCTTCGTTGTATCTGCGCAGGATACAAAAAGAAAAGAAGCTGCTGCTGCAGTAGAAATGTTGAAGAGAAATAAGGTTAATATTCTTGGCTCCGTATTGACTAAAGCTGAAATGCATGATGCCTCAACATATTACTATTATTACTAATGCTTAAGAATATTGTTTTTAAAATATCTGTTGTTGTTATAGTCGCTATGATTGTAAGCCTTCTTGGCTACAATCATTACACTGAAAAGAAGAATGCGGAGTCGCTAAGCAAAGAAAAAGTAACAACACCAACAGAAACAAAGCCTGAAAACACAAAGAAGAATAATATCGTTGCTATTGGAGATGGGTTTGTCAATGGACAAACTAATTTCATTGATGCATTAGCTAATAACGCTAATGCAAGTGTCACACAGTTTGGTGGCGTCAATGATACATCAACTGATGTAGCCATTAGAGCAAATGCCCTTAATGTCTATGTCAACAATATCACCATGCCATCTTCCGTATCACCAGTAGCCGTAACGCTCTATAACCAGCAAGGAGAAGCACTTGATGCCTTACATGGCAAGGGCACTAACTTCGACAATGTCACAATTGGCGGTATAGAAGGACAGCTCTCTTATAACCAACAAGATAAGAAACTCTACTTTGCAAGAAATGATGCGGGTAAAGAAACAGCCATCACTAAACTAACACAGGTTGAAGGCAAGAAAGTTGACTTTAATGCGAATGATAGCTATGTCTTCTTTGTAGGTCAGAATGATCCCTATTACAAAGGATCAATCTTTAAAACAATCAACAACATCAATTATATTGTGAAGAAATACAACATCAATAAATATGTTGTTGTATCTCTTACAAGTAAAAGACATTATCACATTGTTGATGACATGAATGATGTATTGAAAGAAGAATACAAAGATCATTATCTAAACTTTAGAACATATCTTCTTACAAATGGACTAAAAGATACAGGTATTCAGCCTACTAAACAAGACACTACTGATATCACACAACACAAGATACCAACATCATTACTCAATCAAGATCTCTTTACAGGTAATAAGTCATTCAATGACTTATTAGCTAAACAGATCAATGAGAAAATGAAAGCACTTGGGTATTTGAAGTCATAACATAACTGAAAAGGGTATCTCTACATTCTGTAAAGATACCCTTTTCTACAATATTGATTGTCACGTATAATAGACATAGGAAATAAATCTAGGAGAATGGCTTATGTTTAAAGAAAATAATAGAAAAAAGAATATTATAACAATAATTATCAGCATAGTTATTATTATTGGTATTGCAGCACTTCTCTTATACAATAAGAATGTTTCTTCTAAAGCTTCTAAAGAAGCTATAAAGACTGCTGAAGCCCGAAAGGAAAATAAAGCTAGGAAAGAGGAAAAAAAGACTGAAGAAACACAAGCTATAGAGCCTACTCCAGTAGTAGAACAGTCTCAAGAGACAAAAACACAAGAACAACCTGCAAATACTACGCGAAAAAAGCCAAAACAAACTAAAACTACTAAACCAAAGAATACGAACAAGAATACAACAAATAATAACACACAAACAAATAAACCTAAACAAACAACAAGTCCTAAGAAGAAACCAAAAACGACTACCCCTACAACAGGTACACCTTCTCCACAACCTTCTATTCATCAAGAGTCACAACCATCTATTCCTAAAGAACCTTCTGTAGAAGAACCCAAAACAGATAATACTAACAACAAGGTTGAAGAATCAAATCAACCAAACAGTGGTATTCTTGAAAATGTCCTGAATTTTTTAAATTATTAGTACTATATAAATAGGCTCTGGTTGAAGATGAATATAACTTCCAGCTGTTCTGTCTCCATGGATGGTCAACTGGTGATATACTTCTTCTTTTCTTTTTTCAGCTCTGGTATTACGTCAAAGTTTTTTGAATATTCTTCTCAGTTCTCAATTTCAAGAGTATTGTAAAGCTTATCATTTATATTGGCATAAGTTTTGCCATCTAGAGACTTAATCACCATCACTTCTGTTCCTTCCTTAAAATACACATCTGCTTCAGTACTGGTCACAATCATATAGTGAAAGTTATGATACTGAAAGCTATGTCCCTTATCAATTTTCCAATTTTCAATAATAGTTAATGCCTTGTTGATTTGTGACTGTGTTAATTGCTTTTCATACACACTTTTTGTACTATTGAGACGTAGGGCAAACTGATCATTGAACTTCTTAATGTAGCCGTCAAGAAACTGATTAGCCTGTTCTATCGTTGTAATGCGAGTGCGTCTTAATTCTACTGGCAATCGTGATTGTAGTGTCTGGTTAACTCTTTCCACGCGGCCTTTAGCCTGAGCGACGCTCGTTGTTTTTATTTCTATACCAAGCCGATGCGCTGCGTAGGCAAACTGGGTGAAAGTATACTCGTTGTCTAGTGGTGCATTTTTTCGCTTATATTCAAATACAGTGCGCCTGTCGGTATAAAAGAGGGCCAGCACAACTTTGTTCAGAAGAATCTGTGAAACGACGCCATAATAGCCTTTAAGCTTTTCCTGGTGGTCAAAACAAGCAGGACATTTTAACATACTTATTTAGATCTATCACTCAGGACACTTTCTTTCTTGGTACATAAAGGCAATATCATGTTTGAATCACAAGTTTTTATGTGCAGATGATTTGTCAAATTAAGTGCAACACCTACGATGAGTTACCCAGTAATTCTTCTTTAGGTGTTTTATATTTTATGCATTTACGTGGCCTGTTATTCA
>NZ_JNKU01000046.1 GCF_000702165.1 Sharpea azabuensis DSM 18934
TTTTTGGATTTATTTGCCTTTATGTTCACATGACTTGAGTGACACTCAGGACATTCATATGTTTGTCTCTTCATGACTATACTGAAGACATATTTCTCGTCTTTTCTGGTGATATTCACATCCTCAACTGTATCTGGATCAAGATCCAGCATATAGCATAATTCTTTATTGTCCATAATTTCATTCCCCTTCATCTAAGAGACGGACTTCATTATTATGCATAATTTAAAAGGATCATGAAACATAAGTTCATGACCCCACGATATTTTATTGCCTCATATCTAAATGACCCCACAATTATTTAAAGGGCTACTGTGACCCCACGATTATTTAATATACCTAAATAATTCAGGAGCAGTTGAACTGCTCCTTTTACATTTGGAATATAAAAAAACATCGGACAAATGTCCGATGTCAACTTCGCAATGGCGGAGGCAGAGAGATTTGAACTCTCGCGCCAGTTATCCCGACCTACTCCCTTAGCAGGGGAGCCTCTTCAGCCACTTGAGTATACCTCCAATGGATTGCCTACATAATATATCATGTGATAGGATGAAATGCAAGGATTTTTGAAAAAATATTTTACTAAAAACGTTGTTATGACAACATGAGGAATGCACGAATTACGTTACACTAGCATTGTACTTTTTAAAGAGTATTTAAGTTGATTTATAGGTTTGTTTATGCTAACTTATAGATGGAAAGTGAAGTAAGCCTTCGCTAACCAACTTTGTTTGAATAAGTCATTCTTTCGTCCAATTTAGAGAATGACTTCAAATAGTCCATAAGCAGCAAGTCTGCTTTTATATAAGGAGGATATGAAAATGGAAAAAGATTTAATTAGTCGTGTATATGCACGTGAAGTACTTGACTCACGCGGCAATCCAACAGTAGAGGTAGAAGTTGAAACAACATTTGGTGGCTTTGGCCGTGCCATTGTTCCTTCAGGAGCATCAACAGGTGTTCATGAAGCTGTCGAATTACGTGATGGTGATAAGAATAGATATTTAGGTAAGGGTGTAACTAAGGCTGTTAAGAATGTGAATGAAGAAATCGCTCCAGCTGTTATTGGTTTACCAGTTACTGATCAGCGTTTAATTGATAAGACAATGATTGACTTAGATGGTACTGAAAATAAAGGTCGCTTAGGTGCAAATGCTATCCTAGGTGTTTCTCTTGCCGTTGCCAAGGCAGCTGCTGATGCTTTAGGTTTACCACTTTACAAGTATATCGGTGGTAATAATGCCTATGTTATTCCTACACCAATGATGAATATCATCAATGGTGGTGAACATGCTGACAACAATGTTGACTTCCAGGAATTCATGATTATGCCAGTCGGTGCACCTACATTCAAAGAAGCTATTAGAATGGGTGCTGAAGTCTTCCATAACTTAAAGTCAGTTTTAAATGCCAAGGGCATGAATACAGCAGTTGGTGATGAAGGTGGTTTCGCTCCTAACTTACAGAGCAATGAAGAAGCTATTCAGGTTATCTTAGAAGCTATTGAAAAAGCTGGGTATAAGCCAGGTGAAGACGTTATGATTGCGATGGACGTTGCTTCAAGTGAATTCTATGATACAGAAAAAGGCATTTATACACTTGCTGGTGAAGGTGGCAAACAGTTCAATAATAAAGAATTCGTTGATTTCTTAGAAACATTAGTTGATAAGTATCCAATTATCTCTATTGAAGATGGCTTAGCTGAAGATGACTGGGATGGCTGGGATTACTTAACTGCTAAGTTAGGCAAGAAGATCCAGCTGGTTGGTGATGACTTCTTCGTTACAAATACAAAGCGTTTAGCTAAGGGTATTGAAAGAGGTGCTGCTAACTCTATCTTAATCAAGGTTAACCAGATTGGTACATTAACAGAAACTCTTGAAGCAATCGAAATGGCTAAGGAAGCTGGCTATACTGCTGTTGTTTCACACCGTTCAGGTGAAACAGAAGATACAACAATTGCTGATATCGCTGTAGCCACTAATGCTGGTGAAATCAAGACTGGTTCTGCTTCAAGAACAGACCGTATTGCGAAATACAATCAGTTATTAAGAATTGAAGATGAACTTGGTGACCAGGCACAATATAAAGGTATTCATTCATTCTATCAGTTAAAGAAATAAATCTTCCTTGAAGATCCCCTCGTGGGATCTTTTCTTTTGCCGAGTGATTTGTTTTCAATTGGGAGGTTAGTTGGTATAATGATGGTGTATTGATTGCATTGTCAGTCAAGTTTAGTTAGAATATGACAAAAAGGAGAAGGCAAATGAAATTTACGAAGATGGAAGGTATTGGTAATGATTATATCTATATCGATAACCGTGATCATTTCTTTGATTATGATCCAGCTTTCATTACCAAAATCAGTGATCGTCATATGGGTATTGGTGCTGATGGCCTCATTGCCCTGGAAAATAGTGACAAATATGATTTTAAAATGCGCATGTTCAATGCTGATGGCTCAGAAGGGCAGATGTGCGGCAATGGTATTCGCTGTTTAGCGAAGTTTGCTTATGACAACAAGTTGACAGACAAAACCCATCTTGAATTTGAAACAAAGGCTGGTAAGCGTATTGTGGACTTGATCTTAGAAGATGGTCAGGTCACTGGCGCTACAGTGGATATGGGTGTCCCTTCAAGCAAGGTCAAAGACTTACCAATGGTCTATGATGCAGAAGAATGTATTAATGGGGAATTTGTCGTTGGGGGCAAGCGTTATCGTGGAACAGCCATCTCAGTTGGTAACCCACATATCGTGATGTTCACAAAGCATTTACCAGAAGATATCGAGACAGATGGTTTCAAGATTGAACATTCTGGTGTGTTCCCAGAAAAGGTTAATGTGGAATTTGTTGAAGTTATTGACCGTAATCATTTAAAGATGCGTGTCTGGGAACGTGGTAGCGGAGAAACGTTAGCCTGTGGTACAGGGGCATGTGCAACTGTCTATGCAGCTATTTTAGAAAACAAGATTGATACAACATGTGATGTAGAATTGCTTGGTGGCCATTTATCAATCACTTATCGTGATGGTCATCTCTTCATGACTGGCCAGGCGAGAACAACATTTACCGGAGAAGTAATGGAGGAAAATTATGTTAGATAGTGCTCAGGAAATTATTGATTATATTGCGAATGCGAAAAAGAAAACACCAGTTAAGGTTTATGTAAAAGGTCATGACTTACCAGATACAGATACAGTTCATTGTTTTGGTGATGAAAAGAGCCGTGTTTTGATTGGTGAATTAGAAGATGTTAAGGCTTATTTAGAAGAAAACAAAGAAGCTATTAAGGATTGTTATATGGAACAGGATCGTCGTAATTCAGCTATTCCAATGCTGGATATGACAAATATCAATGCCCGCATTGAACCAGGCTGCTTTATTCGTAATGGTGTCACAATTGGTGATAATGCCGTTATTATGATGGGAGCAGTTATCAACATTGGAGCTGTTATTGGCGAAGGCTCAATGATTGATATGGGCGCTGTTCTTGGCGGTCGTGCAACAGTTGGCAAGCATTGTCACGTTGGTGCTGGTGCTGTTTTAGCTGGCGTTATTGAACCAGCAAGTGCTACCCCTGTTATTCTTGAAGATAATGTCTTAATTGGTGCCAATGCCGTTGTCATTGAAGGTGTTCGTATTGGTCATGATGCCGTTGTTGGCGCTGGTGCTATTGTTACAGAAGATGTGCCTGCCAATGCCGTTGTTGTCGGTAATCCTGCTAAAGTCATCAAGATGAAAGATGATAAAACAAAATCAAAGACAGGCTTAGAAGACGATTTAAGAAAGATCTAGCCATGTTAGAACAATTACAGAAATGGCGTCGTGATCTTCATCAGATTCCTGAACTTGGCCTCGAAGAAAATCAGACAACGGAGTATCTCAAAAACGAACTGATTAAGATGGGCTATGACCCAAAGCCACTTCCACAGCTTAAGACTGGCTGCTGTGTCTATCTTGACTATGGCTTTGAAAAATGTGTTGCCTTTCGTACAGATATTGATGCCCTGCCTATTTGTGAAGCCAATGACATTGCTTTTAAAAGCGGACATGAAGGCATCATGCATGCATGTGGTCATGATGGCCATATGGCGGCCATGCTTGGCTTTGCCTATGCTCTAAAGCATGACAATATCCAGCCACAGGTCAATATTTTGCTGATCTTCGAACCAGCTGAAGAAGGACCGGGTGGGGCAAAGATCATTGTGGAAACCGGCCTTCTTAAAGAAATGAATGTTGAAGCTATCTTTGGCATTCATCTTATGCCTACTATAGAAGAAGGTGTACTAGCTACCAAGAAGGATGGCTTAATGGCGGAATGTGGTGAAATCGATATCCATATTACTGGTCGTGATGCCCATGCTGGCTTGCCACAAAATGGCATCGATTCCTTGCTTGTCGCTGCCCACTTGCTAGAAGGCTATCAACAGATCTTAACACGCATGAAGTCTCCCTTTGATCCTGCCATTATCAATATTGGCCAGATTCATGGCGGCACTGCTAGAAATAGTGTTGCAAAGGAATGTGAAATGCATGGTACAATGCGTACCTACAGTGAAGATGTCTTTAATTTCTTGGTGAAGAAGATGGAAGATTTTAATAAGGGCGCTGAGATAAGTTATGGCTGTAAGATTGACTTTAGCTGTCCACCGCTCTATCCACCTGTTCTCAATGATGAAAAGCTTGTGAAGTTCTTAAGTGAGATTGATGATATTGTCTTGCTTGATGAACCGCTCATGCTTGCTGAAGATTTTTCATTCTATCAAAAAGCAGTACCTGGTGTCTTTGTCTTTGTCGGAACGAAATCTGAAAAATATCAGTCAGGTCTGCATACAGATCATTTCAACTTTGATGAAAAGGTCTTAAAGAGAGCTGTTGATATGTATATCAAGATTGCTTGTCAGTATAAGTAAGAGTCTTAGTACAAATGTACTAAGGCTTTTTTCTTTTTGAAAATGAAAAGGCTCACATCGTAGGAATTGTTGAATAAGTATTGATTTTCAAATGAAAAACAATTATTTTAGTGTTGATTTAAGGAAAAAGGTGAAAGTGAAAATACATATTTTGGAATTATACAAAAATTGAGAAATTACTTTATGGATACAAGAAATTGTTATTAAAGTGATAAAAAGATATTGACGAATGTATAGAGTTTTGTATAATAAGAGAAAATTAGACAAGGTGATAATAAATTATCACACTTGAGAGGAGGAATACGTATGGAGAAATCAATACCTGAAATGTATGGAAGTCTTGTATTTAATGATTCTGTGATGAAAGAGAAACTACCTAAAGATGTTTATCGTAAATTACATAAAACATCAAAATATGGAGCATCTCTTGACTTAGATGTAGCGAATACTGTTGCTGCAGCAATGAAGAACTGGGCTGTTGAACATGGCGCAACACACTTTACACACTGGTTCCAGCCAATGACTGGTGTCACTGCGGAAAAACATGATTCCTTTATCTCACCACGTTCTAATGGTGAAGTGATTATGGAATTCTCTGGTAAGGAATTAGTGAAAGGTGAACCTGATGCTTCAAGTTTCCCAAGTGGTGGTTTACGTGCAACATTCGAAGCAAGAGGCTATACAGCATGGGATCCATCTTCACCTGCCTTTATTAAAGATGGCACGCTTTATATTCCAACTGCTTTCTGTTCTTACAGTGGTGAAGCTCTAGATAAGAAGACACCTTTATTAAGATCAATGGAAGCTTTAAATGAACAGGCTGTCAAAGTCTTACATTTACTTGGTTATGATGATGTGACACATATCGATACAACGATCGGTAGTGAACAGGAATATTTCTTGATTGACAAGGATCTTTATAAAAAGAGAAAGGACTTGCTTTTGACAGGCCGTACTTTAATTGGTGCACCTGCTCCTAAGGGTCAGGAAATGGAAGATCATTACTTCGGTGTCCTTAAACCAAAAGTATCAGAATATATGCATGACTTGGATGAAGAGTTATGGAAGCTTGGCGTTCCTGCTAAGACAAAACATAACGAAGTTGCCCCAGCACAGCATGAATTGGCTCCAGTTTTTGAAACAGCTAACGTTGCTGTTGACCACAACCAGCTAACAATGGAAATGATGAAGAAAGTTGCTGATAAGCATCACTATGCATGTCTTCTTCACGAAAAGCCATTTGCCGGTGTCAATGGTTCAGGTAAGCATGATAACTGGTCTATTGTTACAAATACAAAGATGAACCTCTTAGATCCAGGCAGTGATCCATATCACAATAAGACATTCCTTATTTTCTTACTGGCAACAATTTCTGCCGTTGATAATTATCAGGATCTCTTACGTATCTCAGTCGCAAGTGCTGGTAATGATCACAGACTTGGCGCTAATGAAGCTCCTCCAGCAGTTGTTTCCATCTTCGTTGGTGACGAACTTGCGAAAGTGCTTGATGCCATTGACCATGAAGCAAGTATGGAAAAAACAGAAAAGACGGAAATGTCAATTGGGGCAGCCGTTCTTCCTAACTTTGTCAAAGACCCAACGGACCGTAACAGAACTTCACCATTTGCCTTCACAGGTAATAAGTTCGAATTCAGAATGCCTGGTTCTTCCTTAAGTGTTGCTGATCCAAATATTATCTTGAATACAGCAGTCGCAAGCTCACTAGAAGATATCTATGATGCCTTAAAAGATGTGCCAGCAGAAGAATTTGACCAGGAAGTCTATAAGCTTCTTAAGAAGATGCTTGACGACCATAAGCGTATTTTATTCAATGGTAATGGATATACAGATGCATGGCTTGAAGAAGCTAAGAAACGTGGCTTATTCAACTTAAAATCATTACCTGATGCTTTACCACAGTTCAAAGCTGAGAAAAATGTGGATCTCTTTACGAAGTACCATATCTTTACAGAAAGTGAAATTGATTCACGTTATGAAATTAAGCTTGAAAACTACTCTAAGACAATTCATATTGAAGCACTTACTATGATTGATATGGTTAAGCGTGATTTCACACCAGCTCTCTTCAAATATATGAAAGCTGTAGAAAGTGAATTATTGGATAAGAAAGCATTATTAGGCAGTGTTTCTGGTTATGATCTCAGAGTCCTAAAAGAACTAGATGCATGTTCTAATGCGATTGATGAAGGTTTAGCTAAGCTTGAAGCAGATGTGAAGAAGGCAGAAGGAGAAACTGATTCACTTGCTCAGGCAGAGTTCTATCACGATGTGATCTTGAAAGATATGGATGAATTACGTGTTCCAGTTGACACTGCTGAAGCAAAATTACCTTCAGAAGCATTACCATATCCAACATATGATCAGTTATTATTCTCATTAAGATAAAATAGATAGGAGAGGAATACGAGAAATGGAAAAATACATCCCTTTAGAAAAAGATGCCTGTGGTATCGGGGCAATCGTTAATATCGATGGTCATAAAGACAATCGGACATTGGACGATGCCTTACATATTGTAGAAAAACTAGAACACCGTGCTGGTAAGGATGCCAGTGGAAAGGTTGGCGATGGTGTTGGTATTTTACTCCAGATCTCGCATTCTTTCTTTAAAAAAGCATTAAAAGATAGTGCTATTAAGATTGGTGAGGAACGTGATTATGGTATTGGCATGTTCTTCTTCCCTGATGACAGCTTAAAGAGTACTTTTGCGAAGCGTATGTTTGAAGTCATTGTTGAAAAGAATGGCTTGAAATTCCTTGGCTGGCGTAAAGTCCCTGTTCATGATGAAATCTTAGGACAGGTAGCTAAAGACTGCATGCCTAATATCCTTCAAGGCTTTATTGAAAGACCGGAAAATGTTGCTCAGGGCTTGGATTTTGATCGTAAGCTCTATGTTGTCCGCAGAGAATTTGAACAGAGTAGTGAGGATACTTATATTTGTTCTCTCTCATCACGTACGATTGTCTATAAAGGGATGTTTTTAGTAACCCAGCTTAGAAACTTCTATGATGATTTACGTGATCCTGACTACAAGAGTGCCATTGCTATTGTGCATTCTCGTTTCTCAACAAACACTATTCCCTCTTGGGAAAGAGCTCATCCCTATCGTATGATTGCCCATAATGGTGAAATCAACACTATCCGTGGCAATAGCGATCGCATGCTCGCCCGTGAAGAAACAATGAGTTCAAGCGTCTTGGAAGAAGATATGGAAAAGATTCTTCCTGTTATTCGTCCATCCGGCTCTGATTCGGCTATGCTGGACAATACGCTTGAATTCCTCTATATGAATAATATGCCATTGCCTCTTGCAATGATGGTGCTGATTCCTGAACCATGGAAGCATAACCGTTTTATGAGCGCAAGAAAGAAGGACTTCTATCACTACTATGCAACAATGATGGAAGCCTGGGATGGTCCAGCTGCTATTCTCTATACGGATGGTGATATCTTAGGGGCTACCCTTGATCGAAATGGCTTAAGACCATCGCGTTATTACTTAACGGATGATAATCGTCTCATTCTTTCAAGTGAAGTTGGTGTTCTTGATATTGATCCCGCTCATGTCATTAAGAAGTCAAGACTTGAACCAGGTAAGATGCTCTTAGTGGATACAAAGCAGAAACGCATTATTTCTGATGATGAATTAAAGAGCTACTACTCAAATATGCAACCCTATGGAGAATGGCTGGATTGCAATTTGCTCCATCTCTCTGACTTAAAGATCCCTAACAAACAAGTGCCAACACACTCTCAGCTAGAGCGTGATCGCTTATATAAAGTCTTTGGCTGGAATTATGAAGATGTCAAAGCCATGTTGATTCCAATGGCTACAAATGGTGTAGAACCAACAGCTTCAATGGGACACGATATCCCATTAGCTATTCTTTCTTCTCACCATCAGCCACTCTTCTACTACTTCAAACAGCTCTTTGCCCAGGTTACAAATCCGCCTATCGATTCACTAAGAGAAAAGATTGTCACTGATACAACAGTCTATATTGGCAGTGACGGTAATCTTCTTGAAGAAAAGGGCAAAAACTGTCGTGTATTAGAAATTGAAAACCCAATCTTAAATGGTGTGGATTTGATGAAAATCAAGAGCCTTAATCAGCCAGGTTTTAAAGCAAAGACTATTTCCTTACTTTACTATAAGCATACGTCTTTGAAGAAAGCGATAGAATCTCTCTATATCGCCATTGATAAAGCCTACAATCAAGGCTACAACATCATTATCTTAAGTGACCGTGGCGTGGATGAAAACCATGTGGCTATCCCTTCTTTATTGGCTGTTTCAGCCGTTGAACAGCATCTTGTATTAACGAAGAAGAAAACAGCGGTTTCCCTCATTCTTGAATCAGGTGAACCAAGGGATGTCCATCAGTTTGCGACATTATTAGGCTTTGGGGCAACAGCCATTCAGCCTTACCTTGCTCATGAGTGTATTGGCGAGCTTATTCAAATTGGCATGTTGGACAAAGACTATTCAACAGCTGTTGAAGACTATAATAAAGCGATTCTTGGTGGTATCGTTAAAGTTATGGCTAAGATGGGTATTAGTACTTTGCAGTCTTATGAATCAGCACACATTTTTGAAGCTATTGGCTTATCTCAGGAGCTTGTTGATGAATACTTTACAGGTATTGTCAGCAAGGTAGGCGGTATTGGCATTAAGGAAATTGAAGAAGGTGTCAATTTCCGTCATGATCATGCCTTTGATCCAATGGGATTAGGTGTTGATACAACATTGGATTCTATCGGCTTCCATAAATTACGTTCTGGTGAAGACAAAGAGGATCACCTCTATACACCAGAAGCCATCACAACACTACAGTCATCATTAGTTCATGGTGACTATCAGGAATTCAAACGCTACACTGCTATGATTGATGATGAAAAACGTCCTCATACATTGCGTAGTCGTATCGAAATTGTACCAAATCGTAAATCCATTCCGCTTGATGAAGTTGAACCAGCATCTGAAATCGTTAAACGTTTCAAGACCGGTGCCATGAGTTATGGCTCTATCTCTAAAGAAGCGCATGAAACAATGGCCATTGCGATGAATAGACTCCATGGTAAAAGCAATACGGGTGAAGGTGGCGAAAACGAAGATCGCTTTAATAGCGAAAGAAACTCAGCCATCAAACAGGTTGCTTCTGGTCGTTTTGGGGTCACTTCAGCCTACTTAAATAGTGCGATTGAAATTCAGATTAAAATGGCACAGGGGGCAAAGCCAGGTGAAGGTGGACACTTACCAGGTAAGAAAGTTTATCCTTGGATTGCCAAGACAAGATATTCTACGCCAGGTGTATCCCTCATTTCTCCACCACCTCATCATGATATCTATTCTATTGAAGACTTAGCACAGCTTATTTATGACTTAAAGAATGCCAATAAGGATGCAAGAATTTCTGTTAAGCTTGTTTCTGAAGCGGGTGTTGGGACAATCGCTTCAGGTGTTGCCAAAGCCGGTGCTCAGGTTATCTTGATCTCAGGCTATGATGGTGGTACGGGAGCTGCTCCTATTAGTTCCATCCATCATGCTGGCTTGCCATGGGAACTTGGCTTGTCAGAAGCCCACAAAGCTCTTGTAGCCAATGGCTTAAGAGACCGTGTGCTGATTGAAACAGATGGTAAGCTGATGAGTGGTCGTGACGTTGTCATTGCGGCATTGCTTGGTGCTGAGGAATTTGGCTTTGCGACAACGGCCTTAGTGGCAATGGGATGTCGTATGATGCGTGTTTGTAATAAAGATACATGTCCATTTGGAGTGGCAACACAGAATAAGGAATTACGTAAACGTTTCAAGGGTAACCCTGAATATGTCATGAATTTCATGATGTTCATAGCTGAGGAAGCAAGAGAAATCATGGCTGAACTTGGCTTTAGAACTATTGATGAAATGGTTGGTCATACAGATTGCCTCAAACAGCGTAAGGGTGATTTCCCGGTTGCTGATAAGATGGATTATGCATCCATCCTAGATACAACATATGCATCATCACCAATTAACCACTTCAATCCAGCTCATGTTTATAATTTCAAACTAGAAAAGACATTGGACGAACGTGTTCTCATTCCAGCTCTTCAGCATTTCAAAGCTGGTGATCATAAAGAAATTGATGTCAAGATCACATCAACAGACCGTACATTTGCGACAAGACTTGGCTCAGAAGTCACAAAGAAGTTTGGCAACAAGCTTGAGGAAGACAGTATTGTCATCAAGGCAACGGGTGGTGCTGGTCAGTCCGTTGGGGCTTTCCTTCCTAAGGGCGTAACGGTAAGAGTATCTGGTGATGCCAATGATGGTGCAGGTAAAGGCTTATCAGGTGGTAAGATCATTATTAAGCCTGATGACAAAGCACCATTTGATCCATCAGAGAATATCATTGTCGGTAATGTGGCGCTCTATGGGGCTACAAGTGGTAAAGCTTACTTTGAAGGTGTTGCCGGTGAAAGATTCTGTGTCAGAAACTCAGGTGCAACGGCCATTAGTGAAGGATGCGGTGACCATGGTCTTGAGTACATGACAGGTGGTAAGGCTGTTATTCTTGGCCATACGGGCAAGAACTTTGCCGCTGGTATGAGTGGTGGTATTGCCTATGTACTTGATGAAGATCATACACTTTACTTAAAGATGAACAAAGATATGGTGACAATGCATGAAGTCACTGAAAAATATGATAAACAGGAATTACGCGATCTGATTGAAGATTACTATAAGGAGACAGGAAGCAAGAAGGCCAAGATGATCTTGGATGACTTTGAGAACTATATTCCTTGTTTCAAGAAGATTGTGCCTGATGATTATGCGAAAGTGATTAAGTTAATCAGTCACTTTGAAGAACAGGGTATCTCCCATGAAAATGCACTCATGGAAGCATACCAAAAGGTTAGCAGAGAGGGGTAAGAAGAATGGGTAAACCAACAGGATTTATGGAATATACGCGTCATACCAATCCAGAACGCGCAATAGATGAAAGAATTAAGGATTACTTTGAATTCCACTCTTCTTTGGATGAACAAGAAAGAAAAACACAGGCTGCAAGATGCATGGATTGCGGTGTGCCATATTGTCAGAGTGCCATGGAAATCAAACATCGTGTTGTGGGTTGCCCACTGCACAATCTGATTCCTGAATGGAATGATGAAATCTATCATGGCCATCTCAATCATGCCTTAAGCAGATTGTTGAAAACAAATAACTTTCCAGAATTTACATCACGTGTATGCCCAGCCCTCTGCGAAAAGGCGTGCTTATGCGGCGTGAACGATTCTCCTGTCACAATTCATGATAATGAAAACTTTATCATTGAATCAGCTTTCAAGAATGCTCTGATGACTCCTCGTATTCCCGTTGTTAGAAGCAGTAAGAAGGTCGCAGTAATCGGCAGCGGACCATCAGGACTGGCTGTTGCGGATTCGCTCAATCACAGGGGGCACCATGTTGATGTTTATGAACGCGATGATCGTATTGGTGGCTTGTTGATGTATGGTATTCCTAACATGAAGCTCGATAAGTCGGTGATT
This sequence comes from Sharpea azabuensis DSM 18934, assembly GCF_000702165.1. GTDB lineage: Bacteria > Bacillota_I > Bacilli_A > Erysipelotrichales > Coprobacillaceae > Sharpea > Sharpea azabuensis. The sequence goes on from NZ_JNKU01000046.1 coordinate 12,473, forward strand.
GATCGACGCCTGAAACTGATGGAAGCAGAAGGCGTTGTCTTTAAGACAGGGGTGAATGTAGGTAAGGATATTACTAAGGAAGAACTGTTGAAAGAATATGATGCGGTTGTTCTTTGTGTTGGCTCAAAGCAGGCGCGTACATTGCCAAATGTCAAGGTTGCAAAGAACGTGATGTTTGCGGTCGATTATCTTGCCCATTCGACAAAGAATGTCCTTGCCAACAAGGCTGATAACCAGGCAAAAGGCAAGCATGTGGTCATTGTCGGTGGTGGTGATACGGGCAATGACTGTGTTGCGACGGCAATTCGTCAGCAGGCAAAGAGTGTTGTCCAGCTTGAAATGATGAGTGAACCACCACATGAAAGAACAGCTGACAACCCTTGGCCAGAATGGCCAAATGTCAAGAAGACGGATTATGGCCAGCAGGAAGCTATTCATGTCTTTGGAAATGACCCTCGTATCTACAACACAACAGTTAAAGAAGTGATTGAAGAAAAAGGTGTCATGAAAAAGATCAAGATCGTTCAGGTTAAGTTTGAAAATGGCAAATTGACTGAAGTTGCTGGCAGTGAAAAGGTCATTGACTGTGATTTACTGATTATTGCAGCAGGCTTCACCGGTGCTGAAAGCTATGTCACAAAGGCTTTCAACTTAAAAACAACACCAAGAAATACGATTTTAACCAATGATGCGTATCAATGTGGCGATACTCCTATCTTTGCAGCAGGAGATGGCCATCGTGGACAGTCATTAGTCGTTTGGGCTATTGCTGAAGGACGTAACTGTGCTGCTAATGTTGATCGTTATCTCATGGGCTATACAACAATGGAGTAAAGGTGTCCTGCCTTTATTCCATTTTTTTCGTTTTTCTCTTGCATTATCAAATAAATGTGTTATACTCATATGTGTCGCCTCTCCTTAGCTCAGTTGGTAGAGCATCTGACTCTTAATCAGAGGGTCCACGGTTCGAGCCCGTGAGGGGAGACCATTTAACGATTAGGAATCTGCTTAGGCGGGTTCTTTTTTTATGCCAGGAGGGAAGTATGCATTTTTATGCGATTCATCATATTGCCATTATCGTCAGCAATCGACAACAAGCGAAAGAATTCTATATTAATAAGCTGGGCTTTTCATTAATACGTGAGAATAAGCGACTAGATCGTCATGACTGGAAGATTGATCTAAGCATTAATGAGACAACGGAATTAGAAATATTTGTCAAAGAGGATGCAGCCAAAAGACCTAGCTATCCTGAAGCCTATGGCTTAAGACATTTAGCTTTTCAGGTTGATTCGGTTGATGAAATGGTTAAGGAACTTAAAGAAAAAGGTATTCTATGTGAACCAGTACGTCTTGATACCTATACGCATAAGAAAATGACTTTCTTTCATGATCCTGATGGTTTGCCTATTGAAATTCATGAATAAAAAAAGGAGAATCAGCAATTCTCCAGGTTTGCGATTTTGTTTTTGAGTAATTCCGCTTTCTTTTTGTTTTTAGTTACACCAATCCCTTTTTCATAACAGTCAACTAAGATCATCAAACTGCGCATATTATTATGCTTTGCACAATCTTCTAATAAAGAGATGGCTTTCTTTGTATCTTGGGTGACATGTTCACCTGTTAAATAGAATTCACCAAGAATACTGCCTGCTTCATAACTGCCTTTCTCATAAGCAATATGAAGCCATTCAAGAGCCTTCTCAATGTCTTTCTCAACAATAATGCCACAGAAATAGAACGAAGCTAAATTCATGGCATCACTCTGATCACCCTTGCTTGCAGCACTTATTAAGCTGTTTTCCGGATCATCCTTATTGATGCTTAAGACCTGTAAGAGACGTAATGACTGTTCATGTCCTAAATTGGCTGCTTCTTTGAGATATTTGAGAGCTAAATTTGTTTGTTGGGCTTTAAAATAATCAAAGGCAAGTCGGTTGAGATCTTCAGGTCTCTTTGTCTTTGCGGCAATCTGACTCAGCTCAATAAAATCATCTAGGGATAGCACTTTTCGTCCCTTGAGTGACTGTTCGTTATGCAGGTAATCCAAGAACTCAAAGGCATCTTCATAGTCTGCCTTGAGAGCCTGTTGAAGATAGTATTTGAGCGCTTTGGTATCTTGAGGAACATGCGGATTATCCCCAAGATAGAAGATGGCGAGCTGATAGGCTGCTTGAGCACTCTCATATTGAGCAGCTTTTTTCAAATAAGCTATGCCTTGGTTATAATCTTGATAGGTGTTGATATAGATGGAACCAGTCATGTAGAGTGATTCTTTATTGTTGTCTTGATTGCCATATTGATAATACTTGAGTGCTTTGGCATCATTCTTTAACTCTTCATCAAAAAAATAAGTATCACCAATCAACATCGCGGCTTCTTTATAGCCTCGATCAAGTGCCTCATGTAATAATGCGAGGCCTTTTTCTTTATCACAAGTAACCCCAATGCCATAAATATAACATTCACCAAGATGACTCGTTTCTTTTAGATCACCGTTTTGATAGCCTTTTAAGGCTTGTTGATATTCTTTTTCATTTGATGCTTCTTGAACCTGAGCGTAATCGATCTGTCTTAATAAGTCAGAAGCTTCATGACTGCCTAGACTTAAAGCGCGCTTAGCCCAGTGTCTTGCTTGTTTAAAGTCACGCTTGACACCTCTTGCCGTCATATAGGAAAATGCAAGTTCAAGCATAGCTGGAACATAGTAGTGATTTGCGCTCTTTTCAAGATAGCTGAAAGCACGATTGGCATTATAGGAAAGATGTTCACCACTTAGATATTCCATGCCTAATTGATATAAAGCTTCAGGATGATCTTCTTGAGCAAGTTCTCTTAGTCTTGTAATATAAGAGTTTCTCTTTTGGGGTGTGTTCTTCTTTTTCTTCATTCTTTTTGTTGCCATAGTCATTCCTCCGATGTTTATTATAATGTATTTAATGGAATCTTTAAGAAAAGAATATATATGAGTGATAAAGAGATTGACTGGTTTCTGATTCTTAAAGTAATTCTTCAGCTATTTGAAATATTTTGATGGAATATTTAAAATTTATTATTGACTTTAGTAAGGGAATTGAGTATAGTATATCACGTAATCTCTCCTTAGCTCAGTTGGTAGAGCATCTGACTCTTAATCAGAGGGTCCACGGTTCGAGCCCGTGAGGGGAGACCATTTTTTTATCACAATGAGGACCTAATCTAGGTTCTCTTTTTTTTCTATATTTGGTATAATACTGTTAATATGAGGGGAAAATTATGAATAGACAGAATGTAACAGATATCCAATTAGTCATCCTAGAATTAGATGGCTGTATATTCAATTTAAACCATTATCGTTACAATTTCTATAAGAATCTTGCCAGTCAGCGTGATATAACAGTTACACCAGAAGAATTCCATGAGCATCTTGGGAATATGTATACGATGTATGATGAGCTGCCACTCGCAAAAGCAGTGGGGCCACAACAATTAAACAAGCGTGTAGAAAAAGATTTATTGAATTATTTAAATCTAAAGAAAGCAACACCTAATGAAGGCATTAGTGAACTTGTTGAATACTTCCGTCAAAAACATATCAAGATTGCTGTCTTCTCAACTCATAAGACAAGTACAGCCATGGATTATTTGGAACTTGGCGGTTTGCGTAAGAAAGTGGATTATGTCATTGGCTCTGATACTAAGCTTGCACCATTACCTTCGACAGAAATGCTTTCTTTCCTAGCTGGGCGCTATAAGGTTAAAGCAGATGCTATTCTGGTTATTACAAGCATCTTTGCCTTAGAAAAGGCTGCTGCTAATCTAGGAATGAATGTGATTTTTAAAGAAGACTTGATCAGTGCAACACTTGAAGAAAAGCGTTTTGCTTTTACAACAGTGAAGAATATGTATGAAGTCTTGAATACAGTCATGTTCGATCATCTTGAAAACTACAAGATCTTTGAACCAGCTTTAGGTTTGACTCCTGATCTTGATCGTAAGCAGCTCAAAGAAGTCTATGAGCGACTAAAAGAGAATTACAAGGATGATCCTGAATTGCTGAAGGTTGTGGAAGATACATATCGTAATCGCTTAGCTGATTTAGAAAAAGAACATCCACGCTTTATCTTTAGTGATGAGGAAGATCCTATTACTTTACCAGTGGAACTGAAGGATTCTGAATTTGTCCATCGTATTAAATATACAACGGATGATGCACCGGAATTGCCATCATTTGTTGAAGCAAGCGCTGAGACAAGTGAGGAAGATGTTGATGAGGTTGGCCAGTCTTCTTTTGAAGATGAATATAACCAGGAAGAACCTGAAGCCAAAAAAGAAATTGAAACGATTAAGGTGGCTGTTGATAATTCAGGTTCATTATCATTAGATGATGAGGAAGCAAAGGATTTAAGTGAAGTTCTTTCTAAAGTCTTGAATGAAGAAGAAAAAGAACCAGTTCACTATAATGTGGGTGAAGTAAGTGAAGAGGTTATGAAAAAGCGCCCACATCTAATTCTCAATGCCCTATTGAATATTGTTTTCACATTAATGCTTTCATTATTCCTTTTGATTATTGGTTTATTCATTTATGTGATTTTTATTAATAATTTTGAAAGTGGCAATCTGGTGTGGCTGGCAAGACTTTATATGCATTATGCAGACTTCTGCAATATGTATTTCAAGGCTATTCTTGATGGTCTCCATGCACTCATTCAGGCCATTCCTAACTATGCAAGCTTTACTTCAGGTAAGTTTATGAGCTATTCAGCCAGTCAGCTTGTTGCTGTATATGTCACAAATACACTTATTATCATTGTGATTGAAGTTATTGTTGCTTTAATCAAGCATTTAAGAACACCGGATGTAAAAGAAGAGGAAGAAGCATAAAAGAGCTCATGATAGAACAATCTATCACAAGCTCTTTTTTTCACTGTAGGCATAGAGAATCGCTATCTGTGTTTTGGCATCCACAATTTCTCCATTTAAAACCATCGCATAGGCTTTTTCTAGTGGGACTTTGATGACTTTTAAGAATTCATCGTCATCAGCAGGCTTGCTGTCATCGACATGCTTAAAGTCAACAGCTTCATAGAGATAATCTACTTCGCTACTGTAACCAGGAGTTGGCAAAAGTTTAAGAATGAAGTTCATTTTCTTAGCCCGGCGATCAGTTTCTTCCTCAAATTCTCTAAAACATGCTTCATTACGATCCTCGCCTTCTTCAAGCTTGCCAGCTGGGATTTCTAAGGTATCACATGCATGAGGATAACGGTATTGCTTGACTAGAAGAATACAGCCATCTTCAATCGCAAGAATACAAACACCACCACGGTGATAGACAACTTCTCTTTTGGCCTTTTTGCCATCTTCGAGTTCTACATCATCATATGTGACATGAATAATATTTCCATTAAAAATTGTTTCGCTTTTTAGTTTTTTTTCCATTTTTACACCTCTAGCGCTATTATACCATCATTATAAGAAAAAAGAATGCGGGGGCGCATTCTTCGTTCTTATTCTCTTCTGATAATAGGGGGAGTAAGTTCTTGACTTACCATAGATACATTATCATATTCTTTTCAAAATGTAAAGGCTTACTTTTCGAAATGTGTGGTAGTATTTGGATAAAAGTTGTTGTAAGGTATAGATGAAATAGGAGATTGATATGAAAATTTTAAAAATAGACCATCTGCATGAGAATCAGCGTATTGATAAATATTTAAATAAGCTCTTACCCAATGCCCCAAAAGGCTTTGTTTATAAGATGCTTAGAAAAAAGGATGTCAAAGTGAATGGCAAAAGAGTCAAAGAGAATTATATTGTCCAATATGGTGATGAAGTCAGTCTCTTTCTCTATGATGACCGCTTTATCGCATATAGCAAAGAAACAACAATCTATGAACTACCCATTCAATTCAAAGTCATCTATGAAGATGAACATATCCTGATTGTTGATAAACCGGTTGGCTTGCTTGTTCAGCCTGATGATCATGAAGACATCAACGTGCTCTCTAACCAGGTTCTTACTTATCTTTATCAGAAAGGGGAATATGATCCACAGAAAGATTTAGGATTTACACCTGGGCCAGTCCATCGTCTTGATCGTAATACAAGTGGTCTCGTGATCTATGGCAAGGATATGCGAGCACTTCAGGATCTTAACGAAATGATGAAGAAAAGACATTGCATTGATAAGAAGTATTTAACGGTTGTCAAAGGACATATGGATGAAGCGGATCTTAAAGGCTATGTCGTTAAAGACCAGGAAGCTGGCAAAATGCGTGTTGTAAGTTCTGATTATCCCAATGCCTTAAGCATGCATACACTTGTGCATCCTTTGCGATATGGCCATGATGTGACTTTAGTAGAAGTCAGCCTTGTTACAGGAAGAACACATCAAATCAGGGTCCATCTTGCATCCCAGGGTCATCCTGTAATGGGAGATCGTAAATATGGTGATTTTAGCTGGAATAGGGAAATTGCGAAGAAATATAAACTTAATAATCAGTTCCTTCATGCTTATTCTTTGACCTTTACAAATCCTTTTGGTTCAATGAAATATTTAAAGGATAAGACATTTATTTCACCATTAAGTGGGAATTTTAAGAAAATCGTTGATGACCTCTTTTAAAGTGCTTTCATCTTTGGTATATCTATAATATAATGAAAATATCAAGGGAGGAAATTCTTGTATGAAATTTTATATTGGTGTTGACTTAGGGGGCACAAATGTCCGTACATTACTTGTTGATGAAAAGGGCCAGACTTATTCCGAAGTGAAGGAATCGACGGAAAGTGAAAATGGTCCTGAATATGTTGTCAGCAAGATTAAACGCATGATTCGTACATTGGATTATGATGCATGTGATGGCTTTGAAAATGTGCATGGTATCGGTATTGGTGTACCAGGACCTGTTGATACGGTTCATGGCACAATGATCATGGCAAGTAACTTACCAGGCTTTGCCGGTTATCCAATTGCTAGTGAGCTTTCTGAAGAATTCGATAAACCAGTCTTTATGGATAATGATGCAAACTGTGCAGGTTTAGCTGAAGCATTGCTTGGGGCAGGCAAAGGCTATCCAACTGTTTACTTCATCACTGTTTCAACTGGTGTTGGTGGCGCATTTATTGTTGATGGTAAGCTTATTTCTGGTGGACGTGGTCATGCTGGTGAAATCGGCAACATGATCATTAAGCCAAATGGACGCAAGCAGGGTGCATTAAACCCAGGTGCTGTTGAAGCAGAATGCTCAGGTACTGCTATTACAGCTAAAGCTCAGGCTATCTTAGGCAAGGATGTTATTAAACATGCTGGCAATGTCTTTGAATTGGCATCAGAAGGTAATCCTGACGCTAAGAAGATTGCTGATGAAGCTATTGATGAATTAAGCTCAATGCTTGCTAATATTGCTCATACTGTTGATCCATATTGCTTTGTGCTTGGTGGTGGTGTCATGAAGAGCAGGGATTATTTCTGGGATGTTTTAAATGAACAGTTCAATAGTAAGATTCATGTTGGCATGCGAAATCATATTCCACTATTATTAAAGAAACTTGATGACTGTGGTGCGATTGGTGCAGCAATGTTACCAATGAGTCAGCTAGGTGAATAAGAAAAGCAGGGAAACCTGCTTTTTTTGTTGTAGTACAAGCGAAGCTTGTATCTAGTCTTTAGACAGTTGAGCGTACGTAGGACGTGAAACAATAAACCACCTGCTATGCAGGTGGATGGCAAGACAGTTATACAAAAACATCACCGTTCCTTCTATAATGGTAAGTGTTCAAGTTACCGCTAAAAAAGAAAGGAACGGTGATGTCTCATGGCTCATAAAGCCAATTCGCTATCGCATACAAAATGGTATTGCACATACCATATCGTATTCACACCAAAGTATAGACGAAAAGAAATATATGGTCAATATCGAAAAGACCTTAAGGAAATCATAAAGGAACTCTGCAGGTACAAAGGGGTGGAAATCGTAGAAGGAC
>NZ_JNKU01000047.1 GCF_000702165.1 Sharpea azabuensis DSM 18934
ATATCAATAACACAAAAAGGACAAAATAAGAATGTAGGTTTTCCGACATTTTTATATTGTCTTTTTCCTACATTATTATTTTATCCTTTGCAGAATACAAGGCTGCATGGTACGGGAATGACATAATCAAAGTACCTACCATGTATCCAAGCAGTCAGACATGCAGTAGCTGTGGGTATAAGAACCCGCTTGTAAAGAATCTCTCTATCAGAGAATGGGAATGTCCTAATTGTCACGCAAAGCACAGTAGAGACACCAACGCAAGCATAAACATCTTAAACAAAGGGTTGTCACTGTCAGTATCCTGACATATATAAAATACCGTAGGGCATACGGGAATTTACGCTTGTGGACACTGTGTAAGACGAGCCAACAAGGTAACTTGTTAGGAACGCAGTAGTGGTTGAAGCAAGAATCCCACGACTTTAGTCGTGTGGAGTGTCAAGAAGATAAGCTTTTATCAGGTAAATTTGTGAAAGAAGTCGTTGTAGCTGATGAAAACTTGATTACTTCTATAGGTCCTGCGACACCGTTCCCAATGGTCTATAAGATGGCAGAAGTCTTAGGCGTTGACCCTTCAGATGTAAAAGAGAAGACCTTTTATAATTTTGCCAAAGGAAAATAGTAAATGAAAGAAGCGCACTTAATGTACGCTTCTTTTTGGTTGGTGTTGAAATTTGATTGCTACAAGTGCAGTGAACAATTCTGTTAATGGAAGAGTAAGCCAGATGCCTGTCATTTTCATTGTTGCACTTAGAAGAAAAGCAGCAGGAATGAGAATAATGATCCCTCTAAGCAGAGTGGTGATTTGGGCACGATATGGTTGATTAATAGAAATCAGGTACATAATGGTAATAATGTTGTAGCTGGCAAAGAATGGGGCAATAAAGTAAAGAATGAGTCCACTTTCAGCTAAGCTTTGTAACGTTTTGTTTTGTTCGCTATTGAAAGCTAAGACAACGGGTGATTTGAAGAAGATCATTAGAATATAGACAATGAGGGCAATCACAAGACCTAAGACAATGGCATGATAGCGAACTTTTTCTAAATCCTCAAGATCACCTTTCGCAAAACATTCCCCCATCAAAGGCTGAACACCTTGCGCAATACCATTAAAGAAGGCAAGAATGACAAGATAGATGTTGACAATGACACCATAGGCCGCTACACCTGTATTACCAGCGATATGAAGAATCAAGTAATTAAATACCAACATGACGATACCTCCTGAAACTTCATTAATTAAAGAAGGAAATCCGAGGGTAAAGGTTTTAATGAAAAGATTCTTTTTGAAAACGAGGTGGCCTAGGTGAATACTTGCCTTATGATGGAAAAAACGTGTTGAGAGAATCAAGATGCCAATAATTGGAGAAAAGGCTGTTGCGAGAACTGCACCAAGCATTCCAAGATGCAGAGGAAAAATAAAAATATAATCAAAGATGATATTAAACAAACTCCCCGCCAGCATCCCAATCATTGCTAGATGAGGATCCCCATCATTCTTTGTATAGGCCGATAGTACATTGTTCAACATAAAAGCAGGCGCAAAAAGCATGATGAACTTAAGATATGTTGAAGTCATATGATGAATAGCTTGATTGGCACCAAGAATTGTCGCAAGCTGATTTGAAAAAGCTATGCCTACAAAGACAAATACTGCACCAAATACACCCACAAGCAATAATCCATGTAAAAAGACATTGTTGGCATCATTGTTTTCTGTTGACTTATAGGCGATAAACTGGGCTGCACCACCAATCGCTATCAACATACCTAGACCAGAAATCAAGTTATAGACTGGCAAGGCAAGATTAAGAGCAGTTAAGCCGTTAGCTCCCATACCCTTGGCAATAAAGAATGTATCAGCAAGAATATAAAGTGATAAGCCAATCATTGAAATCATATTGGCTGAGACATAATGAATAAACTTTTGTTTGAGTGTCATAGTTGCTTCCTCCAAATAAAAAGCATCAAGCCATTATTCCCATCTGCTAAGGCCTATCGATGGGGGACTTAATGCACATTCTACCCGGCGGCAGAGTTTCTATATTGCTTGTCATTATACCTGAAGGAAATGAGTTGTCAACAGTTCTGTTGATTAGAAGGAAGAATATGATAAAATACGCATTGGTGATGAAAGATGTTTTTAATTGGAGTGCTCATTGTGATTATCATGCTTTATAATGTGGATCCTGTGTTTGGAAAAAGACCAAACAAAACAGATCAACAAAACTATGCCCAAAGAAGCCATAACTATGAAAATGGGAAGTTTTTCTATGATGATCATTTAGACCAAGATCAGAAGTTCAGTATGCATACCAAAAATGTTCTTTCCAATAAAGGAAAACGTCCTCATTCTCCCTTGCCTACCAATCAACCAGACTTTTCTCATTCCCATGAATTGAGCTTTACCTGGTTTGGACATTCGACATTACTGATTCAAATCAAGGACAAAACAATTCTCATTGATCCCATCTTTTCAACCTATCCAACACCATTACCATTGGGCTTGTTTAAAAGATTTGATCGACCTGTCATCGCTATTAAAGACCTGCCTGAAATCGATTTTTGTCTTATTAGCCATAATCATTATGATCATTTGGATTATCCTTCTATTAAAAAGCTAAAAGACAAGGTTCATCATTTTATCGTACCATTAGGTGTGGAGAAAACCTTAGAAAGTTGGCATATCTCAAAATCAAAAATTATCAATATGGCATGGGGAGAAGAAGTCAAAATAGAAGGTATAACATTTGGTGCTCAGCCATCAAGGCATTTCTCACAGAGAAGTCTCTTCGATAGAAATGAGACACTTTGGTGCTCCTATGTCATAGAAACAAGCAGCCACCGCATATTTATTGGGGGAGATTCTGGTTTTGGCCATCACTTTGAAGAAATCCAGAAAAGATATCATAGCTTTGATATCGTATTTTTAGAATGTGCACAATATGATGGTCGATGGATGAATATCCATATGTTTCCTGAAGATGCACTCAAGGCGGCTAAGATTCTTAATGCCCGCTATTTAGTGCCCATGCATTTTGGGGCATATAGTCTTTCTGTGCATCCTTGGGATGATCCTTTAGTGCGCCTAAATGCAAAGAAGTCTAGGATACCTGTAATCACGCCGCTTATTGGAACAACTGTTGATATAAAGGATATCTTGGCTTATCAAGAACACTGGTGGGAAGATATTGAATAATATAAATAAGAAGAAAGAGAAGTACTATGCAAAAAGAATTATTGTTAAAACTTAGAAATGGGGACAAGCTTACCCTAAAAGACTCCATCAAGCTCACCATCCAAATCTCCTTGCCTGCAATCATGTCACAAGTATCAACCATCATCATGGAATATGCGGATGCAAGTATGGTTGGTCGTCTTGGAGCCCATGATTCAGCTTCAATTGGCTTAGTCTCCTCATCAACATGGCTGATTGGTGGTCTCTTGAATGCAGCATCACTTGGCTTTAGTGTCCAGCTTGCGCATCGTATTGGCGCAAAGGACAACAAGGAAGCAAGAAATATCATGAAGATTGGACTTCTTTCAACCATGCTTTTTTCAATAGTTATGTTGTTGATTGCCATCAGTATTGCTAAGTGGCTACCATCTTGGCTAGGTGGCAATAAAGCCATTATTGATCATGCCTCGCTTTATTTCTTGATCTTTGCCTGTCAGCTGCCTTTCCAGCAGCTTAATAATGTTGCTGGTGGTATGCTTCAGGCTAGCGGTAATATGAAAACACCAAGTCTTTTAAACATCCTGATGTGCTTGTTGAATATTTTCTTCAATCTCTTATTGATCTTTCCAAGTGGCACAGTAGGAAGTTTGCCAGGATGGAATTTAGGAGTCGCTGGGGCAGCGCTGGGAACGGCTTTATCACAGGCAATCATTTCTCTTGTTATGTTGTATTGGTTGCTTAGAAGAAGTGACCTGCTGAAGCTTAGAAAAGGGGAAAAAATGCATTTTTCCAAGGGATATTTTATAAGTGCCTTCCGTATTGCCCTGCCTGTCGCTTTAGAACAGATTGCTCAAGATGGTGCCCAGATTGTCTCAACGCGTATTGTTGCCCCGCTAGGCACAAAGGCCATTGCTGCCAATAGTTTTTCCGTGACTGCTGAATCATTGTGCTATATGCCTGGATATGGAATAGGCGTTGCAGCTACGACAATGATTGGACAGTCAATTGGTGCTAAGCGTGAGGATTTAACTTATCGCCTTGGCTGGCTTGTGACAATACTAGGTATGGCAGTCATGAGTATAACAGGTATATTGATGTATATCTTTGCCCCTTTCATGCTTGCAACATTAACACCTCATCCTTCTATTCAAATGCTAGGTGTAAGAGTTTTACGGATTGAAGCTTTCGCTGAACCTCTGTTTGCCGCTTCAATAGTGGCTACTGGTGTTCTAAGAGGAACGGGGGATACAATGATTCCATCGCTCTTTAATCTTGTCTCAATGTGGCTTGTACGCTTACCATTGGCTACCTTGCTTTCACCACGGATTGGCCTTGTTGGGGTATGGAGTGCAATGGCCATTGAATTATCTGTTCGCGGTATTCTCTTCTTATGGCGTCTTTCTAAACGCAACTGGTCCACAAAAGAAGTGATCATTGCCCATAGCTAATTTTATCTTGAAAAGTAAGTGACTTTTTTATAGAATGAAATAAACAAAAGGGAGTAACTAGCAGCCTAGCTGTATCTCAATGCGTCAATTCACGGGTGAAGACCCCGCATGAGGTTGAAATAGTGAGACTTTTGCATTCAAAATCTTTTTGGATGCAAGAGTCTCTTTTTGTTTGAAAAGGAGAGAGGTTATGAAAAATTGGTATGAGATGAATCATCAGGAGGTCTTAGAGACATTACATACAAGGCATGATGGTTTAAATGAAGAAGAGGTTGAAAAAATCAGGGCTGAAAAGGGTAGTAATAAGCTTGAAGAGACCAAGTTAAAAACACCATTTGCGATATTCTTATCGCAGTTTGCGGATCTACTTGTCATTATATTGATTATTGCGGCAAGTGTTTCACTCTTTACCGGTGATGTAGAAAGTACGCTCGTAATTGTCGCAGTGCTCATTCTAAATGCCATCTTGGGGACTGTACAGAGTGTCAATGCCCAAAAGTCTTTAGCGGCCTTAAAGTCACTATCATCGCCCCACGTCAAAGTCATTCGTCATGGACAGCGTTTAGAAATTGATTCTGTAGATGTTGTACCCGGGGATATTGTCATGCTGGATGCAGGAGATATGATTTGTGCTGATGGACGCATTCTAGAAAGCTTTTCCTTACAGGTTAATGAAAGCTCATTAACGGGTGAGTCGACAAATGTCGAAAAGAAAGATGAAGTGTTGCAAGGTGAAGTTGCTTTGGCTGATCGTACAAATATGGTATTCTCAGGTTCACTTGTCACTTATGGTCGGGCTATTGTCGTTGTAACAGAAACAGGCATGCATACAGAAATAGGCAAGATTGCCCAGCTGATGAATGATACGAAGGAACATAAGACACCATTGCAGAAGAGTCTTGATGATTTTTCAGGCAAGCTTGCGACAGGTATAATGATTATTTCCGTGATAGTCTTTGGACTAGAAATGTGGCGTGGCATGCATATTATGGATGCCTTGCTTTTTGCCGTAGCACTAGCTGTAGCAGCGATTCCTGAAGCCTTAAGTTCGATTGTCACAATAGTCCAGGCGATGGGAACTAAAAAGATGGCTAAAGAAAATGCGATTATCAAGGATTTAGCGGCTGTTGAATCTTTAGGTTCTGTTTCTGTCATTTGTTCTGATAAGACTGGGACACTCACTCAAAACAAGATGACAGTCCAAGATATCTATATTGGTGGTGAGTTATTGAAGGAAGAAGATTTGAAACTGACAAACCAGCTTCATCGCTATCTTTTACTTGATGCCATTCTTGCCAATGACTCAACGATTGCCAATGGCGTAGGAATTGGTGATCCAACGGAATATGCCTTAATTGAAATGTTTTATCATGTTAAAGGTATTTCCATTAATCATGGCGAAAGCATCCTCACTGATCATATGCTTCGTGATACCCTCCCACGTATACAGGAGCTCTCTTTCGATAGTGACCGCAAACTGATGAGTACAAAGCATATTGTTCATGGCATTCCAACAATCTTTACCAAAGGTGCCATTGATGTTCTTTTAGAACGCTGTACAAAAATCAGAGACAATAATGGAATTCGTCCAATAACTGAAGAAGACAAAAAAGCAATCATGAAACAGAATGATGCTTTTTCCAAGAATGGCTTACGCGTACTTGCCTTTGCCTATAAGGAAAGTGATGAAGAACTTACATTAGAAGCAGAAAACAATTATATCTTTATTGGTCTCATTTCGATGATTGACCCTCCACGTGTTGAATCCATTCAGGCTGTAAAGGATGCCAAGGAAGCCGGGATTCGTACCGTCATGATTACTGGTGACCATAAAGTTACCGCAACAGCAATTGCCAAGAAGATTGGTATCTTTAATGAAGGTGATGAAGCTGTCACAGGAATGGAACTTGATGCAATGAGTGATGAAGAACTTGCAAGAAGAGTTGAACATATCTCCGTCTATGCCCGTGTTTCACCGGAAAACAAGATTCGCATTGTTGATGCATGGCAGAAAAAAGGACGCATTGTCTCAATGACTGGTGATGGCGTCAATGATGCCCCAGCTCTTAAGAAAGCGGATATTGGTGTGGCAATGGGCATCACAGGTACGGAAGTTTCTAAAGATGCCGCAAGCATGATTCTTAGTGATGATAACTTTGCAACCATTATCAAAGCAGTTGCGAATGGACGTGTTGTCTATAAGAATATCAAGAATGCTGTTCTCTATCTCTTATCGGGTAACTTATCGGCTATTCTTGTTGTGCTTTATACTTCGGTTGTTGGCTTACCAATCCCATTCTTAGCTGTTCAGCTGCTCTTTATTAACTTGGTGACAGATTCCCTTCCTGCCCTGGCAATAGGCATGGAGCCAGGCGACCATGATGTCTTAAAACAAAAGCCAAGAGACCCCCATGCTGGTATTATGGATAAAGCATTTATCAGAAGAATGGTCTTACAAGGTATTCTTATTGGTATTGTTGTCGCAATTGCCTTCCATATGGGCCTGCACAGTTCACCGATGATGGCTTGTTCAATGGCTTTCTTGACCTTGACTATGTCACGCTTGCTTCATGGCTTCAACTGTCGTGATCAGAAAAGCATCTTTGCCTTAGGCTTTAAACGCAATATGTTTAGCCTATATGCCTTCCTGATTGGCTTAGTGCTTGTCCTCTTGATCATCTTTACACCTGTAGGCAGAAGCATGTTTAGGGTTGCTGCTATGAATAGTACACAAGTGATAACCATCTTCTTACTCGCAATCATTCCAACAGCCATCATTCAGTTAAGAAAAATCATTTCAAAGCATAACTAGACTTTAAAAATGTCCCCATTTCCTTTAAGATATGTATTGAAAGAAAGAAGGATTAAGAAATGTATACAATTCATGATTTATATGACCTAGATCACACGCTTGCGAAAGACTATTTAGCACAATTCACATATCCATGGGAAGCATTAAAGGGCATTAAAGATTTCATCATTGCCTTAGGTGAAACATTGGATAAGAATGAATATGAAGAAGTCTCTGAACATGTATGGGTTCATAAGAGTGCAACAGTCTTCTCTTCGGCATACCTTGGAGCACCTTGCATCATTGGTCCTCGTACTGAAGTAAGACAATGTGCTTTTATTAGAGGAAGCGCACTTGTTGGGGCAGATTGTGTTGTCGGTAACTCAACAGAGCTTAAGAATGTCATTCTCTTTGACCATGTCCAGACACCTCACTATAACTATGTTGGTGATAGTATTCTTGGCTATTATTCACATACGGGAGCAGGTGCCATCACTTCAAATGTCAAGAGTGATAAAAAGCTTATCGTGATTCATAATGGTGATGAACAGATTGAAACAGGCTTAAAGAAGATTGGTGCTATGCTTGGTGATTATGTTGAAGTAGGCTGTAATTCAGTTCTCAATCCAGGTACTGTCATTGGCAGACATTCCAACGTCTATCCAACATCATGTGTACGTGGTGTTATTCCTGAAGCTTCAATCTTTAAGAATGATGGAACAATAATTAAGAAGAGATAAAAAGAAGAGTGAACAGTTAATTCTGCTCACTCTTTTTTAAGTCTTTCTCAAATATTTTATAAAGAATAGGTGCTAACATCAAATAAAAGAAGAAATTCCCTACAGCATGAAAAGTATCAAATAATAATCCTCCCACATAATAAGGAATAAACAGCCCTAAACCACCAATCACAAACTGATCGAGCGATACGACAAATCCAAACACATAACCCATCACAAAACTAAAACAAGCCATCAGGACATAATGAGGTTTATTTTCCCTAATATGAAAGAGATCAACTAAAATCTCAGTCAATATACAAATCACAAACCAGGCGAGAATCTGAAAGAATGTCCAGATGCCCATGCCAAGAAAGATATTGGAAACAACAGTTGTGACAACAGTCACTTTAAAGGCAAAGCTTAAACCAAACAAGATGACCGACAAGATAATAATGGAAGTGACTGGCTTGACGTTGGGTAAGGCCTGTAAGCCAATACGTGACGCAATATTAAAGGCGGACAATAAGCCAATTAAGGCAATTTCCTTAACCGGACGATATTTAATTGTAGTTGACGTAGTACCAGACAACTTGATCACCCTTTTTTAACTTATAACCACCAGCACTAATATTAGGCGCAACACCATTAACCTTATACATCCAGCCAGACAGTGGTCCATGGTCTTTTTCGGCAAGTCCATTGATCGCTCGCACATAAGTCGCTGAGCCAAAGCCAGTCTTTTTATAAGAAAGACCTGTTTCACTAAGAATACTATAAGCTGTTGCTCCTTCTTTTAAGGGCATATCACTATTATAGAAGTTCTCATTAATCCCTGTTATTGTCACATGAATCTGCTCTTCAGATGGTTCTTGTTTGACTGGTTGACTTTGTGTTACGGCTGCTTCTTGTTTTGTTTGTGCTACTTCTGGTTTTCGAGCTGCTTGGGAAGTACTGGTCTGTGTTTTTTGAGGAACTGGTGTCTTTTTAGTAGAAGGTGTTGTTTGTGTTGCTTGTTTTAGCTGTGTTGACTGTTCTTGTGTATTTGTAGGTTTTGTTGAAGTGTCAGTTTTTGGTGTATTCGCCTCTATTTTAGGCGCTACCTCTTTTTCAACAGCTTTCTTCTTGCTTACTTTTTTCTTCTCTGTCTTGACTTCAACCTTTACTGGGGGATGAACACTGTGATAAATGCCCACGCCACCAATAGCAATCAAAGCGATAATGACAAAAACAATGACAAGCTTAGTCTTTTGATCAATCTTCTTAAACATGATGATATCTTCTTAATAATACAATGCCTAATCCAGTCAATATAACTAATAAGACATAGAGTTCAATATCAGTTGAATCGCTTGTATCAACCACTTTATAGCTCTTCACCACTTTCTTTTCCTGTTTGACAGGGGTTGTAGATGGTGCTTTTTTAATTGGCTGCTTAACTTCTTGAACTGGTTGAACAGGCTTTTTGACTTCTTCTTGAGGAGCAATCAGAGTAAATGTACCACTTGCCTTGCCATCAAGAGCACTGATTACAATTGTATGCTGGCCTAAGGCTAAAGTGTTGAGGTAATTTGCGTTTAGGGTGATGGTCTGATTAACAGTATAATAAGAACGATCAATCTCATTACCATCTACGCTGATGCTTTGAATGCCCTTTTGAGGAATATCTGTTGAGAATATAAATGACTGTCCTTTTGTAATAGTTGTCTTATTGCCATTTGTCAGCTGGTAGTTCTTTGTCGGATGTTTTGTCTTATCATAATCACGTTTAGCCTTATCAAAGACAGACCCATTCTTATATGTACCTAAGGCAAGAACGCCATCACGTGTTGCCATGTTGTTGTAGCCAACACCAATTGGCTGATAATTAGCATCATAATTCATTGCCTTAAAAGAGCCATCATC
This sequence comes from Sharpea azabuensis DSM 18934, assembly GCF_000702165.1. Classification (GTDB taxonomy): domain Bacteria; phylum Bacillota_I; class Bacilli_A; order Erysipelotrichales; family Coprobacillaceae; genus Sharpea; species Sharpea azabuensis. The sequence continues at coordinate 10,045 of NZ_JNKU01000047.1, forward strand.
CATCTGCCAAGTCAGCAGGTAGTCATAAGGGTTAGCAGCATGAGGGGCATTATAGTGATCATTTAATAAGCCTTCACGATCAGCAACGACAAGGCCTTCAAGAACACATCCCTGGGTATTGGCATTGCCGCCATAGATGGTAAAGACAGACTGGTTGTTTTCATTCTTTGTCACGCTCTTGATATAGTTAATGGCATGCTGGATGGATGATTGATAAGCTGTCTTATTCACTAAGCTTAACGCTTCGATAGCCCAGCCAGTTGTATCGACATCAGCTGACTTCCAGCTTGAAGAAAACCAGTAAGCACCTGAATCCAGTGCTTCTTGCGCAAGATAGTTGCCCACAAGCTGCTGTTTATCCGAATTAATGACATAGAGGCCATAAAGCGCCCAGATATCATTATTGGCGCCAGTTGAATTGACAATTGAACCATCTTCCTGAACGCGACTTTCCAATGCTTCAACAAGATTCTGGCCATCAATATTTTGTGGATCCTTCCCCATTAAACATGTCAAAACAATCATCTTGCCTAAAGTACCAATATTTGTCTTATTGCGATCTTCAAGATGAAGATAAGGTAACTCTTCAGTCAGTAAATCCTGTGCATTTAAAGCCTCATCAGCTTCCACACCTACAGATTCACTTGCAAGAATATCATCATAGCTTTCAAAACCAGTTTGACGCTTGCTTTGATAGTAGCTAACAGCCTTATTATAGGCATTTGTGAGCTTATCACTATAATTACTAGCACTTACCTGAGTCAGTGATAGTGATAATGTCATCAAGAATACGAGAAAACAACTTAAATATTTCTTCATAAATAACTCCCCTTTATCTATTCTTCAATTCCAAAAACTTTATTCGCATAATGAACGGTTGCCATTGCATCCTTGCAATAAGCATCAGCACCAATTTCATCGGCATAATCCTGATTCATCACGGCTCCCCCAACACAGACGAGCGTATCAGGTTTCTTTTCTCTAAGCTGTCTGATTGTTTCTTCCATGCTGACAACAGTTGTCGTCATTAAGGCGGACAAGCCAACAAGCTTAATATTCTCCTTGATTGCCGTATCAACAATCACTTCCGGAGGAACATCACGACCTAGATCAATGATATCAAAGCCATAATTCTCCAGCATGACCTTCACAATATTCTTCCCAATATCATGAATATCTCCCTTGACTGTTGCAAGAATAATGCGTCCTTTTACTTCGCGTGCTTCACCAGCCATGCTTTCTTTAACAACACCAAAAGCAGCTTTAGCCGCTTCGGCACTCATTAATAGCTGAGGTAGGAAAAGTGTCCCTTTCTCAAAGCCCTGTCCAACTTCATCAAGGGCTGGAATCAGTTCTTCATTTATAAGCGTGAGCCCATCCTTATTCTTAAGACCATCTCTTGTCGCTTCAGCTGCATTTTGCGCCATCCCACGCTTGATTGCTTCATATAGGGACATTGTCGTTGTTGCCTTAACGACTGGCTTTTCGACATTGGCATAGGCTGTAATATAATCAGTGAAGTTTGTATCATAGTTCATCAACGCATTAAAAGCACGATAGCTATCCATCATTGACTTAGTGTTCGGATTGACAATTGCACATGAGAGCCCATTCTGCATTGCCATGGTGAAGAAGTTGGCATTAAGAATGGAACGTTCCGGCAGGCCAAAGGAAATATTAGAAACTCCAAGAATGGAATGTCCATGCAATTCATCACGAATACGTCTAATTGTTTCAAGCGTGACAAGAGCACTTTGAGGGTCGGATGAAACTGTCATGGCAAGACCATCAAAGACAATATCATCATGGGAGATACCATATTCATCAGCCGTCGCATAAATCTTCTTGGCAATCTCAATACGTTTATCAGCATTGTCAGGAATGCCATCCTCATCAAGAAGTAACGCTACAACAACAGCACCGTACTTCTTGACAATCGGAAAGATGGCTTCCATCGTTTCTCTTTTCCCATTCACGCTATTGAGCATGCATTTGCCGTTATAGACACGCATCGCCTTTTCAATTGCTTCAACATTGCCAGTATCAATCTGTAAAGGCAGACCGGTTACACTTTGTAATTCCTTGACGACTTCCACCAATGTTGCTGCTTCATCAATTTCCGGTAAACCGACATTGACGTCAAGAATATCAGCACCGGCATCTTCCTGAGCTAAGCCCTGGGAGAGTATGTAGTTGATATCATGATTTTTCAAAGCTTCCTTGAATTTCTTCTTGCCAGTAGGATTAATACGTTCACCAATGATTCTTGGCTTTGTACCAATCTCAACTGCGGTTGAGAAGGATGTCACATAGGTATGATGCTTCTTTGTAGGATATGGGAAAGGGTGCTTGCGTACTTCTTCAATTTCTTTGCGAATATAAAGCGGTGTTGTCCCACAGCAGCCCCCAAGAGCCTGAACAGGTAAATTGGCCATTTCGCCCATCAACGAAGCAAACTCATCTTCATGCATGTCATAGACATTCTTGCCATTAACACTTTTAGGCAGTCCAGCATTAGGATTGACAATTAGTGGTAGAGAAGAAAGCTCAGTCATTTTTTGAACAATGGGCATCAGCTGCTTTGGCCCTAGCGAACAGTTAATTCCAAGGGCGTTAACACCCAGCCCCTCTAGTAAGGCAACAACTGTTTCAACACTTGCACCGGTTAAAAGCTTGCCTTTTTCATCAAAAGTCACTGTGACAAGAATAGGCAGATTGGAATTCTCTTTAGCGGCCAGTACAGCTGCCTTGATTTCATAGGCATCCGTCATGGTCTCGATGACAATAACATCTGCTCCTTCACTTGCCCCATAGCGCACAACTTCACCATAAATCTCAATGGCCTTTTCAAAAGGCAGGTCTCCTAAAGGCTCCAGTAATTTACCAGTTGGCCCTAAATCAAGAGCGACATAGCCATCATCATCACGCCTGGCTTCATGACGGCCTTCTTTCGCAAGCTTAATCGCGTTCCTGACAATCTCTTCAAGATGATCAGGATATTTTAAGCGATTGGCCCCAAATGTATTGGCATTGACAATGTCACTGCCAGCTGCAAAATAATCACGCGCTAATGTTCTAATCTTATCCTGATGTCTAATATTCCATGTTTCTGGCAGTTCGCCAGCAGCCAGTCCCCAGTCCTGTAAGATGGTGCCTGTTCCACCATCAAAAAACAACCACTCTTTACCTAATCGATCTAATAAAGCCATTACCTACTCCTTTCTTGATGGACAGTCTTGTTGGTCACAGGCTGCACATCCACTTACACTCTTTGTCTTTTGATCAGTAATGCCAATAAAGGCTGTTACGCTCTTGCTTGGTACCATCAAACATGTCTCTGTTAAGCTGATACCAATAGCACTCATATGTAATATCCGTTCAAAATCTCGCTGCAAGCTTAATGGCGTTCCCCCATAGCCTGGAGAAAAACGTGGTTTAAGATATAGACCTTCTTGAGCCACATCTTGTCTGAGTTGTTCATTAAGCTCATCACAGACGCACTCAACCATCTCGGCACCAGTAGCCTGATAGATGGCAGCCTTAGCCATCTTGCTCAGCTCGGCCCGCTTGATCATGCGATCTACGCCAATGCCAATCGTTGCCCCAAAGAGAAAGACTTCATGACATCCCTGAAGATTTTTTGCCAGACTGGTTGATGCCACCTGCATACCGCCTACTTCAATTGTTTTTTCGTCTAGCCATTTTAAGGGTAGACGTTTATAGACTGTTGCTGGTGTGATAACTTTCTTTAGATCCGCAATGCATTCATCAATTAAATGATCAATCTCAGGGGTAATCTCAATCTTCTTTCGCTTTGAATAACCTAGATAGCGATAAATCTCGCTTTTTCTCACTTCCATCATCGAATAATCTCCGATACATTATGCATTATTGCACAGGCAACATCGGGCTTGTTCATTGAATAGACATGAATATGTTTAATCCCAGAAGCAATCAAATCAATAATCTGTTCAGATGCATAAATGATCCCTGCCTGTTTCATTGCTTCATCATTATCACCAAACTTATCGACCATGGAAATAAAGCGCTGAGGCATTGAACAGTTGGAAAGCTCTCTTGCCCGCTTCACCTGAAGACCACGGGTAATAGGCATGATGCCAGCAACAATAGGAACATCAATGCCAGCTTCACGTGCTCTAAAAAGGAAGTTGTAGAAGACATTGTTGTCGAAGAACATCTGGGTTGTCAAAAAGTCAGCTCCGGCATCAACCTTTTTCTTTAAGTTCTTAATATCCGTATCTTTATTACCAGCTTCAGGATGACCTTCCGGATAACAGGCAGCACCAATACAAAAATCACCACTTGCCTTAATCTCCTTAATGAGTTCTGAGGCATGCTGGTAATCATGAAATTTAGATCCACCAGAAGGAATATCTCCACGTAAAGCCATAATATTTTCAATATGATTCTCTTTTAAACGATGAATCATATTATGCACATGTTCTTTTGAAGAAGAGACACAGGTTAAATGTGCCATGACTTCAACATTCTCCTTCTCTTTAATCTCTTTGGCAATATTTAAAGTATATTCACTTGTGCCACCGCCAGCACCATAAGTAACACTCATAAAATCAGGATGCAACTTGGCAATTTCCTTGGCCTTAAAAGCCACATCATCATAATTCTTTGTCAGCTTTGGTGGAAAGACTTCAAAGGATAGTGTTATTTTATCTTGATTTAATATATCGATTATTTTCATGACCATACTCCTTATCTCAAACTATTCCCTATTATAACTTGTATTTTCTTTTTTCGCTTATCTTTATATTATTGAGTATACAATAGGATTATCCTATAGTACATTCTCTATTTATCTTCTTAATGATATAATGAGGACGTTAGGAGGAAGATGCATGCGTTACTATAAAACAGGAGAGTTTGCGAAAATGGCCAATGTCTCCATCCGTACCATTCGCTGGTATGACAAGCAGGGCTTGTTGAAGCCAACGATGATTGCCGAAAATGGCTATCGTCTCTATACCGATAAAGATTTTGTCAAGCTCCAGCAAATCCTTTCACTTAAACAGCTTGGCTTCTCTTTAGAAGAGATCTTTTCGATGACACTCAATGATGATGTCAATTCATTAATGCAATCCTTAGAACTGCAATCAACGCTCATTGAAGGCAAAATCAACCATCTGTTAGCCATCCAGAGTGCCATTGAAGAAACAAAGAATGTCTTAAGTGATAAGCAGGATATTGACTGGAACCAGCTGATCAAGCTCATCAAGATGACAAGCATGAATGATTCTGTTGTGGAACAATACCGTGATTCCTCCAACTTAGAAATTCGTATTCGTTTACATGAGCGCTATTCCGTTAATCAGGAGACATGGTTTTCCTGGCTCTTTCGCCAATATCATTTAGAGAATGGGATGAAGGTTTTGGAAGTGGGATGTGGCAATGGGGAGCTGTGGAAAAAGAATGCCGCTGCCATTCCAGATGCATCCATCACCTTGTCCGATATTTCCGAGGGAATGGTCAATGACGCTAAAGAAAATCTTGAACATGTTGCCAATATGCGTTATGCCTGCTTCGATGTCGAAGATATTCCTTATGATGATGCCACCTTTGATGTCGTGATTGCCAATCATGTTCTCTTCTATATCAAGGACTTACCCACAGCGCTTAGTGAAATCTATCGCGTCTTAAAGCCGGATGGTGTTTTTTATGCCTCAAGCTATGGCCAGAAGCATATGCATGAGATCACTGACCTTGTCAAGGAGTTTGATACCCGCATCACCCTCTCTAATATCAATCTCTACGATATCTTTGGCCTAGAAAATGGCGAACAGCTTCTTTCTCGCTTTTTCGCCAGGGTAGAATTGTTGCGCCATGAAGATGCCCTTGAGGTCACAAATAGGGATGACCTCTCAAACTATATTCTTTCCTGCCATGGCAATCAGGGTGAATATATTTCTAAGAAGTATGATGAATTCCGTAAATTCCTCGATCGTAAGCTCGCAAAGACAAAGTCCTTCCATATTACGAAGGATGCGGGCATGTTTATATGTCAGAAGGTGAATAATGATGAAAGAAAAGTTTAAGAAGCTTGGCATTTTATTTGTGGCTGTGGCTGTTGTTATTACAGTTGTCCTTAGCTTCCAGAAGACAAAGCAAGAAGAGAAGAAAGAGACAACACTCCAGATTCCAGCCATCTTTAAAACAAAGCCAACGGCCACATATTCAATTAAAGCTGTTGTAGGGGAAACATCGGCAGTCAATAAAATCGTCACTGACCCCATCTACAATCAAATGACCATTACCTCAGTAGATTCTAAAAATACAGCCATTTGTCAGATTGTCAGCTATCTTGTAGGTAATAAACGTTATGTCTTGGTTGTCCCAACAGGAAAGGGTACAACAACTATTCGTGTCACAGGTAAATACAATAAGAAAACATATGGCTATGATATCAAGACGCAGGTAACCAATCCCAATAATGTCAAGGTGGGCGTTGATTTATCAAGCTATCAGGGCAAGATTGAAGCAGACGTCTTGAAGAAGGCCGGGACAAACTTTGCGATTGTCCGGGCTGGACATGGCTATTCAACAGAGAAGAACTTCAGTCACTTCATCAAGGAATGTCAGAAGGACAAGATTGATCTTGGACTCTATTGGTATCTCTCTTCCAAAGACAACAAGACACTGATCACCGACCAGGAAGTCCTTGATCAGGCCAATGCCTTTGTCAAGCTCTTAAAAGAAAACAAGCTGACAAGTGAATCATTGCAATATCCTATCTATCTTGATCTAGAAAGTGATACGCTTTATGGCAATGTTCCTGAAGTCATCAAGATTGCCTATGTTGAGTCACTTGCCCGTGAATTCTTTGACGTATTAGCCAAAGCCGGCTATAAGAATGTTGGTATCTATGCCAATAAGTCCTATTATGAAACCTATCTTTCCAATGCCTACTTTGCTTCAATCAAACACAAATGGTATGCCCGCTATGGTTATGTTGGCACAAAGCCAACGATTACACTTAATAACCAAACCTTCACACCGGACATGTGGCAAATAGGCGATAACTTTAAAATTCAGGGCATTTCGAAAGAACGTATCGATCTAAATTACTACTATTTAAAATGATTTTTTGATTGTTTTGATGGCATAATTTCACTGATTAAAAATGACCAATATTGAAAACGATTGCATTTTTTTCAAATTGTTTTACAATAAAAGTAACAAAAGGAGATTAGTAGAAGATGAAGATTATGCTATGTTGTGCAGCAGGCATGTCTACAAGCTTGCTTGTAACGAAGATGGAAAAAGCAGCTGCTGCAAAAGGATTAGATGTAGAAATCTGGGCAAATCCAGTTTCTGAAGCAAAGGATCATTTAGATGCAGATATTATCTTGCTTGGCCCACAGATCAGATATGCTGAAAAGTCAGTTAAGGAACTTGTAGATGGCAAGATGCCAGTTCAAAATATCGACATGCGTTCATATGGCCGCATGGATGGTGAAAAAGTTCTTAGTGATGCATTGAAAGCTATTGAAGATTTCAAAAAATAATAGATAAGGCGAGCATGGTCTCGTCTTTTTTGATGAATGAAGAAAGAAGGTAGAATTATGGAAATTCCAGCAAAAAAAGCAACAATCGCACCTGAGGGTGTCTATATTATTGGAACATATGATGAAAATGGCCAGGCCAATGCCATGAATGCCGCCTGGGGATCACAGTCAGACTATGGCGAAGTGACATTCTTTCTAGGCAAACATAAAACAACAAAGAATCTCAAGACAACAGGCGCTTTCACAGTCGCCTTTGGAACTGCTGAAACGGTTACAATCTCAGATTATTTTGGTGTTGAAACCGGCAATAGGGTCAATAAAATAGAAAAAGCAGGCGTTCATGTTCATAAGAGTGCTCATGTCAATGCACCTATTATAGAAGAATATCCACTGACATTAGAATGTCTTGTCACTTCTTATGATGATGAAACAGGTATCCTTGTTGGCAAGATTGTCAGTGAGCAGGCTGATGAAGCAATTCTAACTGATGGCAAGGTGGATTATGACAAGCTGAAGCCAATTATCTTTGATATTGCCTCAATGAGTTATCGTGTCATTGGACCTGTTGTAGGAAAGGCATTCCATGATGGATTAAGCCTGAAAAAAGCGGATTAATGTAATTTATATGGTAATAGAGCCATAATTCGTGTATTATGAAAGTAACGTGATATTGAAGGGAAGATAGATATTATGAAAAGTGCACTTGTAATTATGGCAGCCGGTATTGGCTCAAGATTTGGTGGAGGCATCAAGCAATTAGAACCAGTCGGCATGCATGATGAAATCATTATGGACTATTCGATTCATGATGCGATTGAAGCAGGCTTCAACAAGATAGTCTTTATCATCAGAAAAGATATTGAAAATGATTTCAAAGAAAGAATCGGTAATCGTATTGAAGAAGTCGCAAAACGCAACAATGTAGAAGTAGCTTATTGTTTCCAGAGTCTTGAAGACTTGCCAGCTGGCTTTAGCGTGCCAGAAGGACGCAGCAAGCCTTGGGGTACAGGCCAGGCTGTCCTTGCAGCGAAAGGCCTGATCAATGAACCTTTCGTTGTCATCAATGCTGACGACTATTATGGCAAAGATGCCTTTGTCAAGCTTCATGATTTCCTCTTAGAAGAACATGGACCAAAGGACTTCGCAATGGCAGGCTTTATTCTTAAGAACACATTATCAGACAATGGTGTTGTTACTAGAGGCTTGTGTGAAATTGATGCCAATGGCTATCTGACAGATGTTCATGAAACAAAGAATATTGCCAAGATCGCAAATGGTGCAGAAAGTGATGGCAAAGAATTAGATCCAAATAGCTATTGTTCTATGAATATGTGGGCCTTAACACCAGAATTCATGGACATGCTTGAAGAAGGCTTTGTCGAATTCTTAAAGACAAATGATGATCCAATCAAGGGTGAATACCTCATCCCAACATATATTGGTGAACTCTTGGAAGCACATAAGATTACTGTTAAAGTCATTGAAACAAAGGATAAATGGTTTGGTGTAACCTATAAGGAAGACAAAGAAACAGTTGTTGAAAGCTTTAAGAATCTTATTAATACAGGCGTATATCTCAAGGACTTATATCTTGATTTAGACTAGGACAAGGAAGTATACTTCCTTGTTTTTTGTGTAAACATAAAAACCCCCAGATTGTCTGGGGGTCCATTCAAGCTTTAGCGGAGTGGTAAAGAAAGTGCCCTCGTACTATAATTGTACTGCGGCTTCCAACTGCAATACAAAATAGAAGGAGGGCATTTATATGTCATATAACGATGACTTACACAGTCTATCACACACTAAGTGGAATTGTAAATATCATGTGGTTTTTGCACCAAAATATAGAAGAAAATCATTTTATGATGCTCGAAGAATTGAAATTGGACAAATACTGAGACAGCTATGCGAATGGAAGGGAATCAACATTCTTGAAGCGGAAGTATGCGTTGATCATATTCATATGCTGATTGAAATTCCGCCAAAGTATTCTGTATCTGGA
>NZ_JNKU01000048.1 GCF_000702165.1 Sharpea azabuensis DSM 18934
TTTCTTTCAACATTGTATTTAAGTGCATTTACCTTTGGTGGCGGTTATGTCATTGTTACGCTGATGAGAAAGAAATTCGTCGGGCAGTTACATTGGATTGAAGAAGATGAAATGCTTGATCTCATTGCCATTGCGCAGTCTGCACCTGGTGCTATTGCAGTCAATGGAGCCATTGTCGTTGGATATAAAATTGCTGGACTCCTTGGTGTCTTTGTGGCTGTGATCGGGACAATCATTCCTCCCTTTACAATCATCTCTCTAATTTCTGTCATCTATGAAATCATCAAAACGAATACAGTCGTAGCCTTGATGCTGCAAGGAATGCAGGCAGGCGTTGGTGCTGTCATTGCATCGGTATGCTTTGAGATGGGAGCTGGAATCTTGAAGGAAAAGACAATCATTTATCCTGTCATTATGGTTGGATCATTCGTAGCTAATTATATTTTTAATGTCAATATTGTCATTGTCATCTTATCATGCATCGGCATTGGACTAATAAGTGCCTTCATCAAGACGAAAGGAAGCGAGCAGTCATGACTTTATTACAGCTTTTCATCAGCTTCCTGCAGGTAGGCGCTCTGAGTTTTGGCGGAGGCTATGCATCCATGCCCCTCATTCAGGAACAAGTGATCAATGTGCATCACTGGCTGACAGTAAGTGAATTTACTGATCTGATATCCATTTCGCAGATGACGCCAGGACCAATTGCAGTGAATTCAGCAACGTTTGTAGGCATAAAGATTGCAGGAATACCAGGGGCTATTGTTGCAACGATAGGGTGCATCCTGCCATCAATACTGTTGGTAACGGTCATTTCTCATTTCTACCTGAAATACCGGAACTTATCATTACTGCAGGAAATACTGAAGATGCTGCGACCTGCCGTCGTATCACTGATTGCCACGGCTGGTGTTTCTATTCTCATCACGGCATTCTTTGGTGAATCAGGACTAATAATCATAAAGAATATCAAATATCAGATGATCGTCATATTCATTATATGCATGGTCATGCTGATGAAATATAAAATGGATCCTGTACTGGTCATGGTGCTAGCAGGGGTTATGAATGTGGCACAGTATTATATTGGCACCTTATTATAAGATTTAAGTAAACAACTACTGGAGAATACTGGTAGCTGTTTTTCATTGCACTTTATTTGTATTGTGCACAATACAATGATAGTGTATAGATGAAAAGAGGTATAGAAGATGAATAAAATATCTATTAACTACTGGTCTGATTATGCATGCCCATTTTGTTTTATTGGTAAAAGTAACTTAGAAGCAGCCATTAAAGAACTTGGGCTAGAAGAACAGGTAGAATTACAAATGCTATCGTTCGAGCTTGATCCAAGTGCTCCTAAAACATATATGGGAGATACAACAAACTTAGTTGCTAAAAAGTATGGTGTATCAAGAGAAAAAGCAAGTGCTGAAATAAAGAAGATTGAAGATATGGGAAGGGAAGCAGGTATTGTCTTAGATTATGCAAATGCCCGTTATACATCAACATTTGACGCCCATAGACTTACAAAGCTTGCCCAGGAGAAATTACCCTTGAATAAGGCTAATCAGTTTATTGCGCGAATATTTAAAGCGATGTTTGAAGAACATACAATGATGTCTGATTTAGAAACATTAAAGCATATTGCATTAGAATATGGTTTGAGTGAAGAAGATGTTAATTCTATTATACAAACAGATGCTTATGCGAAAGATGTGCGCTTAGAAGAAAACCTAGCAACACAATATAATGTTACTGCTGTACCATACTTTGTTTTTGCGAATAAGTATGCTGTTCCGGGAGCACTGCCTAAGGCACAAATGAAAGATGTTCTAAAACAAATTATAGCAGAAGAGAAGATTGTTGTTGAAGGAGAGAGCTGCGGCATTGATGGATGTCAATAGAAAATGGAAAAATGTTGTAATATGGCATACTTTATGATAATATGAACAAGCGTAGAAGAGAAAAGAGGAGGTTATATTGATATGTTAGAAACAATATTATTAATTGTATCAATAGCCCTTATTATTGTATGTCTATTACAATCAGGAAAAACAGACGGTATCGTTAATGCATTAACAGGTCAGAGCTCTAACTTGTTTGCTCAACAAAAAGAGAGAGGTGCTGATCTTGTTCTTACAAGATTAACGATTGGCTTAGGTATTGCATTCTTTGTGATTGCAATCTTGATTAGAATGGGTTCATAGAAATAGGGCACTAAGTGCTCTATTTTTTCTTATGGGAATCTTTAGAAAGATATAACATGAGTGAACTATAATATTGAAAAGTAGGCATTATAATAAAGTATCTAGAAAGGTAAGAAAATGAGAGAAGAAATATTAAGATTATTATCTGATGATCATAATCATGAACGAACAATACAAGATCTCACACGTATCTTTAAGATTAAAAGTGAAGACTTTGCAAATTTCATGAAACTTTTGAATCAATTGGAAGATGATGGTGAGATCGTTAGAGATCAGTTTAATCAATACTTTACACCTGAATCATTAGGTTATTTTAAAGGTATATTACAGCTCAATAAGAAAGGTTTTGGTTTTGTTAAGGTTGCGGAAGACAAGGAATTCTTTGTACGTTCCAATCTTGTCAATGGGGCATTAAATGGTGATACAGTCATCATTCATAAACTCAATGATGATCCTCACAGTGATGAAGCAAGTATTGTAAGAGTCTTAGAACATAATATTAAAGATGTTGTAGGCTTAGTTGTGAAGCTAAAGGGCAAGACTTATGTTAATGCAGATGATTCAAGAATAGGACAAATTCGTATTAATGATGCCCATATTAAAGGTGCTATGCCTGGTCATAAAGTTATTGTTCATATAACAAGCTATAAGCCTTTAAGAGGGGATATTGTTGAAATCATCGGTCATAAGAATGATCCAGGTGTAGATATTCTTTCGATTGTTTATGATCATGGTATTCATATCGACTTCCCTGAAGAAGTCTATCAGCAGGTGGAGAATATTCCTGATGAAATTGATCCTGCTGGCATGAAGGGAAGAACGGATTTACGTGATATGCTTATTGTCACTATTGATGGTGATGAAGCAAAGGACTTGGATGATGCCATTTCATTACGTAAGTTAGAGAATAAGCATTATGAATTGGGTGTTCATATTGCAGATGTTTCTTACTATGTTGAAGAAGGCACACCATTGGATCTTGAAGCTGTTGATCGAGGCACTTCTGTCTATCTTGTAGACCGTGTTATTCCTATGCTTCCACATAAGCTCTCTAATGGTATTTGTTCCCTTAATGAAGGGGTGGATCGTTATACAATTTCATGCTTTATGGAAATCGATCAGAAAGGTCAGGTTGTCGATCATCGTATCTTGCCAACAGTCATTCATTCAACACATCGTATGACATATACTAATGTCAATAAGATACTTGATGGTGATCAGGAAATGCGCAAGAAATATGCGGATTCTGTAGAACTCTTTGAGACAATGAAGGAATTATCGGATATTCTTACAAGAGCTAGAAATATTCGAGGGGCTATTGATTTTGATACGGATGAAGCCAAGATTATTGTTGATGAGAAGGGTAAACCTATTGATGTTCAATTAAGAGTACGTGGTGAATCAGACCGTATGATTGAATCATTCATGTTAGCAGCTAATGAAACAGTTGCTGAACACTTTAAATGGCTTGATGTTCCATTTATTTACCGTGTCCATGAAACTCCAAAGAAAAACAAGCTTGAGCAGTTCTTAGCGATTGCGAAACCTCTAGGTTATAACATTCATGGCTCTCTTGATGACATTAAGCCAAAAGAACTCGCCAAGATCATCACTAAGAGTAAGGGCAAACCAGAACATCCTGTTATTTCTACATTACTCTTACGCAGTATGCAGAAAGCAAGATATTCAGAATTATGCCTAGGACACTTTGGTCTAGCTGATGAATACTATACACATTTCACATCGCCAATTAGAAGATATCCTGATTTACTTGTTCATCGTCTTATTCGCAATTATCTCTTTAATGAAAACTACAGCAATATTGAACATTTTGCTGAGGTTGTCCCTCAGTTAGCTGATAGTTCAAGTGATTGTGAAAAGCGTGCTGTTGATACGGAATATGATGTTGATGATATGAAGAAAGCTGAATATATGAGTTATCATATTGGAGAGAAGTTTAAGGGAATTATTTCTTCAGTCACTTCTTTTGGTTTCTTTGTTGAACTTCCTAATACTATTGAAGGTTTAGTTCATATTACTGACTTAGCTGATGATTATTATATTTATGATGAAAAGCAGTTAATGTTGATAGGACAGAGAACACGCAAGATGTATCGTCTTTCAGATACTGTCGAAGTTATTGTCAAAGATGCTAACAAGCTTGAGAAGCAGGTTGACTTTGTCGATGCGAATAACTATGCAAAATCTAGAAAACCTAGACGTGCTAAGCACTCTTCAATAGCACATCCAACATCAAGAAAACATAAAGAACATCGTGGACAAAGAACACATACACGTGCAAGAAGAAGGGGTGGTAAGCGATGAAAATTGTTGCACAGAATAAAAAAGCTTATCATGACTACTTCATACTTGAATCCTATGAAGCAGGTATTGAATTAAAAGGAACAGAGATTAAATCAGTACGTAAAGGTTCAGCTAATCTTAAAGATAGCTATGTACGTATAAAGAATGGAGAAGCTTTTGTTGTCAATATGCATATTGCTCCTTATGAACAAGGAAATATGTTTAATGTTGATAGTCGTAGAGAACGTAAACTCCTTCTCCATAAAAAAGAAATTAATAAGCTTTCTAAAGCTATTATGGAACAAGGGTTAACCCTTGTTCCTACAAAGCTCTATTTTGGAAATAGTTCAAAACTTAAGATTGAAGTATCATTAGTAAAAGGTAAAAAGCTTTATGATAAGCGTAATGATCTTAAAGAAAAGGCAATGCAGCGTGATATTGATAAAGCCATGAAGAACCGTTACTAAAGATTGATTTTCATGAAATAAGGCTATATACTAAAAGGGCATCAGAAGATGATGCCTGTAATCCGGGGGTGTTCTTGGATTCGACAGGGGTCAGTTTGAATTAGGTTGCAGTCGTCGGGAGACGTTAAACCTCAAAACAAATATCTGGAAACAGAACTAATTACGCTTTCGCTTAGTAGTCGACGTTAGACTCGCGAAATGCTAGCGCATGAGCTCTCACAATCATGCTGTCTAGTAACATAACCTAGTGGGATAAGGGAACTGGGATGTCTCGACTAGAACCTCGAAAATACAGAGAATCGGTAAGTGAAAGACTGCTTGTGGATCGTAGCTTACTTAAATCTATTCGACAAGATAAACTGTAGATGCTTAATATGGGACGACTTTTGGACAGGGGTTCGATTCCCCTCACCTCCACCATGTATATTCACGAATTAAGTTAAAATTCGTTTCAAATAGAAGTTAAGGTAGATTAAAACTACTTTAACTTTTTATTTTATATGTTTACTTATCTATTTAAAAAGAATTATATTTTCTATGAATCCAATATAAAGAAAAAAGTCTGGATTATTCCAGACCTTTTACCATGCGACAGCGATATCTAATTGTGTGCGATTGCTTGAAGCGAAAGTACCAGTATCCACAACAATACCAGCACCAAGTGATGTAGCAACAATTGTACCATATGGTCTTAACCCTAAGTTAGCTGCAACCATCACATAATCACCATACATCTTTACACCATCACCTCTTACCCAATATTGTGCATTATAACCACGTCTTTGCATGTTTCTGACAACACCGGACATATTGAGGTTGTAATATGTTTCTTTACCACTAGGTCCAGTAATAGAACCAGCACTTCTATTTAATCTTGGCCCTCTCCAGTTTTCTGCTTTTACAATTTCAGGATTTCTAACAATGACATTAAGTTGTGCCTGGGTCTGATTACCAGCTGCATCACTAACTGTATATGTTACTGTTTGTGTTCCAATAGAATTCATATTTGGTAAAGTAGCTTTGACATTGGCTTTTAAATCACCATCTTTTGTATCTGTTGCACTAGCAACATAGCTTAAAGCATTAAAGCTATCACCAACCATGGCTTTAACTTCTGTTGTAGTAAGATTAAGAGTAGGGGCAGTAATGTCTTTGACTTCGACATTGTATGTACCCTGAGTCTTATTGCCTGCTTCATCTGTAGCAGTGACATTGATTGTTTGTACACCTAATTGTGTTGTATTGATTGTTGTATCTGAAGTAAGAGTAGCTGTTGAGAAGTTATCTTTTCCTTCAAAGTACGTATTAAGATCAAACTGAGAACCACAATCAACAATATTATTCTTTTGTGTAATAATAGGAGCAACATTATCTAAGACATTGAAATAAACATCTTTTGTAGAAGTATTACCTGCTTCATCATCAACTGTATAAGTAACTTTCTGTACACCAATTTGGCTTGTATTTAATGTATTAGATGCAGTAATGAATGGAGAAACATCACCATCAACATCATCTTTTGCAGTAACATAGTCTAAAGGATTAATTGTTGAGCCAGCAGTGATATCGATAGGCTTCTTTTCATTACCAGTACCTTTATAGTTGGAAGCAACAGAAAGCTTAGGAGCCTTCATATCTTTCACATGCACTGTGATTGTCTTTTCAGCCGTATTATTGGCAGCATCAGTAGCTGTTACAGGAATAGTATAGGTACCAACACCTGTCAGTGAATTGTTTGTATTCGCAATAGTGACTTTAAGACGATTTTTAGGTGTCTTGTTGTCAGTAACCTTGATATCACTAGCTGTTACGATAGAGCCATAGGCTACTGTAAGTTCTTTTGTTTTAATGACAGGAGCTTCTCGGTCAGCACCTGCAAAGCCGACAGCAGCTAAAGATCCTGCAACAAGTACGAAAGGAAAGACAAGCTGTTTTGCTTTTGTTTTTGATATAAATAGGAATTTCATAATAGTTCACCTCTGATAGTTCTTTGGCTAAATTCTTAAGATTTTCTTAAATTACAAACACAATAATATCATGATTTCAAAATAATACCATAAAAACGCCATAATTTATTAAAAAAACATTAATAATATATCTAATTAGATATAAAATAAGCAATAAATGTAAAGCACGCTTGACAATATATCATAAATATTCTAATATATATGTAAAGTAAGCTTTACATAGAGGTGTGCAATGAAGAATAGAATTGAGGAGATTCGAAAAATAAAAGGTATCAGACAGGATGAATTAGGAAAGATGTTAGGCGTCTCTAGACAAACCATTAGTTCATTAGAAAATGGTAGGTATAATCCGTCCATTATGTTGGCACATAAGATTGCGGTATTGTTTGGAATGCATATTGAAGATGTATTTATATTTGATGAAGGAGAGAATGAAAATGAAGTATGATCGAAAGATTATTGTATGTATGATTTTAATAGGTGCTGGGTTGATTATTTCTATATTAAGTTATGCGGGCGTATTGCATGGTGATCGATTTGTAGGCATTGGCAGTGGTTTTATTGGAGTAGGTATTCTCTTCTTCCTGAAACAATTACGCTATATTAAAGATCCTCAATATAAAGAGGAATATGATCTTGCTTTGAAGGATGAGAGATGTAGGTATGTGAGAATGCGTTCATGGGCTTTAGCAGGATATATCATGATTATTGTCTATGCAGTTGGTGGCTTGGTTGCTTATATATTTAGACAAGATTTTCTTGCGAACTTTCTTTTGATGAGTGTTTGTTTTGTGTTATTGGTGTATAGTGTTGCTTATTTCTATCTGAATAAGAAATATTAGTTTGAAAGTGCATTTTGATGCACTTTTTATGTGTTGTCATTGACATTTATATAAATATGTCTATTATATAAATTGTACACAATATAATTACACAAAATATAAGGAGGATTCAAGAATGCGTAGTTACGATTATGATGTTTTATTTATTGGTAGTGGTCATGCCTGCAACCATGGTGCAATTGCTTTAAAGATGGCTGGTAAGAAAGTGGCCATGATTGAAGAAGATAAGAATGGTGGTACTTGTACAAACTATGGCTGTGATGCCAAGATTCTCTTAGATGGACCTTTTGTCTATCAGGAAGGTTTTGCACGTTATAATGATTTAGGAATGCAGACACCTGATATTAACTGGAAGAACTTAATGGCCTATAAGAAGAAACTTATCGGGGCATTTAGTCCATTACTAGGACAGGCATTTGAGAAATATGGTATTGAAGTGCTTAAGGGACATGGCACACTTACTGATGCCCATACTGTTAATGTTGATGGAAAGAATTATACAGCTGAATATATCGTTATTGGTACTGGCGCAAGAGATTCTTCTTTACCAATTGAAGGTGCAAAATATATGCATCATAGTAAAGATTTCCTAGACTTAGATGAAATGCCGGAATCATTATTATTTGTCGGAGCAGGTGTCATTAGTATGGAATTTGCATCAATGGCATTAGCTTTAGGCAAGAAAGTCACAGTTATTGACTTTGCCCCTAGAGCTTTAGCTCAGTATCCAAGTGATTACGTCAACATGATGGTCAAGAAAATGGAGGACTTAGGTGCAACATTTAGCTTTAACCAGAGTGTTCAAAAAGTTGAAAAGACTGATGCAGGTTACATCGTATATACACAGGATCAGACATTTATTGCGGATTATATCGTTGAAGGAACAGGACGAGTAGCTAATGTCGAAAATTTAGGCTTAGAAGCATTAGGTATTGAAGCTTCTAGAAGAGGTATTGTTGTCAATGAATATATGCAGACAAGTGTAGGGAATATCTATGCAAGTGGGGATGTTGTTGATAAACGTATTCCTAAGCTTACACCAACTGCTGAATTTGAATCGAACTATATTGCCTATCATATTCTTGGCATGAATCCAAATCCAATTACATACCCAGCTATTCCAAATCTCGTCTTCACTCTACCTAGAATTGCTCAGGTAGGTGTTACAGTTGATGAAGCAGAAGCTCATCCTGAACTCTATCGAGTAGAACGTATCCCATTTGGTGTATCAAATGAATGGGTGAATAATAGAGAAAAAGAAGCACACTATACATTTATCCTTGATAAGGAAGGCTATCTCGTTGGTGCAGCTATCTATAGTAGTGAAGCAGCAACAATCTTAGACTTCATCACTTTAATCATTAATAAAAAGATGACAGCACTAGATTTAGCATCAATGATCTTTGCCTTCCCAACACAAACATATCAAGTAGTTTTTGCCTTAAAACCACTTCTCAAAAAAGCATAATAAATGAGCACTTCGGTGCTCTTTTTAGCTTTTTCAAAAATATATTGATTTATTTGTCGTATTCCAATATACTCATCTTGTGTGGTAGAAATAGATACGATAGAAACACAATGGCTTACCATGCGAATATTTTAATGATCGATAAAGTGATAAGGGCTTTATCAATGATCATGGTTGATTGAGTTAAAAGCTCGAATTTTATAAGTTGGTTACTTTATAACTATTTTGTGCATTGCACGCAACTTGTGAAACGGTCAATTGAGTATTAAAAGCTAAAATATTTGCTATATAGACTCCTGCCATTCTGTTTAATATTTCGTATATCTTTTTATATCCATTTAGGCTTATTGTTTATACGAATGATTGAGCGCAAGTATGCATGCATGCTTGTGTTTTTTTGTGTAAAGGAGAGTCGAAATGAATCAAAGTAAAGCACCTATTTATGAAGCATTGGAAAAGTTTCGTAAGATGCGTATTGTGCCCTTTGATGTGCCAGGACACAAAAGGGGAAGAGGCAACCCTGAGTTAGTGGAGTTGCTTGGAGAGAAGTGTGTTGGTATTGATGTGAATTCTATGAAGCCACTTGATAATCTATGCCATCCTGTATCTGTTATTAAGGAAGCTGAAGAATTGGCGGCTGATGCTTTTGGCGCTTATTATGCTTTCTTGATGGTTGGTGGAACAACAAGTGCTGTTCAGACAATGATCTTAAGTTGCTGTAAACAGGGCGATAAGATTATTCTACCTAGAAATGTGCATCGTAGTGCTATTAATGCCCTGGTACTCTGTGGGGCTATTCCAGTTTATGTGAATCCAAAAATAGATCATGAACTTGGCATATCGTTAGGAATGGAAATTGAAGATGTTAAAAGTGCCATCGAAAAGAATCCTGATGCAAAGGCAATCTTAGTAAATAATCCTACATACTATGGCATATGTTCTGCCTTGGAGGATATTGTCAAAATTGGACATAAACATGGCATGAAAGTATTGGTTGATGAAGCACATGGGACACATTTCTATTTTGGCAAGAATATGCCTATTACAGCTATGAAAGCAAAAGCTGATATGGCATCCGTCAGTATGCATAAGTCCGGTGGTAGTTTAACACAAAGCTCTTTCTTGTTGATTGGGGAAAATATGAATAAAGGTTATGTGCGACAGATCATTAACCTCACACAAACAACAAGTGCTAGCTATTTACTACTATCATCTTTGGATATTTCTCGACGTAATCTTGCCCTGCGTGGTCAGGAAGCTTTTGATAGAGTGGAATATCTTGCAAGTTATGCAAGAAATGAAATCAATCGTATTGGTGGTTATTATGCCTTTGGTCCAGAACTTATCAACAAGAATAGTATTTATGATTTCGATGTCACAAAGCTATCCATCAATACTCTTGATATTGGACTAGCTGGCATTGAAGTATATGACATCTTAAGAGATGAATATGATATTCAAATAGAGTTTGGTGATTTAGGCAATATACTTGCTTACATTTCGGTTGGTGACCGCAAACAGGATATTGAACGCCTAGTGACTGCTCTTGCCGATATCAAGCGTCGTTATTCAAAAGATCGTACTGGCTTGATGTCCAATGAATATATCAATCCCAAAGTCATCATGTCCCCTCAGGATTCATTCTATGCCCAAAAAGAATCACTACCAATTCAAGAAACAGTCGGTAAAGTCTGCAGTGAATTTGTCATGTGTTATCCTCCAGGAATACCAATCTTAGCACCTGGTGAACTTATTACCGAGGAAATAATTGACTATATTACCTATGCAAAAGACAAGGGCTGCTCTATTACAGGCCCTGTTGATCCATATATTAATGAACTGAATGTCATCAAAGGGAGAGAAGAATAATGGATTTATGGTTCAATGACGAACATACGGATACTGTTAAGCTTTCTATCAAAGTAGAAGAGCAGCTCTTTAGCCAGCAATCATCCGAACAACATATTGATGTTCTTCAAACAAGAGAGTTTGGGAAAATATTGGTTGTAGATGGAGATATCATGTTAACAGAAAAAGATGAATTTATTTATCATGAACTCCTAGTACATGTGGCTATGGCTGTTAATCCCAATATTAAAGAAGTGCTTGTTATTGGTGGCGGAGATGGCGGTGTTGTGCGTGAACTGATGAAGTATGATTCTATTGATATTATTGATGTAGTTGAAATTGATCCGCTCTTAGTAGATGTTTGCAAGAAGTACTTACCTGAGATGGCGAGTTCTCTTGATCATGAAAAGGTGCATATATATCACGAGGATGGTGTTCGTTTTATTCGTTCTCTTGATGATGAGTATGATCTGATTATTATTGATTCACCTAATCCTTATGGAGCGGGGGAAGGCCTATTTACGAGGGAGTTCTATGGGCTATGTCATAAGGCATTACATGATGATGGTATTATGATTAATCAGCATGAAAGTCCCTTTTATCGTGATGAAGCCTTTATGGTACAAAGAATGCATCAGAAAATTGTTCAGTCATTTCCTATTGTAAAGGTCTATCAAGGATTTATTCCTTCCTATCCATCAGGACATTGGTTATTTGGTTTTGCGAGTAAGGCTTATCATCCTTTAGATGATATTAAAGAGGAAGCATGGAATGCGTTAGATATTCCTACAAGATATTATGCAACAAGATTGCATAAAGGTATTTTTGCCTTACCAGTTTATGTAGAGGAGTTGTTGAAAGATGTTGAATAAGAATGTTGTAACATTTATAGGTTGTGATTGTGAATATGAAGATGCCAGAATTGTCCTCTTTGGAGCACCTTTCGATTCGACAACATCCTATCGCCCGGGTACACGTTTTGCGAGCAATGCCATTCGTAATGAATCTTATGGTATTGAAACCTATAGTCCCTATCTTGATAAGGATCTTGAAGACTATCACTATTATTTTGACAGTGGTGATATTGAATTACCAATGGGTAGTAATGAGATGGCATTACAGTCCATCTATGAACGAACAAAAACAATCATCCAAGATGGCAAGTTGCCTTTGATGATTGGAGGAGAGCATTTAGTGACATTAGGAGCTTTCAAAGCAATCTTTGAACAATATCCTGATGTAGAGATTATCCATTTTGATGCGCATACGGATTTACGTGATGATTATCTTGGTGTCAAGTTGTCCCATGCCTGCGTTATTCGTCGTTGTTATGAGTTAGTGGGAGATCATAAGATTCATCAGTTTGGAATAAGAAGTGGGATGCGTGAGGAATTCTTATTTGCGAAAGAACATTGTGATCTTCATAAGTTTAGTTTTGATGGCTTAGAGGAAGTTGTGGAAAGCTTAAAGGGTAAGAAGATTTATTTTACAATTGATTTAGACGTATTAGATCCATCATACTTCCCAGGAACAGGTACACCTGAATATGGTGGGGTCACATTTAAAGAACTCCAACAAGCTATTCATACAGTTATCAGCCAGCTTGATATTGTCGGGATGGATATGAATGAATTAAGCCCCATGCTGGATGCGAGTGGCGCTTCAACGGCATTAGTTTGTAAGTTAGTAAGAGAATCATTATTAGAATTATCAAAAGGAGAAGAAGAAAATGAGTAGAGTATTAGTTATTGGTTGCGGGGGAGTAGCCCAGGTAGCAATTCAGAAATGTTGTCAGGTGGATGATGTCTTTACTGATATCTGTATTGCTTCAAGAACAGTTTCAAAATGTGATGCTTTAAAAGAAAAGCTTGAAGGAAAAACCAAAACAAAGATGACTACAGCTAAAGTCAATGCTGACAACAAAGATGAGGTTGTTGCCCTCATTAAAAGCTACCAGCCAGATTTAGTCATGAATATTGCTTTACCTTATCAGGACCTTACTATTATGGATGCGTGTCTGGAAGCAGGCGTTAACTATATGGATACAGCTAACTACGAACCAGAAGATACGGATGATCCTAGCTGGCGTGCTATCTATGAAAAGAGATGTACAGAAAAAGGCTTTAGTGCTTACTTTGATTACAGCTGGCAATGGGCTTATAAGAAAAAGTTTGAAGAGGCTGGCTTAACGGCATTACTTGGCTGTGGTTTTGATCCGGGTGTAACGCAGGCTTATTGTGCTTATGCGAAAAAGCATGAGTTTGATACAATTGATACCATTGATATTCTTGATTGTAATGGTGGTGATCATGGTTATGCCTTTGCGACAAATTTCAACCCAGAAGTCAATCTAAGAGAAGTCTCAGCCCCAGGTAGTTATATTGAAAATAATAAATGGGTGGAAATTCCAGCCATGTCTATCAAACGTGAATATAACTTTGATGGCGTAGGTAAAAAAGATATGTATTTACTACATCATGAGGAAATTGAATCACTCAATGTCAATATTCCTGAAGCAAAGCGTATACGTTTCTTCATGACATTTGGACAAAGCTATCTTGATCATATGAGATGCTTAGAAGATGTTGGTATGCTTTCAACAAGTCCAGTGATGTTTGAAGGCAAAGAGATCGTCCCAATTAAATTCTTAAAAGCTCTACTTCCAGATCCAGCCACACTTGGAGAACGTACAGTAGGAAAGACAAATATTGGCTGTATCTTTACAGGTAAGAAAGATGGTCAGGAAAAGAGCTACTATATCTATAACATTTGTGATCATCAAGAGTGTTATAAGGAAGTAGGAAGTCAGGCTGTCTCTTATACAACAGGAGTTCCTGCCATGTGTGGGGCACTTATGCTTTTAGAGAAGAAATGGAATAAAGCAGGTGTTTATACGGTTGAAGAGTTTGATCCGGATCCATTTATTGCTGCTCTTGATCAATATGGCCTTCCAAAGAAAGAAAACCATCATCCGGTATTGGTCGACTAATATGAAGAAAACAGAACTACGTACACCATGTTTCATTATTCAAAAAGACAAGCTTATTCATAATCTTGAAATTCTTCATGGAATAAAAGCAAGGACGGGATGTAAAATCCTGCTTGCGCAAAAATGCTTTTCCATGTATGCTCTCTATCCACTTATTGGTCAATATGTCGATGGATGCACGGCAAGTGGGCTATTTGAAGCAAGACTGGGCAGGGAAGAAATGAACAAAGAGAATCATGTCTTCTCTCCAGCATATCGTGAAGATGAAATAGATGAAATCATTGACTATTGTGATGATATCATTTTTAACTCTTTCTCTCAGCTTTCAAAATATCAGAGCCGTGTTCTTGAAAAACATAAGAGCATTGGCTTAAGAATTAATCCAGAATGTTCGACGCAAGTTGGGCATGCCATATATGACCCATGTGCACCATATAGTAGACTAGGGATTACGCTTGAGAACTTTCAACCTGAGTTATTGACACATGTTGAAGGATTGCATTTTCATACCTTATGTGAACAGAATGCATATGATTTAGAAAAGACATTAAAAGCTGTTGAAGAAAAGTTTGGTCAATACATGTATCAAATGAAATGGATCAATTTTGGTGGCGGTCATCACATCACAAGAGAAGATTATGACAAAGAAGTCTTGATCAAATGCATTAAACATGTTCAAGAGGAGTATGATGTTGATGTTTATATTGAACCAGGTGAAGCATTTGTACTTAACGCAGGAACATTGCTTACATCCGTCTTAGAAACAAATTATAACAAGATACAATTAGCCATCCTCGACACATCAGCAGCATGCCATATGCCCGATGTTATTGAGATGCCATATCGTCCACCTTTAAAAAACAGTGGTTTACCTGAAGAAAAAGCCTATACTTATAGATTAGGAGGACCAACATGTCTAGCTGGTGATATTATTGGAGATTACTCTTTTGATGAACCTCTTCATGTTGGTGATCGTCTAGAATTTGAAGATATGGCTCTCTATACAATGGTTAAGACAAACACATTTAATGGCATGAATTTACCTGATATCGTTATTGAAGACAACAACGACTATATCATTCATAAAACATTCGGATATCAAGACTTTAAACGCCGTTTATAGCTTGCGCAAGTGACTCTTGCCATAAAAACAGTTATGCAATGACCGCTTTCTTGTAGAAATCATACCTCCATTCTATAGTGAAAGTGCAAGGAGGAAACGAAATGGAATTCAGTGATTCAATCAAACAATTAAGAAAGGACAACAAGCTGACACAGGAACAACTTGCTAGTAAGCTTCATGTCACAAGACAAGCTATATCAAATTGGGAGAACAACAAGAATCTCCCTGATATTGAGACACTAATTGAAATTGCAACGACATTTCATATCTCCTTGGATCAGTTAATACTTGGAGGTACTAATATGAATAAGATGACTGAAAAATTAATCGAAGATGGTAATACAGGAAGAAGTGCTAAGATGAATCTTATCGCTACAGTTATTGGCGGATTCTTAATGCTTGGAGGGCTTGCCTGCTTTATCATTAAGTCACTATCTGTAGAATACATTGATGCAAAAGGTATTCTTCATGAGAACTTCTTCTTGATACCAGTTGGATTCGCATTCCTGGCGACAGGCATTTTGGTGATTGTCGTAACACTTGGTGCCTTTCTCTACAACAAGAAGCGTTTATCAAAGTAAAAGAAAGCTGTGAGATGCATTTACATCTCACAGCTTTTTGTGACACAAATATAATAGAATCTCCATGACCTCAATAATATTAGTGGCGAGAGAGGAGGTACTTATGAGAACTATTAATAATGCATCACCAACACTATAACCAAAATATATTCCCTTAAATTTTATTAGTCAACATAATGAGCATATCTTAAAAATAATCTAAAAGAAACCAGTGATTCAAATTATTGATATGTATTAACAAAAAAAGGACAAGAGGTTGCATCTCTTGTCCTTTCGCTATGCTTGGACAGCATGTTCGCAAGTAGAGTATATCCTAATGAAACATCCAAGTCAATATGACATAGCCCTCGGCAATTTTCATTGTATGAAAAGGTCATCTTTTCATGAGTAAAATACATTTTTCTGACGAATAAATATACAGAAGCATTTCCTTCGCCTCCGATTTGTGGCGAGAAAGGAGGGGCTTGGATGGGCATGCTCATCTGGATCTCTAAGTGCTTCGCTGAAGCAATCATTTCCCTGATTGCTCAAAGAGTACTGAAGATTTGTCTCAGACAGATTAAGGCGATCCTCAACCATCGCTCGAGCTAGACCTCGTTAAAAGTTAGAAAGGACAAGAGCTAGCATCTCTTGTCCTTTCACTATGCTTGGATAGCATGTTCGCAAGTAGAGTATATCGAAATGTATGAATCAAGTCAATATAATAAAAAAGATGCCTAAGCATCTTGAAATTTCTATGGCTGGGGTAGTAGGATTCGAACCTACGAATGGCAGATTCAGAGTCTGCTGCCTTACCGCTTGGCTATACCCCAATCGCAGTGCCTAATTAATATAACGCAGTATAAAAGCTAATGCAAGTAGAAATTTAAAAAAATGAAAATAAATTGAAAAAAGTATGAAAAATGCAGTAAAATAAGAATTATGTGAATAAAGAAAGGTGATCATATGTCGAAAATAGGTATTATCTTTGTATCCGTACATCATGAAAATACATTAAAGGTATTACAGGCTATGAAAGATGAAGTAGAGCTTGACTTAATACCAATAAATTATGTGAAAAGTGCAGATCTTAGTCAGTATGATTATCTAGGATTTGCATCTGGTGTCTATTATAATAAGTTATCTAATGCTTTAATGAAACAGATTAAGAATTTAGATCTAAGTAATAAGAAAACTTTTATTGTCTATACATGTGGTAGCCATTATAAGAAGTATGAAGCTGAAGCAGAAGAAATCTTGAAAACAAAAAGTACTTATTTAGGCACATACTATTGTAGAGGCTATGATACCTTTGGCCCTTTGAAGCTTATTGGTGGTATTGCAAGAAAGCATCCTAGCATTAAGGATATACGCTTGGCACAGGCTTTTATTACTGATATTATCTTACGATAATTCGACATTTCCACGTGAATATCATAAATACGGTGATTAGGGTTGAGATAGTATCAAAAAAATGTAAAATGAGATATGTTGAGATAAATAAAGATAAATTAGGGAGGGAGTTATATGAGTAAATCTAAGTTTTTTTCATTATTACTAACAGCTACTTTAGTTCTTCCGCTTACATATACACAGGTTTCTAGCGTTAACGCTACTGATTTTTCAGGCAAAGAATCTAAGTATTATAAATTATGTTCTTCTTCATCATTGAGTACAGGTAATAAGAAGACATGTAAAGAATTTAATAGTTATTTAAAAGATCAATCATCCAATCTAAAAAATCAGATTGCTGATGCAAAAAAGGCAATCGAAGAAACACAGAAGAGTGTTGATGAAATCGTAAAGTCTTTAGATACAATCAATGGTCAGATAGCAGATAATACAAATAAGATTAATTATGTTACAACAGCTATCACAAATACAGAAAATGAAATCAAGACCAAGAAAGAAGAATTAAAAGCAAGATTATATTCTGTACAGAGTCAGTTAAATACAAATATGTATGCTGATTATTTACTTGGGGCAGCTTCATTTGGTGAGTTCTTCTCTAGAGCTGCTACTCTAGGCGATCTTACAAGCTATGAAAATGACTTAGTTAATGAAATTCATGCGAAAGAAAATGAACTCAAAGCTGAACAAGCAACACTTAAGTCTGCAAAAGAAGCATTGGCTGTCCAAAAACAAGCAGCAACAAAGCAACAGGCTGAATTAGTTGCTAAGGTAACTGGCCAGAAGGCTTCATTAAATGCTTCACAACAACAATTAAATCAGAATACTGATAATATTGAAGTCATTGCTAAAAACATGGCTGATATTGAAAAGGCTGATAAATTAGCAGAAGTAAAAGGCGTTACACAGGCGGTAGAAGATCATCCTGCTCAGCAGCAACAAGTAGCACCTAGTCAGCCAGCAACACCAGCTAAGAACAATACATCAAATAATTCGAATAACACAAATAAAAATACAAACACTAATAAGCATCAATCTCAATCCAATAATAACGCGTCTAAACCTGCTCCAGCACCAGCACCAACACCTGCACCTAGTCAGCCAGCAACACCAAGCAATCAGTCTAAGGGACTTGCGATTGCGAATACGGCATTAAGTAAACAGGGATCTAATTATGTATGGGGTGCTGCAGGACCTAATACATTTGACTGCTCCGGTTTAGTATGGTGGGCACATAGACAGAATGGTGTCAATTTCGGTCGTTGTTCTACACAGGTACTTGTCAATATGGGAAAGGCAGTAAGTCGTGGAAATCTTCAGGCTGGTGATATTATTCTCTTTAGTAGTAATGGCTCTAAGAGTGGCGTACACCATGTTGGTATTTATGTTGGTGGTGGTAATATGGTACATGCACCAAGAACAGGTGATGTAGTCAAGGTTGTCAATATCAACAGTGGTTACTACAATAGACAATATTTTGTAGCTAGAAGATTATATTAGTCATATATGAGGCATAAGTTTATACTTATGTCTTTCGTATTATAGAACTAGAAGTTATTCAAGTAATAATTCTAGTTTTTTATTTTATCTAGATGTGATATCATTTCACTGAAGAGAAGTTAGTCATTATAACTTGAGACATCCATAAGGTAAGCTCGTAAACAACGATTGATAGCTATGACTATTAATGTATCGTTCTTCTCTTCACTAAATAAACGTACTGACTAGAGGTTGCTTATATTTAACTTCTAGTCTTTTATTTTGTAGGCATACATTATAATAGACTTAAGAAAGCAGAGAGATCATGTCTTGGAAACACAGCTGTGATTTCGTTAAAAAAAGTTCTCTGCTTCCTTTTATGACATG
>NZ_JNKU01000049.1 GCF_000702165.1 Sharpea azabuensis DSM 18934
CAGGACGGATTCAACATACTGCTGGATGCATTGAACGGGCTGGATCATTCTCAGGAAATAAAAATAGGACTTGAGGCTACAGGTCATTACGGAAGCAATATCAAGCAGTTTCTGAATTCCAATGATTACTCATTCATGGAATTCAATCCCTTACTCATCAAGAGGTTCTCACAAGCTACCACCCTCAGGAAAACCAAAACCGATAAGATTGATGCTGCATTAATTTCCTCTTTTTTAATGACTGTAGACTACAAGCCTATTACGCATACATCTTATCATACATCAGCCTTAAAATCACTTACTAGATTAAGAGAATCTCTGGTAAAGGAACGTTCTTTGACGCTTGTAAGGATTACCAACGTTCTGGACATCATATTCCCTGAATTCAAGCCATTGTTTGATAATTCCCTGAAATCAAGCACCTGCATGTATATCTTAGAGAACTATTCTTCTCCGGACAGGATTTCCAGAATGAATGTTGAATCATACAACAAAATGAAATCCAAGCTGAGAAAAACCATATCCTATGACAAGTTTCTAAAGATCAGGGATGCAGCCAAGTCAACCGTAGGCACTGCAGACGAAATATATGTCTACGAGCTTCAGATCCTGCTGGGCATTTATAAGGAACTAGATTCCAGAATATCGGACCTGGAAAACAAAATCATTCAGTACTACAGACAATTCAATTCACACATCCACACCATCAAGGGCGTATCAGAACTATCTGCCGCTGCAATCTATGCCGAGCTAAACGGGGTAACTGGATTCAGGAATCCTGACCAGATACTGGCTTTTGCGGGGCTGGACTGTTCCCGAATACAGTCTGGAGAATCGGATAAGAACGGCCGTATGGTTAAGCATGGTTCTTCTGCACTTAGATGTGTACTGATGCGCTGCGCAGATTCCTTTGCGTTGCATAATCCTGTAGTATATGAATATAAGATAAAGAAAATGAACGAAGGGAAATTCTTTCGTGTGGCACTTTCCCATGTCGCGAAAAAACTGGTTAGAACGATATATACTCTTGAAAAAAATGACCTGGACTTTAATCAGAGCAAATTGAGATAAACTGTTTTTCGTCACTATGAATTTTTTTGAGGTTCCTTGAACCTCTTTTTGTGCTTCTAAGATAAATAAATCAAAATATACCCTTGACTACTGATAGTAAATCACCTTTCAAGTTTTACCCCAAAATCTGTAAAATTTAATCTACCACTCAATTAGCACTGTGTAAACCAAGATTACAAACTGATACATTTTCACAATAGATAGTTTCCATAAAAAAATTGGAACTTATCAAGAGTTAGGATTCTAATTCAAACTTCTAAAAAAAGCTCGAAACACGTCACTTACTGGTACTTGATTCCAATTGCTTAACATCAATAACACAGTTTTCACATGACTAAGACTAGTGGATAACTATCGTCAATTTACATCTAATAAAGTGAAATGGTCAAGAAAAATAGGCGGTTTTAGAAATATTCTTCAACATTGGGAAATGGTCGAAAGGCTTAAATTTTGCTTGTAATCTAAGTTATTGTTTCATAGAGATGGGAAAGAAAAGCCCCTGTTGTCTGTTGCCAATATAGGCGCTTATTTTAGCCAGTCAGCGTTCAAGTTACTTTACTATAATGATTGAATTGTGAAGGAAAATTGGAAGATTTAATGACTTAAATAGCGCTCTCATCCTTTAAAATATCATAAAACGTAAACTCGTCTATGATTTCTATATCCTGACCTTTTAGTCTCAGTTTCTCCGCCTTCTTGTGTTTTGATGATTTCTCACCATGCAGTATGGCATTGTAGTCGTTGTTGCCGAGTATAAGATAGTTTGTCTTCTTATTCACCGTATTGTCCAGAACTCCGCCGAGGTTTACCACTAGCTGCATGGCCCTCTTTCTGTTCATCTTCTCTAGTTTCCCGGTAAAGACTACATGTCTGCCATAGAAGAAACCTTCAGTATTGACTTCGGTTGTAGGGACAATAAAACTGATATCAATGTTGTGTCTGTGTCCACTACCATGTGCCCATAGGTCTTTAATCTTAAGTCCCTTTTCAGCCATCAGGGCTTTTTCTGCATCGTACAGTTCTTTAGTCGAGATACAGTCTGCAACTGCACGGTGCTCATTATTTGATAGATCAAGATATTCTGTCATATCTGAAAGCCTGTGATGCTTAAGGTTTGGATACAACTTTCGTGCAAACTGCATAGTATCCATGTAGTGATTACTCAGTTCATGATTAATCCCGGCATTTAGAAAGCGCATGTCGAACGAGGTGTTATGCCCTACAATAATATCAGAACCAATAAAGGACAATATTACATCCTTCACATCCATAATGGAAGGCATACCTGCCACCATTTCATTCGTTATTCCGGTCAGTTCTGTGATGAAATCATCAATCTCATATTTCGGTTGAATTAGTTGAGAATATTGATCAACGATGGCATTGCCTCTGACCCTTAGAATTCCGATTTCAATGATCTCGTCATAATAAGCTGATAATCCTGTAGTCTCAGTATCAAGCACACAGTAATCATCTATAATCTGTTTTGTATAATTTGTACTACTCACTTTTTCTCCTATCATAGCTCTGTCAATGACAAAGTCTACCTTTTCCATTCATATATAAAATTTGCTGCAGTTAAACGCCAAAAATAAACTGATTATTAATTACCTTTCCATTTAATTTTATCATAAATCCAGGTTGGCCTCTACCTCTTAAATGCATTAAACATTAAGGCTTCATCCTCTCTGACGTTAAAAAGGGTATATTAAATAATCGTGGGGTTTCAAAAAAATAAAACTTTAAAATATCATGGAGTCATAAATAGCTAGGTTATGTGAATATCATTTTTAATTGATTATTATGAAAAAATGAAGCAGTAGATATTTTTATATGTTAACTGTGAGATTTGTATTTATTCAACCAGAAAGTCTTAAAATATTGAAAACTTAGATATCTAAAAATATGAAGCAATTTTTATACCTTTTACTATAAATCAATTCCTTTAAGTATAGTCTACTAAAACAAATCTAAATTATCTCATATTAAAAATATATTGAATAGTGATTAAGGACCGGTGAACAAAAATAGCGCTAATTGCATTTAGAAGAGTATGAGTTATTGAAGCTAGAAAACTGTGGAATCTATGCATCATGTGCATTCTGACCCCACAATTTTAGGAACACAATCTAAATACAGGGTTTTAATGAGTTACAACTTTTCCAAGGGCATGCTTTTTGCTTTTTTATACACAGTACATATTAAAGAATGCCATTTTGTAATGTTGAAAAAATGTATTTTGTCTACTTCATGCAAATTATTTTCTAAGCCCGTAGAAGAATTTTTAAAAATATCAGCAACACCAAACGCTAATCTCATTATCGAAATAATCATTAATAGTTTTATATAAAGCTGTTTTTTGAAGTAATTCATTATTAAATGATACCCTTAATGCTGAAGATATCCCTTTATCATTAACAGATTGATTACAGTTTTTATCACATAGAACTTTAAAGAAAGCTATAAAATCATGTCCATTAGTAATATCTAATAAATCATTTATGGGGACATCTTCTGAATTTAGGATGATATCTCTAAAATTATATTGTTTTCCTGAATTAATTTTTTCAATCCCATAAATAAGTTTTTCTTCATCTAATTTACCATCGTTATCAATTAAAGAAATGAAAGATAGCCCTTTAAAATTTATCCCAATATTGCATTCTTCATTATGCTTTCTTATCTTGCTCAATTTATACAATTCATTTAAAATATGTTTTTTTAATTCTTTTGCGTCTAGTTCTCCTTGATAATATTCATTGTATATCCTATCAAACGATTCATCAAAACCTATGATCATCATTTCTAAGCAACATCTATCATAGAAGAATATTCTATGATTTTTAGTACACTTACAATAATCTTTATCTCGTATCCCTATAACTCTAGAATCACAAATTACATTTGAATCGATGATCTCTTCAATACCATTTTTACCTGAAAAAGATTCATAGATTGTAACATTATTATTCATAAATCCCTTAAGAAATTTTATATCGTCATCTCCCTCGACGACTATGAATACATTTTTTTTATTAACATCAGCCCCTAGCAATAATTTTATATCTGAGATAATGCTATCTTTAGTTAAATTTGCTTTTATCGAATTAGTTCCCATACAATTCTCCTAAATCAATTTGTATATCCCAGTGATTATTTATTATTTGAGGAGAATGAGTTGCAACAGTCACTTTAAATTTCTTTTTTTCAACTATCTTTAATAAATCATCCATAAATTTCAATTGCCATTCAATATGTAATGATATTTCAGGTTCATCAATTAACAAATGAATATTTTTTTCACTTTCAAAAATCAATTCATAGAATAAAATTATTTCCTGCTTTTCACCAGATGACAGCTGATCTAGCCTTAGCCGTTCACTTGTGTTAGATTTGTATACTACTATGCCCTCATCCCTAGAAATCTTAATTTCCTTGAATTTTAATCTTGAATTTATAATATCTGTAAATAAATCTAATTGATCTATAAAATCCTCAAATACTTCATATTTCTTTTCAAAATCTTCAAAATATATTTTTAATGCTTTTGAGTGTTCATCTAAAAAAACAACTTGTTCTTCCAACCTTTTTATATCAGATATATTATATTTATTAAGTTTTTCAAACTTTTCATTCATAGATTTTATACTTTGCTCATATTTTTCTTTAGTAATTCCTTTTTTCGTTTTGAATAATCTGTTAGGGTATGAGCTATCTAATTTGTTTGCTTCAGATGAATACTTTGTTGATACCATGTTCATTTTCTTTTTAAGCTTTTCTGGTATTTCCTCTATTACTTTTATTGTCTGTCTTTCAAATCTACTAATGGTTTCCTCTTTCAATAGTCTTTGTTCTTTTATAAATTTAGTTTCACCAGAGTACTTTTTAAGTTTATCTTTAGTATCCCTAAATTTTATTGGATCGAAGTCAATTGAATCTTCTAATTCGTTATTGCTTAAAAAATTTTCAATCAGTTCTGTTTTGCTATAAACCTCTTCAGTACGCCTATTATATCAGTTATCATCATCTACCCTAAAAATGTATGGTCTTTTAATCTTTTTTAATAGATTTTTTTCTAACAAATTAGTATTGATGATAAAACTATCAATGATAATTTCTGTATCATTCTTTTTTATACATACTGGTTCTTTGTAGTCCTTTGAATAGAACAAAATTTTTTTAAAATCAAGATTGCTAAAAAACATAATATCAAATGTGTTAAAAGCATGTATTGTCTTTAAAATTGTCGATTTTCCAAATCCGTTAGGACCTGTTAAAATTGTTACACCTCCTTCTTTTAAATTAATATCATAATTAAAAATTCCAAACAATTTGTAAAAAACTATTCTATTTAGCATTGGCTGCTCCTTTCAATAATAATCTTAATGATTGAATAATCTTTTAAGTGTCCATTATAGCTCTTTACTTTTCAAAAGAACTGTTTTATATGATTAATTTTCTATTTTGAATTTTTGTAATGTTACTATTTACCATTGCTGTATTTTTATAGAGATGCAATATTGGTAATCTATACTTAAATGATTTCACTTTCTACAATTAACAAGTCGTATCATCTATTGTCAGACACTGTACTAAAATGCTTGTTTAAATTCAATTTAGAAAGAAATACTACAGTCTCCACGTGAGTCGTCTGTGGAAACATATCGACAGGCTGTATTTCTTTGACGTCATAGTATTGTGTTAAGAGCTGCATGTCTCTTGCTTGCGTAGCAACATTACATGAGATGTAGACAAGTCGTTCTGGACTTAGTTCAACGAGTTGTTTAAGGAAGAGTTCTGAACAGCCTTTTCTTGGCGGATCAACAATGACAACATCAAAGTGAATCCCCTGTTTCTTGTACTCTAATGCAACTTCACCAGCATCACCACAGATAAACTCAGCATTCTTTATATTATTTCTTTTGGCATTTTCCTTCGCATCTTCGATAGCTTGTTCTACAACTTCAATACCATAGACTTTTTTAACATCTTTCGCTAATGTCAATCCAATTGTACCAATACCACAATAGGCATCTAAGACAATATCATCTTTGTTTAAGTTTGCGAGTTCAATGGCTTTTGTATAGAGCACTTCTACTTGTCTTGGATTAATCTGATAGAATGACTTTAATGAAATCGTATAGTCATTTCCTAGAAGTGTATCATGGATGTAGCCTGGACCATATAGTACATTCACTTCATCACCAAGAATGACATTGTCATGTCTTGGATTGATGTTCTGAATGATTGTTGTGATGGATGGGAATTTATTGTGTACATCATTAACTAAATCATGAAGATGAGGGACTTTCTTTGTATAGGTGATGAGGGCAAGCATGCCTTCATTTGTATGAACGCCATAACGCGTTAAAATATGTTTGATATGTCCCTGCTTTAAGACTTTGTCATAGGGCTTGATATGGTATTTTTCTAGAAGTGTTTTGACATATTTCGTAACTTCATTTGAGAATTCATTCTGGATAAAACAAAAATCATTATCAATGATATCATTCGTATGTGGTTTATAGAATCCTGTGACAATCTTGTTGTCTTTTTGACCAACGGGTACTTGTACTTTATTGCGATAATGGTAGATTTCTTCATCCATTAAGCAATCATTAACAGGAAAGAAGACATGGCCAATACGCTCCATTGTATCTTTGACCCGTTTAGTCTTAAAGGCTTGCTGGGCCTGATAGCTCATATGCATGAGTGAACAGCCACCACATAGCTTATAGACAGGGCAAATAGGTTCTTCTCGTTCATCTGATGGTTTCATCATTTTATAGACACGCCCAACACAGTAATTCTTGAGAACCTTGATGATTTCTATTTCAGCTTCTTCACCAACAAGTAAGTTCTTGACAAAAATAACATCATGGTCCTTCTTAACAACCCCTAATCCTTCATGTGTATAGTCACTGCATACACCAATAAATCTTTCTTTTTTCTTCATAACGCTCTCCTATAAAAAAACGGGCATAAGCCCGTTTTATTTCTTGTTGACTTTGTTATATGTTGCTTGGTCTCTTACTGAGGCTAATGTGAAATTAAAGTTGTCGCTGCCTGCTTTCTTTGTTCCATAGATAGGATATTCAGATGCATTATCTTCAGCAGTTAGATAGAAATTGATTTCATATTGTTTTTCATTATTGTAAGTACCAAATAAATCACTAAAGGCAGAATTCGTAGCCTTAGGTCTTCCGCTTGCAGCATCAAGCTTTTTTGCTGCATCCTGTGCAATGGATTCGGCAACTCTTGCGGATGTCCCACCAACATAGACAATATCAATTTTAACTGTACGACAAGCTGTTTCAATATGAATAGATTTTACGGAATTATGATCCTTCTTAACGGCTTCAATCGCTGTTGTCTTGATATTCTGTGTGATTGGCAATAAGCCAGCACAACGATCACCATAAACAGGACCATCTTCCTTTGTCATATTATAGACACTCACAATACCAATGACAATCAGGAGTACAAAGATTCCAAGAACAATTGGCCATTTCTTGAGCTTTCTTTTACCCGATGGCTTTTTTGCACTCACGACATCATCTTCATCTTTAAAATGGAATTCCTGTGTTTCATTCATTGATGCTTTATGACCGCTTGGTTTCTTGATTTTTACATCTTCATCATCAAAATTAAAATGCTTCTGTGCCAAGTTACTCACCTACTTTTCTTCCCTATTCTATCAAAATTCATAACGATATACAACAACCTTTAGTCCTGGATGATTGTTGTCTTAGCATCAGAGCCTTTGTTTTTGACAATAACTGCCATTAATTCATCTTGTGAATAGACAAGCACTTTGGCTTGGAAATCCTGAGTGAATTTGCTGTCAATCTGGTCAGCGAGAACCGATGTCAGATAAAGCATTTCTGTATAGCTCTTGACATTCAGGTAAGCAGTAATCTTCATTGTCTGAATTGTATTATTGACATAAGTTGCTTCGCCAACAATGCTTGCTGCTTCTGTTGAAGCATTCTTTAAGGCTGCCTTAATTGTTTCAAATTCGCTTGAAGTCGCAGGATCAAGCTTACTAGCACGGGTGCTTGTGAAAGTTACTGTTTCGTGGTTAACTGCTTTTAAAGCCCCTACTTCACCATTCTCGCAGAATGCCTGATAGATATAATTGCCGTTATTAAGTGATACAGCTGAATCATTCTTCATATAAAAGGCAATCAGGATTGGTAAATCCTTAAGTGTCTTCTTGTTTTCACGAATATATTTATAAAGACGACTAGCACACTTCTTACAATAATTCGCAATGGCATCCTTGCTCATGGTATCAATGTCATTGTTGTTGGCATCCTGAGGATTTAAGATAACGGCAATACTTGCCCCTTTTAATGTGTAGCTTGTGGCATTCTTAGTAAAGAAATCCTGTTCTGTCATATTGGTTACCATGACTGGATCAGCAATGCCATCAATAGTAGTGCCATGGGTTGGCTGAAGTGTTGTCTTATCAAAATTCTTCTTTGTTGCATTTGCCCCATCACGTTTCATCAGATTGGTGTAGTCGGATAAGGTTAGCTGCTGACCTTCAGAAAGGTAGTAATCACCTGTAGAGAAGTGATCCTGTGACAATTCCTGCAATCCATTGCCAATTGTAACAAAGTCATTGGATGTGGAGAATTCTGTATAAATATCTTCACTCTTAGGGTTACGTCCCATGTTAACAATACGGTAATAGTTACCAGTTAGTGAATCGGTTGTTGATACAACTGATGAAGTCTTTTCTTTTGTCGTTGTTTTGGAACTTGAACAGGCACAAAGCATTGCTGTACTTAGTGCCAGGATTCCTATTTTTCTTAGTATTCTCATAGACCAGCCACCTCTCTAAATTCATCTTCATTCATAATGGTAATGCCTAAGCTTACAGCTTTGTCATACTTACTGCCGGGATCAGCTCCCACAATGACTAAGTCTGTTTTCTTTGAGACACTGCCTGTGACATTGGCACCATGCTCTGTTAAATAGGCTTTGATTTCCTTACGGCTCATGGATACAAGCGTTCCTGTAACAACAATTGTCTTATCAGTAAATGGTGATGTGATTGTTTCAGTATTATGCAGATAGCTCATATTGACGCCAAGTGCTTTTAAATCAGCTACAAGCTGCATATTCTTCTCTGAACGCTGCCATTCACCAAGACTTTGCGCAATCGTATCGCCAACATCCTTGATGCTTGTAAGCTGAATGTAGCTCGCAGATAGAAGATTGTCAAGTGTTCCGAAGTTCTTTGCAAGTGTATCAGCCATTTTTGCACCAATTCCTTTTATTCCTAAACCAAAAAGCAGCTTTTCCAAAGAATTAGCTTTTGAAGCTTCTGCTGAAGCAATGAGATGATCCATTGACTTCTTACCAAAACCTTCTAAATTCATAATCTCCATTTCATGATCTGCTAAATGATAAAGATCCTGAATATGTCTTACAAAGCCATTATTATAGAACTGTTCAACAATCTTATCTCCAAGACCATCAATATTCATCGCATCACGACTCGCAAAATGAATAATCTTTTCAATATTCTTACTATCACAATTCTCGTTTACACAATAATATGCTGCTTCATTAGCTCTGCGGACTAATGGCTGGCCACACATCGGACAGACATGGGCCATCTTAAAAATACGTTCATTTCCTGTTCTTCTTTCCGGCAGGGAACGCACGACTTCAGGGATAACATCTCCTGCTTTACGAATAACGACATAATCCCCAATACGAATATCCTTACGCTTGATATTGTCTTCATTATGTAATGTTGCTCTCTGAACTGTTGAGCCAGCAACTCTGACAGGATCAAGAACAGCATTTGGGGTAATCTGTCCAGTGCGGCCAATCGTAAGAATAATATCATCAAGATGAGTAATGACTTCTTCAGCTGGGAATTTATAAGCAATAGCCCAACGTGGGACTTTAGCAGTGAAGCCAAGTCTTTTTTGTGATGCAAGGTCATTGACTTTGATGACAACGCCATCAATATCGTAAGGAAGATCCGGTCTTTTTTTCGTCATATCTTCGATATATGCCCAGACATCCTTAATGCTTTGACAACGTTTAATAAGCGGGTTGACTTTAAAGCCAAGTTCTTTCATCTTTTCAAGCGCCTGATAATGTGTTTCAACACCTAATTCTTCAGGGACAGGGACATGATAAAGATAAGCATCAAGCCCACGTTTAGCAGCAATGGCACTATCTAGCTGACGCATTGAACCAGCAGCGGCATTACGGCAGTTTGCAAATAAAGGCAATCCTGCTTCCTTGCGTTCTTTGTTGAGCTTTTCAAAGGATTTCTTAGGCATGATGATTTCACCACGGACTTCAAGACGTCCAGGATGATTGATACGTAAAGGAATAGAACGAATGGTTTTGACATTATGGGTAATGTCCTCACCAACAGTTCCATCACCACGTGTTGCACCATACTGCAGGATACCATCCTGATAGACAAGCGAAACAGACAGACCATCAAGCTTTGGTTCACAGACATAATCTACATTATAGATTGTTGAAGTGACACGGTCATTGAAAGCTTCTACTTCCTCCTGGTTGAAGATATCTCCTAAAGACATCATCCCAACCTGATGACGAATTTTTGTAAAGCCTTCTAGAACCTGTCCACCAACACGCTGTGTTGGTGAATCGCTTGTTAGCCATTCTGGATGAGCTTGTTCAATCTTGATCAGTTCATCCATCAAAGCATCATATTCCTGGTCAGTAACTGTTGGATTATCCAAAACATAATATTCATAATTATACTGATTCAGTTTTTCTTTTAATTCATTTAATCTTTCAAGTGTCATAACATTTGCCTTTTCTATTAGATTCTTTTAATTCGTAAGTCGCTTTAATGCCTTATGACCTGCCATCAATGTCTTTAAGCCATAAGGAACACTAAAGGCGATATCCAATGTCTTATCGCGAACATTAACTACAACGCCCTTGCCAAAAGTATCATGCATGACTAAGTCCCCTACTTTCCATTCATCAACATGATTATCACCAATCATTTCTTCAATCGATTCGTTAGTATTTATGTAAGTTGATGTTTTAAAAGGATTCTTAGCCCCCACATGTTCAACATTATGCTTGCCAATTTCATCGACAAAACGCGATGTCATTTTAGGTGAATGAGAGACAAAGGAGAAGCCCTGGGAGTCAGTCAGATAGAGTTTTTCCTTGGCACGGGTAAAGGCGACATAGGCTAAGCGTCTTTCTTCTTCAAGACCATCATCGCCACCCTCTTCAATTGAACGGATGGATGGGAAGATATTCTCCGAAAGCCCAGCTACAAAGACATACTTAAACTCAAGACCCTTGGCCATATGAATACTCATCATGCTGACATAATCTCCTGTTGTTCCTTCATCCTGGGTTGTATAGAGGGCAATATCCTGTAAATACGATTCAAGTGTTGCATTTTCAGGATTTTCTTTGACATAGGAAGCTATGGAGTTCTTTAATTCCATTAAGTTATCCATGCGGCTATCTTCCTGATCGTGCTGCAACATCTCATAATAGCCAACATCTTTCATCAAGTCATCATAGACATCTTCTAATGGCTTTGTGCTTACTCGTGCTTTTTCTAATGCGCTGACAAACTGCTTGAGACTTTTCTTGACTTTGCTGGAGAGGCCAATTTCATCACTATAGAAACAAAGCGTCTCATAATCCGAAAGCTGATGATGGATAGCAGCAAGCTGGATCTTTTCAAGTGTCTTTGCTCCAACACCTCTTCCAGGCACATTGACAATACGTTCAAAGCTTAAGTCATCATTATTGACAAGAAGCCGTAGGTAGCTTAGGGCATCCTTGACTTCTTTACGGTTGAAGAACTTCAAACCACCAAAGATACGGTAAGGAATCTTCTTTCTGATCATCATCTGTTCTATCGGTCTTGAGAGATAGTTAGCACGATAGAGAATTGCAATATCACTATAATGTAGATTAGCATCTTTATTCATCGCCTGTTCAATCTCATCACCAATAAACTCTGCTTCAGCCTCTTCACTTCTTCCCGAGAAATGAATAATATGGGGACCATCTTCCAAGTTAGAGAAAAGATCTTTTTCTAGGCGGTTCTTGTTTTTACGAATAAGATTGTTGGATATCTCAAGAATGTTTTTGGTAGAACGATAGTTCTGATCAAGAATGATTGTCTTGACATTCTGATAATCTTTATCAAAGTTCATGATATAATTGACATCACTGCCTCTAAAGGAATAGATGGTCTGATCAGGATCACCTACAACACATACAGTTGAGTCCTGTCCGAAATAGTGAATGAGTTCATATTCAATCTCACCAACATCCTGAAACTCATCAACATGAACATATTGATAGCGACGACTCCATTTCTTAACAACCTGAGGATTATCTCTAAAGAGAGTGAGTGTCTTGATCAGTAAATCATCAAAATCAAGCATATTATGTTCTTTATTATATTGTTCATAAGCCCCATAAATAAGAGCTTTTTGTTTTTCACCAGGCAAATCGCCTGCCAGTTTCATGGCTTTTTCAGGCGTCACGAAAGCCGTTTTATAGCTTGAAATATAATTCATCATGCTCTTGATAGAGAACTGCTTGACATCAACCTGCTGTTCTTTATAAAGCTTCTTTAATAATGACTTTATATCTTCCTCGTCCATAATAACGAAGTTATGCGTATAGCCAAGTAAAGAAATATGCTGGCGTAATACACGTACGCAAAGCGAGTGAATGGTGCAGATTGTTGCACCTAGTGCTTCACTGCCAAGAAGCTTCTCAACACGTGATTTCATCTCATTAGCAGCTTTGTTAGTAAAAGTGATGGCAAGAATATTGCGTGGATTGACACCAATATTCTCAATCAAGTAAGCAATACGATATGTCACGACTCTTGTTTTCCCTGAGCCTGCCCCAGCAATAATACGCAGATGGCCATCTAAGTATGTTGCTGCTTCCTTTTGTTTTTCATTTAATACGTTATCTAAGTTCACATTTATCACCTTTGTCATTATAGTACAATTTTGAAGAAAAGAGAATTGTTAGTCAATTATAGTGCATTACAAAAGACAATGAAAGAGGAAGTCATAATAACTTCCTCTTTATCTAATATTTATGTGATAAGCTAATGATTTCATGAATATCATCAATACCCATGTCATCAAGTAAATCATTCATCTCATCAATAATTTTAGGACATGCATAAGGATCAATCAGGTTTGCACAGCCAACTTCAACAGCACTTGCTCCCGCAATCATCATTTCAATAGCATCCCTGCCAGAACTAATGCCTCCCATCCCAATCACTGGGATATCAACAGCCTGAGAGACCTGGTAGACCATTCTTAAAGCAACTGGTAAAATAGCTGGTCCAGAATAGCCACCTGTCTTATTGGCGATAATAGGACGTCCGCTCCTTATATCAAAACGCATGCCAACAAGCGTATTGATCATAGAAATACCATCCGCTCCTGCTTCTTCAACAGCTTTTGCCATTGCAACTATATCAGTAACATTTGGTGAAAGCTTAACATAAACTGGCTTTGATGAGACTGCCTTGACTTCCCTCGTCACTCTTGCAGCTGTTGTTGGGTCGGTACCAAACTGCATGCCACCTTCCTTGACATTAGGACAGCTGATGTTGAGTTCAAGGGCGCCAACATTTTCTGCTTGAGAAAGAATAGCTGCGGTTTCAACATAATCTTCAAAAGAATGGCCACCCATATTGCCAAGCACCTTGCCATCAAAGATTTTAGCAAGTTCAGGCAGTTCATGGGCTACAACATGTTCTACCCCAGGGTTCTGCAAGCCAATCGCATTAAGCAATCCAGCAGGTCCTTCAGCAATTCTTGGTAAAGGATTGCCATAGCGCTTTTCCCTTGTTGTACCTTTAATAGAAATAGATCCAAGTTTATTGAGATCATAGAAGTCTTTGAACTCCTGCCCATAACCGAATGTTCCAGATGCAGGAATGACAGGATTCTTTAAATCTAAACCAGGTAATGTGATATGTAAATTAGCCATCAATCTTCACCTCGCTACTCGCAAATACAGGACCCTCATAACATACACGCTTGCTTGAACCATCTTTCATTTCCATCGAACAGCCCATGCATGCGCCAAAGCCACAGCCCATTCTAGCTTCATAAGAGAGTGAGCCATACTGATCATCGAACTTAGCTAAAGCCTTCAACATTGGTAAAGGACCACAGGCATAATAATGTTCATAGGAAAGGTTGTTTTCTTTAATGGCATCTATTACAGTCCCTTTTGTTCCAAGTGTACCATCCATCGTTGCGACAAAGACTGGACATAACTCTTTAAATTCATCAAGATAGAAGGCATCCTTTTTACTCGCAAAGCCAACTACAAGTTTTACATCAACGTCCTTTTTAAGTAATTCCTTGGCTAGCTTATAGAGGGGTGGTAAGCCTAATCCCCCGCCAATTAATAATGCGCTCTTTTCATTCTGATAAACAAAACCATGACCTAAACCAGTAAGCATATCAATCTTATGCCCAGGTCTGATTTCGCTTAGAAGCTTTGTACCTGTTCCAACAACTTTATAGATCATTGTAAGTGTATGATCATCATAGTCACAGATGCTCATTGGTCTTCTTAAATAAGGTTCCTGGTACTTATTAAGCTTGAGATTGACAAACTGTCCAGGTGTTGTAATTGCCGATGTATCCCCTTCGACAACCATTTCAAATACATCTTTAATGAGTTCTTTATTGGAAAGAACTTTCATGAATGTCTGACTTGCCATACTCTCCTCCTCTTAAGAATGATATTTTTCTTTTAAAGCTATATTAACACATTCAGGTACAAGTGTTGAGACATCACGATGATGACTTGCGATTTCCTTAATCGCTGAAGATGAAACAAAGGTATATTCAAGTCTAGTCATTAAAAAGACTTCCTCAATATTTTCATCTAGATACTTGTTAGAATAAGCCATCATACTCTCATAATGATAGTCATTTGTAGCACGAATCCCTCTTACAAGCACTTTTGCATCTACTTCTTCGCAATATTCCACAGCAAGCTTGTTGCTTGCCGCAATAACAACATGCTGTAAATCTTTTGTCGCTTCCTGAATCATTGCCAAACGTTCCTCAATATTAAAGAGCGTTGCTTTAGCAGGATTATCGAAGATAACGACATGGACTTCATCAAAGAGGGCTAGTGCTCTCTTGATGATATCAAGATGACCATTTGTGATAGGATCGAACGTTCCGGCATAGACTGCTTTAATCATGATCATAACCTCCAAATCTTACAATCTGCATTATTGTAATGCCATATTGATTTTCTTTGACAAGTTCAAATGGCTTTTTAAAAGTAAGACGTTCTTCAAGCCGATCCTCGACAACAATGATACAGCCTTCTTTCAACATATGTTGCTTATATAATGTATCCATTATATTCTGGTTGAT
The DNA here is from genome assembly GCF_000702165.1 of Sharpea azabuensis DSM 18934. Lineage (GTDB taxonomy): Bacteria > Bacillota_I > Bacilli_A > Erysipelotrichales > Coprobacillaceae > Sharpea > Sharpea azabuensis. Next base: position 15,504 of record NZ_JNKU01000049.1, read on the forward strand.
CTTCATATCATAAGGAGGATCAAGTAAAACAAGATCAAATTGGATATCTTCATTAGCCAAAGTAGCTAATGCTTTGCGATAATCCATTTTCAAGACTTTCGCATTGTCAATCTTGAGCGATGCGAGATTTTCCTTGATCACTTTAAATGCACCATACTGCTTATCAACAGCAACAAGAAATTCCATACCACGGCTTAATGCTTCAATGCCAAGTCCACCACTGCCAGCAAATAAATCAAGACAGTTCCCTCCATCAAAATAAGGACCAATCATATTAAAGAGATTTTCTTTATTTTTATCGGTTGTTGGTCGTGTGCGATTGTTTTCAACCGTTTTAAGCATTCTGCTTCTATACTTTCCGGCGATGACGCGCATAGATCTTGCCCATCCTTCCTATTTCAAGTTCTTCAGAAATGTTATGAAAAATTATTTCTGATAATGCATCAAGTTCTTTATTTAAGATGCTTAGCTTTTCCTGATAGTCTTGAAAATCCGGAATATGTACAAGCTCTTTCCTGATTTTTAGAATATCATTTTTTAGCTGAGTGTTATCGATATATGCCCCAAAGCGCTCACGTTCAGTTAACTCCTCGTTTAGACGCTCATAAGTCTGCATCAAGCTGCTAACTTCTTTGTTTTTCATAAGAGTGACGTAAGCCTGTTGGAATTCAAGATAATATGTTTCTTCACGAACGCTTTTTATAAGTTCTTCTATTAGATTATAATTCATCTTCGACCTTCTTCTTAAGCTTATTACGATTATATCGCTTGATAATGGATTGAGCGATGCCTAAGGACATCAACCCAGCCAGAGTCGATGAACCACCAGCACTAATGAAGATTAATGGCACACCTGTCATTGGAATGAGCCCTGATACCCCTCCTATATTGACAAATAAATGTAGGAAGAAATAAGAGGAAATACCAATAAGTATCAAGCGATCTGGAATATTCTCATTCTTTATGCCATACTTAAAAATCTTGAAGATGATATAAAAATAAGGAATCATCAGTAAGGCAAAGCCAAATAGACCAAATTCTTCAACAATAATAGCCGAAATAAAGTCATTCTGGCTCTCTGGAATATAGCCATATTTCATAATTGAGTTCCCAAAACCTAAACCAAACAAGCCCCCATTAGAATAAGCTACAAACCCATTAACAATTTGCCAAGTTTTATCATAAACACCAGAAAGTGGATTAAGCCAGCTTTCGAAACGCTGAAGCTGATGAGGCATTAAACCAACACCACCTGCTAATCCGAATAAAATCAAGGCAAAGACTGCAGCAATCGCAAAAATAACCTTAATACGGTCAAATCTTTTTAATGGAACACAAAAGAAAATAATGATGGAAATCGCTGCAAGAATAATACCCGAGCCTAAATCCTTTTGTACAATTGCGCAGACGAAGAAAGCAACTGCTGCTGCCGCTACTGGATAGGCCACACAGTGTTTGATAAACAAGTTATCCATTTCTGCCTTATGCTTGGCTGAACCATATTTATACATGAAATGATCAGGCAAAACACCAAAATGATAGGCTAGCAAAAGGATAATGACTATTTTCATAAATTCCGCAGGCTGAATGGTGATAGGACCTAATTTTATCCAGCCATGAGCACCATTAATGCTCCATAACAAACAGGCGAACATTGCAAACAAAGTACCAAAATAAAGAACTTTCAAAAAATTCTTTGTCAGCATTTTATTTGTGTTAAATTTGTGGGCAATAACAGCCATGAAGAAGGCACCTGCCCCTAGGAAAAAGCATTGCTTAAGCATGTTGATGATGGGATAATTTCTACCATATTTAACAACCATACCAACACTTGCATCACCAATCATTACAACGCCAAATACACATAGAATAAAAGTGCAGATATAGATTCCCTTATCCACACCAGTATTTGTAAACATCATTTTAATGATTTTCTTGATATTCATAGCTTAATAAAGCCACCTTTCAATGCTTCCTTATAGACTGCAAAGATTGAATAGGAAGAAGCATCTTTAAATTCACGTTCATATTTCTTTTCTTCTGCTTTAGAATTCAAGACTTCGCGATAGGCATTATAGGCATCCATAAATTCATTAGCCTCAATACCTTCTTCATAAGCCTTTTCAACAGCATTATATAAATTGATTACAATTAGAATCTCATCAGTTGACCAATCATAATCAAGTGGATAATCATACATCAACAAATCCCCTTTCATTTGTGTTCATTATACATGAAAGTCATTCAAATGAAAAGTTCACTCTAGCTAAATGCATACATATGGCAATTCAAAAATAAGTGTGTTATGATGACACTTGAGGTGAAAGACATGATAACAATGAAAGATATCATTACGGATCAAGATCCTAGAATAAGAGAAATTTCAAAGGAAGTTGAACTTCCATTAAGTGATGAAGACAGAAATAAGCTCATGGAAATGATGGAATATTTAAAAAATAGTCAGGATGAAGAATTAAGTGAGAAATATCATTTAAGACCTGGTGTTGGTTTAGCTGCTATTCAGCTTGGCATTCCTAAACGTATGCTGACAATCTATATTCCTGATTATGATGAAGAAGGCAATATGACACATAAAGAAGAATGGGCTTTAGTAAATCCAAAGCTTGTTGCCTATACACAAAAAGAAGCCTATATCAAAGCAGGTGAAGGCTGTCTTTCAGTTCCTGAAGATTTACAGGGCTATGTACCAAGACATGCTAAGGTTGTCGTTGAGGCTTATGATGCCATTACTGACAAGCAGGTAAAAATCACGGCAAGAGGCTTCTTCTCAATGTGCTTACAGCATGAGATGGATCATTTAGATGGCATTCTTTACTATGATCACTTTAATAAAGATAATCCATTAGCTCCTATTCCAAATGCAATGGTTATTGAATAGAACTGCAATGCAGTTCTATTTTTATTAGATAAATTATCATAACAAGTGCAACACATGAAAAGTTCATAGGAATTATCTATGCTACTATGTGAGTGACCAAAAAAAACATAGAATGGAGATAAGCCTATGAACTATAACCATATTAACATAAATGAGCGTTCCTGCATCTATCAATTTCTCACTCTGGGCATGAGTATACGCGGGATTGCAAAGGCACTTCATAGAAGTCCTTCCACCATTTCCCGAGAGATAAAAAGAAATTCATACCGTACCTGGAGCAATT
>NZ_JNKU01000050.1 GCF_000702165.1 Sharpea azabuensis DSM 18934
GATCATGATCGTATGTTCCGATCTTTACCATGGGATCAAGTTACCCTATGAACTTCGATGATTCTACCCACACATAGTGCAGAAGCCTCAAAAATATACACCGAAAAAATATCGGAAAAACGAATAACCTCTTATGGTGTTGTGTCCTTTTTATAGGACAGCATACGTTTTATCATATGGGATAGTAGAACTATCAGTTATAATGGCACTACAAGGAGGTGAACCGTTGTGGGATATTACACACAAGATGAGATTGTCGCAATCGTGAATAAACTGATTAAGAAATGCGGCACTCGTGATCCATACAGAGTCGCCGATGAACTTGGCATCAATATCCTTTACCGGGATTTCAAAAAGCAGCGTGGAGCATACAAAGTTATTCTGAAGAACCGCTTTATTTTTCTTCAGAACGGTTTGCACCCGGTAATTGAACAGATCGTCCTCTGGCACGAGATTGGGCATGACATGCTCCATCGGCAGGAAGCGGCTTTGACCGGAGAATTTCAGGAATTTAATATTTTTGATATGCGTGAAAACCGTATTCTCAATTGTAAAATGAAACTGGAATTAAGGAATTGGGATAAAGGGGCATGCCCCTTTATCCCAATTCGCGCGGCCGCAGGCCCACTATTCTCAATTTTTGTATAAAAAAGTCCATAGAAATCGTATTATATAGTTACCACACTTTATAAGGAGATCTCTATGAACAGCATTAATATATCACAGAAAGCAAAAAATAAACACCTTGATTTTTCTCATTATGAATTCATCATCAATTCCCTGATTCAGTTCAATGCTCCCCATCCTGGTAAGCGTAACATTGGCAAGACTCAATTCATTAGAGAATTGGCTTCTACTGTAGGCACTACCGTCTCTAATGTCTATTCGGTCATTAAGGATGCCACTATAACTATCAAAGATACTTATCTTAAAATCCATTATGAACTTTCTGCCATGGCTGCATTCGAGAAGAGATCAAAGATTCATAAAATTCCAAATAACTCTAAGTTTGAAGAATCAAAAGAGTTCATCTCTCTTGTCGAACAGGAAATGAAATCAAATAGACTATCCTCTATTGATGAGACCATAAACTATTTAAGGATTCATCAGCCAGACAGAATAAAGAATATGGTGACTGTGTCTACTAAAACTTATTACAACTATGTACATCAGGGAAAAACATCCATCAGGCCTCTTGATCTTCCTCGCATGGTCAGAAGAAAGACAAAAAAACTGGAAGTCATACATTCCAACAAGACAGAAAGGCACTTCCATTACCGAAAGGCCTGAATATATCAAGGATAGAGAAGAATTCGGACACTGGGAAGGTGATCTAGTTACTGGACCTAGAGACGGACAGAATGGTGCATATCTTACTCTCATTGAAAGAAACACACGCTTCTATTATATGATTCCTATCTCTGCTAAATCTTCAAAGCAGGTCTATATGCAGATAAACAAGCTTCATAAGTTTTATGGTGATAGCTTTAAGGATATCTTTAAATCAATCACCTTTGATAACGGTAGTGAGTTTTCTAGATGGAAGGATATAGAACAGAAGCCAAAATCAAAAGAGAAAAGAACCACTGTCTATTTCGGCAGACCCTATCATTCATGTGACAGAGCCTCAAATGAGAACTGCAATGGACTTATAAGATATTTCATTGCGAAAGGAACTGATATTAATACAATTGATAAGGAGACAACTATTGATATAAACAATAAAATAAACCAGAAGAAAAGAAAGATACTTGGATACCTTTCTTCTGAAGAACTATTTCTTAACGAACTAGCTAAACTTAATGTAACTGATAATACCATTTTCTATAAAATCTAATTTATCTTCTTATTTCCAGTTTCTGCTTGCAATTCGGGAATTCTTTCCGAATGATACGTTAGGAATAGATACACCCTTTATAATTTCAATGTTTTCTTATAACAGAACTGATTCCAACAACAGCGCCATAAAATACTCCGGCAATTGGCCAAACAATCCATGTCTTTTCCCATTCCATAGTTATAAAACTCCACCCAAGATAAATTGCAGTTACTGAACACCAATATATTTTATCTATTACATCATTTCTTTTATTTTCAATTTTCTGACTTCTTGTATAGTCTCCTTCTTCTAATAATCTCTGGAATCCGCCATATACAATCCCGGTAGATACAAGTAAATATACACCAATTGACACTAAGATAAGACAAAGATTCACACCGACTATTGTCAACATTCCATTTTTATCCGATACAGCCAACACCATAATTGGTACTGCACTAAGAATACAAAGCACTATCCCTAACACAAGGTTTCTGCTATGTGCAGCTTCATACCCCAATTTTTCTTTTTCAACCAATCCCTTTACTCCATAGGCCAGTTCTATCGGTTCTTTTTCAAGGAAATCATATACTTCCATTTTTCTTCCGTATATAGTAAAGATCGCTACTGCCACCGCAACCATAAGTAAAAGTATTGTCATCCCAATACCCACTGCAACTTCCACAGAAAGAATCATCCCCTCTTTCTTATCCGACACCCCTGTAAGACCAATCAACATTATTGGTGATAAAATGCAAAGGGATACACCTAATGCAATCTTGGAAGATATATTTCGCAAAAGCTCCAAATAAACGTTCGCAGTTTCCATAGAAATTATCTGTATAGCTTTTTCATCCATCCCCAACTCTGCTGTATTGTATTCCAAGATTTCTTCGGTATCTCTCCCTGCTTCAAGAGAGTCCTTTAACAGATAATCTGTACTAACTCCAAAAATGATACTCATTTTAACTATCTTATCCAAATCAGGTATAGATGACGCACTTTCCCATTTCGAAACTGCTTGACGAGATACACCCAGCTGGTTTGCCAGTTCTTCCTGTGACCATCCATTCTTTTTTCGCAAATCTGTAATTTTATCTGCTAAAATCATACTCACTCCTCCTTAAGATACTTGTTCTCTTACTTAAGCACCTCAAAGATATCAAATCTAACGGTTGCAAACAACCATTTCCCCCTTGAAATGTGTCAACCAACAGTTTCCATTCTGTTTTTTTATTGTGGATTATGGTAAACAACAGAGAAGCTGGTATTTCAAACCTGCTGAATATTACGGTGCTGCAGAGCCACCAGTGGCTCTGCCACACCATAATAATCATCTCCCTTAAAAAGAACGCAAATCACAAAAAGCTTCAAGTACACTGCATTTCTTCGATTATAATAATCATAAACTATTTTCTTTTTATAATTAGTTTTTCATTTGAAGAAAAGTATATTCGAGGATATACATTTCCAAATCCATGTTCAGTTTTCGAATATGCTACATATTCTTCATCAACTGATGAAATATTATCCAACTCAAGCAAAATTACCGAACTTGAATTTAAATAGCTCATTTTCTTAACATGCAACAAATATTCTTTGATCTTAGTACCCTTATTATAATAAAGTAACTTGCAAATACCACTCACACTTACCTGAAAATCCGTTATCTGAATTTGCTTTGATTTTTGGCCACTACTAAACGATTCTACATAAATATTCGATATAGGAATAATACCTTTTAACATTTTAATAATAGTAACCATATCTTCATATATCATCTCATTTGGTGTACTGCTTTCAATTATCTTCTTACTATGTTCATCATACATCAATTGGGTAACCAATTCATTAGAAAGAAGTTCACATTCTCGTTCATCTAATATCTTACGCTGTAACTCCAAATACTCTATACACTTCTGAATAGAAATCCTTTTTCCCATTTCTTCAAAAGTTGATTCTTCCATTAATTTATGTATTGGTTCAAATGTTATTACATTATCGTAATCATCTTTGTTCAAATATATTTGTGCATCTCCCCGCTGATATTGACCACGATACCCGATATTATCCCCTTTCAATGTCATCCACAACACCTTAGAAAACAAATATACATCGGAAGGCTTAAAATCTATATTTAAGTCTATTTGTACTCTCTCAAATTCTGGTGGCATTATTTTATATGGACCTATTCTCTCATTTAATTCTGTAAGTCTTTCCTCCTCCATACCCCAGTATAACCCAAAATCAGAAAGAACCAATTTTCCATTTAAAACCAAAATATTTTCCGGCTTAATATCTCTATGTGCCCCTCCACGTTTGTGTATACTTTGTATAATCCGCGCAAGCTGTAGCATATCTAATATTTTTTGGTATATATTAGGCTTTCGGTTCACTTTGTATGGTTTCGCTTTCGGCATCAGATACCATGCATCATCCTTATTTTGAGGCACACTTTGAGGACATTGCTTATCAATAATCTCCATAATCCCCTCAATATCTTTTAATTCGCTTAATGCAATTATCTCATTTCTAAATCTATTATATCTTTTTTCTTTATCTACTCCATCGTATTCAAAAAATTTTGCTACTACAGCACACTTTAATTCTCCATTCCCTTCAAGTTCTACATCGTATACCGCACCATTACCACCCTTTCCGATATTTTTTTCACTTCTAAAAAAGCTATGCAACTCTCCTTTATACTTTTTTCTACCATTCATCTTCTGCACGCTTTCTCTCAAAATCCGCTTCACGTTTGTAAATATCACTTAAAGTAAAATAAATTTCTGCAGTCCTTGGATATTGTTCTTGCAATCCTTCGGCATTCTTTTGATATCTATCATGCAATAACAATTCTGATTTTCCTGCATCAACAGTATGAACTCCACGTTTGTTTTGTTCTGCGATCACATAAGAATTCTTCAATGATTCAGAATAATATTCTTCTATAATCCTTCGTACAGCTTCACATGGACTATAGCCGTCTTCACCAATTGGCGAATATGCTAATAATCGTCCTACTAAATTTCCAAATAGCCTCTCTTGCTTTTGACTATTTAATAAATCTTTAAACTTTTCCATCCAGTTTTTTAGATTTTCAAATGAAACTTTTCCATCTTTTTCTGCAGGGCAAAACTTTGCTTTATCAAATCCCGCATAAACTTTATTCGCTAATACTCTCTTTTCCTCATTGTCAGATTCATAATCATTCGCTTTATATATAATTCTAACCAATTGAGCATATAAAGTCGGATCGTTCTTCATAACCTTTTGCATGCATTTCATCTGCTCCCATTCAAGTACATTTCTGCACATCCATTCTAATGTTGCTAATTCGGCACATTTTTCATCATCCATAATGAAAGCTTCTTGCAGCTCTTTCAAAATCTCCTCAAGGTAATAATCTGTCATAGAACTAGCCGCATCGCCCCTAAAATCAGTAATCCCAAATATAGCATTGTATAATTCTTGATTCGATATTTTATCCCTTACATCATACAACAATTCTAAATACGTATGGACAGAACCATATTTTTTACATTCACCCAACGCCCAAATAAATACTTTATGCCCTGCTTTATCCGATATCCTCAGTCTTACGTTTCTTCCCCAATACATTTTCTTTATCTCTTCGCCTTCTCTAGAAATAAGGGCATTTTCATCATCTTCTATAAATTCTAAGGAAATTAAATTTACTAAAAGATTATTATTGTCAGATAAATTCTTAACCATTCCTATAACTTTATTTAAATCTACAGTTCCATTTCTATGTAGATATCTTACATAGTCATATACACATTTACCTTCTTCATCTCTTTCCATAAGCAAATTAAATATTTTCTCATCAAACATTCCATCACAATAAAACTGTGCCAGAACTTCACCTAATATACTGTGTTCTTCTTTCACTGCTAATTCGATTAATTTCTCTAAAGAATATTCTTTTTCTTTAAACTCTTTAAATCTTGTTTTTATCTCTTCCTCTCTTAATATATGGTTTTTCTCACGTGAGTCCTTACTTTCTTCTCGGCAAAAAGGTACTGGGTGCAATAATGGGAACTCATACACAGAGGAAAATAAATACAAATAATCATAGATTTTTTCAGACAACACAATTTCATCCATTAAGCATTCATATCTACACAATGCCTCTTCAGACATGCTCCAATCTGCATCGCAAAAATACCTATGTCTATATATTTCATGTCTAATTATATTTTTTACCTTGATTTTCTCCCCATCACTCATCTCCCTACAATTGAAAACCAATTTTTCAAATACTTCATTTTGAATTGTCACATCATACGAGTCTATATGCTGAATTATTTTAATCCATCTTTCTGCATCCGTATATGCTGAATCAACGCACATTCTTAAATATTCGATATAAGTTTTCTTTACTTCATGCACATATAACACATCTGGCTCATCTATCTTTCTATATATGGGTGTATTTAATGTTGAACATATCGAACTTGTACCTTGGGGCAATTTGGACACAATAACTTCCCATGCATTTGGATACATCTCAATTGCATTTCTTGCCAACTCAATTTTTTTATCAACCGACAGTGCACTTTCATTTATCCACGCACAAAACACCACATCTAATACCCCTTTAGGGCTATTACTTATGCTATACTTAATGTTATATGAATCCACCTTCCATAACCACTCTAAAGCTCGTACAACATATTTCTTTTGCTGAACTAATTGCTCTACCGTCCACAAAACATTAGTGTAATAATTTCTGCTTGTCATAAGGTCACCGCCATTTACCGCAAACAACTCCAACAACCCCTGTGGTTGTTGTAATTCATTTTCTAGCTTTCTTAAAACACTCTCAGGAGAAGCTTCACATAAATCTGTTAGATATTGTGAAATATATCCCCATCTTTCCTTACTTGTAATAGTATCAAATACCCTTGATACTATATTATCTATTTGTTTTTGATTTTCTTCATGACCTCTATAGTACGCGCGCATAATAAGTGTTCTAATCATACCCTTTTTCAAATTTGGTGACCATTCCGGTTTTTTTGCGTAAATACTTGCCTCAAAATGCTTTTCAAAAGGGTACTCAAAAATAGGCTCTGATTCAATCAAGACCTCATAAAACAATGTTATAAATTTATCCCACAACTCATCAGTTATGTAAATATCCAGTTCTTCCCATGCATCTTCTACACTAGCAAGTTGCATATTGCCCCCACCATAACCATTATGAGTTACTATATATGGATTTTCCCTATGCAAATATCCTTCTAGTTCCTTTTTACATTCAATATATGTCTTACCGGATAATTCCTCAAAAATCAACACATCTCCTGTTGCCTCAGTCCACTTACCACACAATAATGCAGCCATAACTACATCAGAATGACCTTCTACCCAATCTGGTATACTATACATCGCACCATTAAAAATTTTTTTCTTTAACGGCACATATAAACCATGGGTATTATCTACCATGTTATAAGCTTCATTGGGCTCTATTCCAATCTCTTCCAACGATTTTATAATGTTTCTTTTCGTTCTTTTTCTTAACACCACTTTATCTCTCGTATAACATGGTTCATCTTCACCATATACAAAGATATTAGTATTATTCGGAATAGCCACAATTCTCTCTGCATAAAAAAACGGAAGCAATATATTCCCTGATAAATTTGCTTTCTGTAACTTGTTCCACTCTTCTTCGGACTTAATTATTAGTGTAACTCGATCTGAATTTTTCTGTCGTAATTCATTTAAGATTCGATAGGTTGTCTCCTCTCTACATTTCCCTACAACATATATCCTCTCATCATTTATAACATTTTGAAATCTTGCTTCAAATTGTTCATCATCAAGTTTAAAAAAGTCTAACCCCATTCCTTTATATTTTGATTCTCTTCTAATCTGGATATCAATATCTGCTATTGAATAGGATAAAACTTCTTCTTTCCTTAAATCTTCTATTTGATGTAATACTAACTCTAATTTTGATTCTATCGTAAAAAAATGGGTTTCTATCTCCTTTTTCAAATCCCCTAAAAATATTTCCATTGTCTTGTCTGGATCATTTTCTTCTAGATAGTTTATAATCACTTGTATAAAATGATGAATATATGTTTCTGCTTCCATTGCAGGAATTTCATAGCACACCATCAAGTCATATAATTCCCTATGTAATAATTGTGGAAATTCATATCCCCTCTTATCTTTTAATTTCTTTGCCATTTGCTTCAAATTCTCCTGTGAGAATACCGAAAACAAGTCTTGTTCAAACATTTTTAATGTATCAGGATTATTTACAAAAAATGAACCCGTACTAACAAACAACTCTTGCCATTTATATTTTTCCTTCACATTATCTATTTTTTTCTTTACACCATCTAACAACAAATCAATCGTTATATCTTTCAATTTTTCATTCATGGTCTAAAATCCTCTCCCAACTCCTATGCTTCCCAGTAATTCAAATAAACCACAGGTGTATAACCCAATATTCTAACTTCTTTTTTCCATGCATCTAGTCTATTTTTTAGCATTACCATTTTTAAGCTAGAAAGATCCGGCTTTCCATTTACCTCTGGCAAATGCGTATGTCGTTTCAAAACAACCCAAACAGCAATCTTATCTACCTTAGGCATATCTGGAAGTAAATGATGTTTATACATTCTTGTAGAACTAATCGATTGCTCAACAACATAGCTTAATTTTGCAGATGAATTTCCAATCTTAACTGCATACATCGTTCCGTCTTTATATAAATCCATCAATTCAATTTTTCCCGCTCCGATCTCATCACTATCCCTGTCATGATTTTCGAAGCCAAACTGTTCTGATAAAACATTATTAAAAACTCGTTCTGCATAGTATTTATTTTTAATTTTTCCTTTTACTTCTTGAGAAGTCAATCCAATATATTCCACACAGTCTTTTTCTTCTTGATATTTTCTTTCCACATATTCTGATAATTTTTTATTGGAAAAATCAAATTGAGAATCATAAACAACATCTAACTCTGCTATTGAATCCTGCAAGTACTTTACATAATCATCATTAAATGAATACCATTCACCTTTTAAAAGTAAACATCTTTTCTCATCATCAGTAAAATCAACCAATCGCTTCATTATATCTGTACATACTGGTTCACCATTTTTATTGCTTACAACCTTTATATTTAAAAAATTATTTTTAATATTCAAATTATTTTCATCCACAAATTTCAAAATATTTTCTTTTGTTAATTCGTGAATGTTTTTATGTTTTCTTTCATGCTTTAAGGTAAAAGAAGTGTCATTGCTATTAAAGATTTCAGTAACTCCAATAATATCCAATTCGGATATATTTATACACTCAATATTCTCTTCAAGCTTTTCCAACAATCTCTCATCTAATTCTCGAATACTGTTTTCATCTTTCACCTTACTAAAAACAGGGATTTTATGAAGTTCATCTTTCCTTTTTACAGTTTCTACATATTCTATAAATCTTAAAATACAATCTACGCTGTTATCTGATAATTGAGTTTTTATAGAATGTCCAATTTCGACCATTTCTCCATGAAGAGTGAAACCATCTTCTATTTTCATTTTTGCTTTTATTTTTGCATAAGACTCACCGCTGTCAAAAGATAAATCATTATAATTAAGATACACGTTTATCATCTTATTTCTTTGCGCATTTGGAGATGTTAATGTAGTTGTTTTAATTTGCTTAAAAGTAATTCTTCTGGCAAAGTCAAATGCAAAATCAATATCACAATATTTATCAACTACAAAATATGCCAAACCATATGTTACTGCATAAGTAGCATCCACCCCTTTAATTACCAAAACAGCTCTCGGTGATGCCACGGTTCCTTCTATCTCATAATCATATTCATCTAATATCCACTGCCATTCAGGAGCTTTTCTCTCCTCTGGAACATTAATATATGTGCTTACAGTATATACATCTTCTTCATTATTCAACGAATTATAATCCTGTTCCCCAATGAGCTCAAATTTTTCATTAAGTTTATCCAGAAAATCATTCTTCTTGTTTCCATCTATTTTATATAAATTCACTTGTCCCATATCCAAACCTCATATACTTTCGTATGTTAATTACCAAATTTTTATATAATTATACCATTTTCTTTTATAGAGAAATAGTGCTATCTTATATGTCGCACACTCTTCTTTGAAACCGCCCATATAGCAAATACATTTTTATTCTCGTTGCATTACATAATATAATTTGCTATACTCATCCCATGGTGCTACCATTCACGGTAGGCGGTTAGTCCTTCGCCAGAGGGACTGTGACCCTCTGTTTACATAGAAATCCCCAGACTATCTGACGGAAATCTTGCTAAAGGAGGGGATACCAATGTTGACTCTCGAAGGTCTGATTGCTGTTATCAGCTTATGCTTAACAGCCTTTGGACTTGGTTACTCAATAGGAAGCAATCACGCAAAAAAATAACCGCTCCAGCCTCGCAAACTGAACGGTTATTTTTTAACTAATCATTATGTGGGCTAACCGTCTATCGGTAGCACCTTTTCTGTAATTATATTAGCATCAAATTCTCAATATGTCAAAACTTTTATTTCCATTCCACTTTCCATCCACCACAAAACATTCGATGAGTATTTTCCCTTACTTTCCTCAAATTTCTGGTTTCTCTCATTTTTACTTTTATCTTTTCAATATGTTTGAAACGGTGTTACTATCAATCGAATATTCATGATATTGACAAGCACTACAGCAACAACCATCTTCCATTTTGTTCTTATCTTCACTCTTTTTTTCCATTATATTACATCCTCTTTGTTTGCAATCTATGCATTGTAATTATATGAAAATTTTATACTAAAATCAATGGTAAGGAATTCGTGTAAATGGAAAGAGGTGAAATCTTTATGGTTCAAAAACTAAAGCAAATTAATGATATTTCCATCGGAGATAATGTTTGCAAACTAAGAAATGCCGCCAATCTTACTCAGGAGCAAGTCGTAGCACAGTTGCAGCTGCGTAATCTTCCTACATCCAGAAGTGTTTATTCCCAGATTGAGGCCGGAACTTACAATATCCGTATCAGCGAACTGATTACACTTGCAGAAATTTTCCATACAAATTTCAACACTATTTTCAACGTTCTGACACATGACAACTAATCCCAGACAACAAATTTTCTTCTGTTGCCTGAGATTAGTTTATGCATAAATACTTTTTATTACAGATCCAACCAATCATGTTTTTTCCGTTTGTTTAAGGATTTTGGTCGTTCTCTTTCTTTCACACGTTTTTCATTTTCTTTCAATCGCTCCAGAACACTCTTTTTCTTGTCAGGCTGAATATCATTTTGTCCGGTCTTCTGTTTCCAGACCTCCAGTTCTTTCTTATATTGCTCCATGATCTTATACGCTGTGCGGTTTCCATCCATAAATTTCTGAACGTTTGGATAGCCGCCCTTTTTAACAAGAATATAGAGTTCATCCTTCTGTTTTCTTATTCTCTCTTTACATTGATCAATTTTGTTCTGCGCTTCTTTTTTCTCTTTTCCTTTGAAAAATGTTAAACCGCAAACTCTACCCATAATAATAACTAATAAAACCGCAAATTAAATTAATAAACAGGTGGAAAATGTGCCTTTTGTGACGGCATAATCTTCCACCTGTTTTTGTGATCTGATTGTAGTATGATAATCATGTAAAATATTTAGAAAGGAAAAAGAAAAGAAACAGCCTGCTAAAGTATCCTACCCCTCTAACACTGTTCCTTTTCAATCGTCAGTTGATACTGATGATACAAGAAACATGATACAAGATTTTTCACTAAACATCAAGTCAGCCTTTAATTCTTTTGATTTCAAATTCTCTGATGAACCTGATTTTGATACTGTTGAAAGGATTGAAACTTATTGTCTCAATAATATCAATGCTTCTACACAGCACACTCACAATAATTCTACTTGTAAATCTTCTCAGCTGGTATATTTTAAAAATTATTCCAGACATTATGTATCTTATCATGGTAGTGTCCAGGATAATATGATTACAGTTCCTGTTCTATACTGTAAAAATGACAAGCACTATCATGCTGTTCTTCCAGACTCTATTATTGTTCCTTATTCATCTTTTTCTATTTTTTTCATATTAAAGGTACTCGCATTAAAATCATGTTCAGCTTTTACTGTTGAAGAAATAACAGAACGATTTTGTATATCGACTTCTACTCTCTATAGATGGATTTCTAAATATAATGCGTATTTGAGAATATTCAATACCTTGAAAAACAGATATCATATGCATTTCTTTGTACATCTTATTTATGATTTCAGTAATGTTATTCATGATATCTTTGACTTCAATCTTCATGCACTTTTTCAATATGACCGCACTTTATCCAGTCATGATTCCTGATTGAATTTCTTCAGTTCCAATTAAGTAACTTGGCAATGTCTTTCGTATTTTTGCTGTTCTATACTCAATCATGAGGAGGAAGATATATGAACATACAAAATACAGACAGTTATGAGTATAGAAAACTTATCGGCCAGATAAAATTTTCATTTATAGCACCTGTTGTATCACGAACTTTTATAGATGATTCAATAAGTGCCTACTTTAAACGCGTCTCTGAAACTGAAATTGACTGGCCAGATGGCACAAAAAGAAGGTTTTCTGATCAGACGATGAAATGGTGGCCCCATGTATACAGAAAATACGGCTTTGAAGGTCTGATGCCTAAAGACCGTCTGGATCTTGGCAGAGTAAGAAAACTTGATGATGACCATAAAAGATATATTGCTGATCTTATTGGCCAGTATCCCAGGATTACCGGGGGCATGATCTATGAAAAAATGATTGAAGATGGTGTCTTAAATGCAGGTGACTGTTCCGTTGATACTATACAGCGCTATATCAGAAACAGCGGCTTACGAAATGGACAGGGTGAGACTTTAGTCAAGGAAAGAAGAACCTGGGAATTCGCTCATTCATGTGATGGCTATGAAGCTGATACCTGTCATACATTTTATATTTACGATGAAGATAGCACATACAGGAAAACGTACCTGATTGCCATTATCGACAATCATTCAAGAATGATCGTTGGTGCGGAGTTCTTTTTCAATGACAATGCCGTCAATTTTCAAAAGGTATGGCATGATGCTGTCTTAAGATACGGCAGAAGTAAAGTAATCATCTTAGATAATGGCAGCAGCTACAAAAATAAAAGCACAAAGGAAATAGAGGCAAAACTCGGGACTAGGATCATTTATAATCCCCCGTATCAGCCTGTCGGAAAAGCTTTGATTGAAAGATTCTTTCATACAATGAAGATGCGTTTTATGGATGTACATAAGGGAAGCGACTATCATTCACTTTCTCAATTAAATGATGATCTTAATAAATGGATAAATGAGTATAACAGAACGATCCACTCATCACTAAAAGACGATGAGAATGACAATCATACACCTCTGGAACGCTATCTGTATGATATGAAAGATGTTGAAGTATCAAGACTGTCAAATAAATCACCTATTGAATACGCTTCGTGGCTTGATGATGTGTTTCTTCATGAAACCACAAGAAAGGTCAATGGTGATTCAACAGTCCTTATTGAAAATCAGCTTTTTGATGTTCCTTCTGTCTATATAGGAATAAGAGTTATTATCCGCTATAATCCAAGAACTTTTGAAGGGACATATCTTTATGATGTTTCTCAAAAGAAAAAGATTCCTTTAAAAAGAACGGATCGAGTTGAAAACGGAAGAACAAGAAGAGAGGAGATCATTTACTGATGGAAATGACAACGTATTATGGAATGGATAAAAATCCATTTATCAAGGATGCGGCTGTATCAACACTGTTTACATCCAATGACTTTAAACAGATGACAAACAGACTGGAATTTATTATCAGATCCAGAGGAATCGGTGTCTTCTTGAGCAGTCCAGGAACGGGAAAGACAACATGTCTTAGAAAAACATTGGAAGCACTCAATCCGAACCGTTATGTCGTCATCTATATATGCATGACGACTATTACAGCCATTGACTTTTATCGTATGCTTAATGATGCACTCGGTCTTGAAGAAACAACTAAAAAATCGCAGATGTTCAAGCAGATACAGGATGAACTTAAAAGACTGACATCAGAAAATAAGATGGAGGTCATCATAGCGATTGATGAAGCCCAGTTCTTGAGAAAAGAGGTATTGAGAGAATTCATTATGCTTATGAACTTTGACTATGACTCAAAGGATTACTGTACACTTATATTTGTTGGACAAAATGAATTCTTGAGAACACTGCGTCTTAAAGCACTTGAACCGCTCAGACAGCGTATCAATATGAATTATACCTTTACTGGCTTTAATGAGGAAGAGGTCAGGGATTACGTGGTATCAAGACTGAAATCAGTCAACTGCAGAAGTGATCTGTTCAAAGATGAATGTTACCATACGCTGTATTCTATGATGAATACATCAGTAAGAATCCTCAATCAGCTTATAAATAAAAGTCTGATACTTGGCATGCATTACAACAAGGAAACAATCGACAGTGAACTGGTGATGCAGGCGAGCAAGGAACTGATGCTGGGATAGGATTATGAATTACATCTATAAAAATAGAAACGCAAAGAAGTGTATTGGGGAAATAAGCAGCCTGACTATTACGCCGTTCTTTGCCTTTGAAATTACAGCAGATAAACAGACAATAAGCTGTTATCTTGATCATTTATTGTCAGAATGGCACTTATGTATAGTTGATTATGAAATAGACGTTGAACTTGCACATCCAACAGATATATTCTGGAATACAAATGCAATCTTTGAAAAAATAGAGGATGAAGAGTTAAGTATACAGATTGCCTATGCTGTAAATACAGTCTATAAAGAAAGGAATTACAGTGAAGATGTACTCTAGTGGTACATCTTTTCTTTATCTATGATTTATTGATTGAAATAAACTGCAGTCGCTATAAAAACACATTATTATATAGGGTAATATAATTTGCAGTCATCAGATGGGTAGAGTTTGCGGTTTAACAGTCAAAGCTAAGCTGTTTGTTTTTCACGTACATCAGGGCCACATCCATTCCCTTATATTATACTATAATTCCTACTATAAGGGTACATTTATTTAAGAAAAACAGATACCCGAAGGTATCCTTTGATCAGATTTTGAGAGTATCGGACTTTTTCAGTGCTCTCCACTAAAACTCCTTTACATATCCACTAATAACTGGTGGTTATGGGAAAGGAGTTTTTTATTATGTCCGAATGCAAAGCAATTACAATAGCCAAAGAGAAATGTGGTGTTGTAAAGACAACTAAAACGAAGAATGCGGCTATGGACCTAGAAAGAAATGGCAACAAAATATTGATTGTAGGTTCTGCTTCTCATAGAAATCTAACTGCCTCCCTAGGCTATAAGAACAACGATACACTGGAAACCATTATTTCAACAATGATTGATGAATACATCGATGATAAAGATATCGCTCGTGTAAAATGGAAATGCTATTGATAAATATGTTGTATTCGACACACATATATATATATATATATGGAGATAGTAAGCTAAATATGATGAATATTGAATTTTATAACACCGAGAATGGTGAATGTCCCGTAGCTGAATTCATCTTCTCTCTTGATTCAAAGATGAAAGCTAAAGTATTGAGAACCATCAATTTGCTAGAGAATAATGGTCTACTTCTAAGAGAACTTTATTCAAAATCCCTGGGAAATGGTATATTTGAATTAAAAGTCAAGCAAGGAAAAGATATAATAAGAGTTCTTTATTTCTTTTTCATTGGTAACAAGGCTATTTGACAAATGGCTTTATCAAGAAAACACAAAAGACACCTAAAAATGTGATTGAAACTGCTTAGAAATACAGAGAAGATAATCAAAGGAGGAATCAAAATGATTAAGCATGAAGACTTTAAAAAAGAAATCTTAAAAGACCCTGAAGTCAAAACTGCATATGATGAGCTTTCTCCTGAATACGACATTATCCAGGCAATGATTGATACCAGAAAAAGCCAGCATATGACACAGAAAGACTTATCCGAAGCAACTGGAATTACCCAAGCAGATATCAGCAGAATTGAAAATGGAACAAGAAATCCAAGCTTGGCAATGCTAAAAAGACTGGCTGCTGGAATGGGAATGAACTTAAAGGTTGAGTTCGTGCCTCTTCAGAAATAATAAGCAAAGTCAAAACAAAGAGCAGGCAAATATAAGATTCCAATGAACGTTAGCAAAATTGCTGACGTTTTTAATATGTCTTTATACTGCAACCCAAAAAATAAAGAAGGTAGAAAATGAACAAGCAATTTGATCTTTTTGTAAAGATGAAGATCAAGGAAGAGCAACCGGTACTATTCTATGAAACATTGGTACTGATGGACACGAACAAATCTTCAAATTCACCGGGACTCGATGAAGAAACTGCTATCAAGATTACTGCCCATGAACTTATCGAAAACGAGAAGACCATGAAAAAGAAATTCCATCTTATCGATAGAGAACATTCAAACAAGTATGAAGATGTAAAGAACAATTCGGAGTTGATGGTTTCCCTGTTCAATCAGGAACCATCCAGCAATGTCTACAAGTTTGAAATATCTGAAGATGATAAGACCAGAATCAAAAAACCGCTAATATTAGCGGTTTTAAGCACTTTTGATTCTATTCGAACTCGCAAATAAAATCTCATCACTATACTTTTTAGTATTGGTATTATGGTTCTATTTGGTTTTATATGTGTTCTACTATCCTACATCCATAGACTGTACTGAACGGTGTTATCAATTTGTTATCACATCTCTGTTATCAATCAAAGATTCTCGTGATATCCTGATATCGGTTAACTACACGGTAAACCTCTACATATTCTTTACTGATCTTGTAGATAATCACATAATCTTCCCATATCGCATATTTATAATCTGTCCGAAAGCTGACCCGTTTGGAGAGATCTGCCCCCATTCCCGGAAACATTTGAAGATTTTCAAATTTACCATATATCTCTTTTATCGTCTTCGCAGCATATTCCTCGTTGTCTTCGGCAATATAATCTCGGATGTTCTTCAAATCCTTTGCAACAATCGGATTGATCCGCAGTTTTAACATCTTATTCCCCCACAAGTGCTTTTAATTCATCCAGATCCAGCCAGCCTTCTCCGTCTTTCACTGCTTCTTCAGCTTCCTGCAGCTTCATCAGAAGCTTTTTCTCTGCCCGGTCACGCTCATAATCTTCAATATCCATGACAACAAAACGTCCTCTGCCATTCTTAGTCAGATATACTGGTTCTCCTTTATGACATTTTTTCAGGACTTCATTATAATTTCTCAAATCAGATACTGGTAAAATATTTGCCATATTCTTTCAGCTCCTTCCTTTGATTTTAAATTGTTTCTGCTGCTTCTATTATACACGAAAAGTTGTAAAATTCAACGTAGATTTTTACAGCTTTTATTTTCCTTTTATTTTATTTTCCGGCTGGTATCTCTTACATGCCACTCATTCGTAATGTTAAGGAATGGGGTAAATTCGTTACTACCATCGTTTAGAGTACTGTCCACATTGTTGAAAATGGCGATAAATCGCACATTTTTCCAGGGCTTTCTTCTGGTTTGCAATTCTGTTGCTATCACCGCTTATGCATCATCTCGAGATAATCTCTCGTAGAGCGCAGTAATTTTGATTAGTTCCGGTTGTTTTGTTTCAGGAAAAGATTTCTGATAAACTTGAAGCGCTCCTTATGAAAAAAAGCTCCAGCATTTCTATATTTTATCAAATCCCTTTGCTTTAAAGTCAGAAGTTGTCCATGAACTGGCAAGACAATACGCCATTCCCCATTTTGAAATCTGCCCGTTTCATAAACCAGGACAGTTTTTTGTCAGTGACGGTGAAAACAAACCGGAAAAGTTGTGCGATTATGCAAGGCTACCCATCAAAGATATGGTAAATAAATTAGCGAAGCGCGAATTACTCCAGCGGAGAGGAACATGGATGCTTGACGATGATAAAGGCATTTTTGCCTGTGTAGATGGGCTTCACCCGGTCATTATGTTGATTGAAGCAATCGAAGAGAGTAAAAAATAGGAGACGGATATATGGAACAGTATAATCAAATAGCAAAAAAATATCCCAACCGTGAAGCGATGCTTGCTATGCGAGAACATGAAAAGGGAATGAAAATCCACTCTCAGTATCTTCCAAAATGTCCGGTCTACGGTGGCTAATGCAGCTTCATGTACCAGTGAGTCAGGCATATCGGCTGCCTTTAAAAATAATTTGTTCTGCATAATCAGTACCTCCTGTGTTTTGAATATTTATCTCTTCATATACTCTGTACTGGCAGATGCAAAATCAGACATCATTTTTCGAAATTTATCAAATTTTCTTATTTTTTAATTCTCCATCAGTGTGATTACTGTGTCATGGAGTTTAAGCTCATCGAAAGTAAAGAACCTTTCTGTGGTATCTGTTTTCTATATGCAGGCAACAAAAAAAGGTATATTAAATAATCGTGGGGTCACAGTAGCCCTTTAAATAATTGTGGGGTCATTTAGATATGAGGCAATAAAATATCGTGGGGTCATGAAC
>NZ_JNKU01000051.1 GCF_000702165.1 Sharpea azabuensis DSM 18934
CGGCAATCATAGAGGCTCTCGGAAAGCTTCCATCGGAACTGGTAAAAACGATAACCTTCGACAGAGGAAAGGAATTCGCAGAGTATGAAAAGATCGAAGCAGCATTAGGATGCAAAACCTATTTCTGTGATCCTTACTGTGCGTGGCAAAAAGGAACCAATGAGAATACGAACGGATTACTGCGGGAGTTTTATCCTAAAGGAATGGATCTGTCTGAAGTGGACCCGGAGGAATTGAAAAAGAATCTGAATTTAATGAATAACAGGCCACGTAAATGCATAAAATATAAAACACCTAAAGAAGAATTACTGGGTAACTCATTCTATGTGTTGCACTTAATTTGACAAATCATCAAAGAAAAAACTCAACTCTATTATAAGCTGAGCTTTTCTCTATGTTTTACTAATCAATTGTATTTTCTAAGTTTGTTCCATTAGAATGTATGACTTTTTGGTACCAATAGAATGATTTCTTACGATATCTTTTCAAATCTTTTATTTCTTCATAATCACGATTGACATAAACAAAGCCATATCTTTTCCTAATTTCCTTATGACTACTTAAAAAATCAATAGGACTCCAAGCTAAATAGCCTATGACATCAACACCATCATGTTCTATTGCTTTTTTCATTGCTGTAATATGTTTTTGATAATAAATAATACGTTCATCATCATATACTTTACCATTAATGAGTTTTTCATCGATGCCAATTCCATTTTCGACAATGAACAGTGGCTTGTGATATCGATTATAGAAATCGATTAAAGAATATCTTAATCCATTGGCATCTATTTGCCATCCCCATTCATTTGCTGGACAGTTGGGATTCTTAAATCCTCTAGAATCATAGAGGGTGGCATCTTCTTGTTGATTAAGATCTTGAATATCATTAAAGCTTGTTGTTATGGCACTTTGATAGTATGAGAATGCTATATAATCTAGTAATCTTGATGCATTATAGATATTTTCTTTTTCACTTTCGCTATATTCTACGTTGATATTTCTATTCTTCATAAACTGCAGAAAATAGTGTGGAAGTCTTCCAAAACACATAATATCGAGAGCTAAATAGTTATGCATTTGATTCTGAAATTGATTTGCCAGTACGTCTTCTGGTTTACATGTTGCGGCATAGAAAGGCGTATGTCCAATCATGCCACCTACTTGAGCTTCAGGATCAATGTTCTTAATAGCAAGAACTGCCTTTGCATGTGCTATCTGTAAGTTGATTGTGAGCTGGGCAAACAATTGTTCTTGGGATATATTTTCAGGCAATCTCACACCAGCTACAAGTTCAGGCATAAATACTCCTAAATTGATTTCATTGTATGTGATATAGTATTTAACCTTTCCTTTTAACCTATTCACAATATGTCTTACATGAGAAACATAGAACTCAATTACTTTCTTATTTAAGAATCCATTATATTCTTCCATCAAATGTAAAGGCATATCAAAATGAACAAGTGATACGACTGGTTCAATATTCTTGGATAAACAATAGTCAACCATCCTTTCATAGAATGCTAAGCCTTTTTCATTAGGTTCTTCTTCATCCCCCAAAGGATTAATACGTGACCACACGATAGAAAAACGATATGCCTTAAATCCCATTTCCGCCATCAAATCAATATCTTCTTGCCAATGATGATAATGATCAACAGCTATATCAGTTTTACAAAACTGTGGTTCAATACCTTTTTCAGGTGTTACAGTAAGATTATCATAAACGTTCAATCCCTTGCCATCTTCTAAATAGCCTCCTTCAGCCTGAACATTACTTAGTGCACCACCCCATAAAAAATCCTTCTTCATAAGCGTCTCCTATCGTGTTGTCATCATAATTGTCAAATTCCCTTCAACAACAAATTCTTCTTGATATGGAACAAGAAAGCTATCGCCTAGTCTTAGTTCTTGTCCATTCACTTTTCCTTTTCCCTTGACTACTGTTGCAAGTTCATAATTATCATATTGTAGATGATTATTTCCTGTTATTTCTAATCGTGTAACAGTAAATGAATCGTTTGAAATAAATACTGTTTGTTTGCCATTTTCTAATGATGTCTCAACTGGATGGATATCATTAATCATTTTCTTAGGATCATATGATAAGCATGCAACTGCTTGCTTAAGATGTAATGGACGTTCATTTCCTTGCGCATCTTTTCTATGGTAGTCATAAAAACGGAATGTAACATCTGTTGCTTGTTGAATTTCATAGACAATACTGCCCTTTTTCATGGCATGTAGGATGCCTGCAGGTAGATAGACAAAATCACCCGTATGTACGTCTAGATGCTTGATAAGCTCTTCCCAGCGATTTTTGTTGATATAGTTGTTGTAAAGATCATCTTCATTTTTTGCATGATGGCCATAAACAATCTGGCTGCCTGGCTTAGATTCTATGAAATACCAGGCTTCATTCTTCCCCATCTTATAGCCTAACTGATGGGCTATAGGTGTTGCTGGATGGACTTGAATGCTTAAGTCGTCCTCCGGAGCAACAAGAGAAATAATGACAGGGAACTCTTCACCTTGATGATGAAAGAGCTCTTGATGATTATTCCATAAGTCAAGTAAGCTTTGCCCTTTATATGGGTCACTTATACATATTGTTGAAGCTTCTTTTTGGGCTGAAAAAGCCCATGCCTGTCCTATTCCTTCAGGGAAATCATGAAAACCAAAATAATCTTTTACCAATGTATGACCCCATATCGCAGGTCTTGGAACCGGTTTAAAAAAGAGTACACTCATTTTCATCCCTCCTTCAATTTATGATGTAAGTTTTCTAAAATCGTGATTGATTGGATTGTGTCTTGATGGCTCATTCTGGTTGATTCTATTTGTGCATTCATGATTGCAGCATCTACAGCTTGTATTTCGCCATAAAAGTCATCAACAATTAATGGTATTTCTATACTTCTTTTAGATTCTATTGTTGAGATTATGGCATGTGTAGGTCGATAGAAATTATCGAGATAAATGGACCCTTTTGTACCTTTAATTATGCCATAGCGTTTATTTTCATTCGTCATCCCACATTCAAATGATGCTGTAGTATGGTTTTTAAATTGGAATAACACCTTGTCATTCAAATCAATATGCTCACAGAAATGAGTATTGATCTTCATATCAATAATTTCATCATCAATAAAGTCATTGATAAAATCAATGCAATAAATACCTGTATCATATAATGCACCACCCATTACTGAATCATAAAAATAGCTTATTGCTAATTGGTTTTCTGGTTGAGGAAATGTAAAGTTGCAATCAATACTTTCAATTTCACCAATAATTTTCTCATCAATAATTTCATGCAACCTATGAATGAGAGGTATGAATCTTGTTTTCATTGCTTCCATGAAGAAGAGATTATGTGCTGATGCATAGCTAGAAATATTTAAAGCTTCTTGACTTGTAAGAAAAGCAGGCTTTTCGACAAGAACATGCTTATTATGTTTTAAGCATTTCATTGTCCACTCATAATGAAATTTATGTGGTAATGCTATATAAATAACATTAACATCTGGAGCATCAAGCAACTCCTCATATGTTGAATACATATGTATAGGATGATACTTTTTACTGAATGACGCACGTTTTTCTTCTGTATGACTTGCCCCAGCATAGAATACATCATGACTCTTTTCTAAGCTCGATGCAAAGCGATGAGCTATGCGCCCAAGCCCTAAAATCCCCCAATTCAAAGTCAAGACCTCCTTTAAAAAGGCATATTGCCTTAATATGTAAATAAAGCAAACATGCCCATGATTGTTACAAATACGGCTATCACATTAATGAATGAAACGATATTCTCCTTAACACGATAACCATACTTACTAAATATTAAGTTATTGACTTGTTTTGCTTTGGTAATGTGGTAATCACCTAATAATGCCAATATAATAACTGCTATACGCATAGGAAGGCTTGTACCAATACCTTTACCAATTAAATTCCAGGGGAACATTACCAGGATGAGTGCCATCATGACAGCAACCATACTTGCTGCAATATATGGATTTTTTTCATCCTTCTTTTGCGTGAATTTCCGAAGTGTTGTTGATCTATTTGCTTGTTTCTTTGCCTTATATTGATCAGCGTAGCTTATTTGTTTTATTTTGACGACTTCACAACCACATGAATCACAGAATTTTGCATTATCTTTGAGTTGTGCACCACATTTACGACAATAAATCATATATCTCGTCCTCACTTAATAATAACTTGTGTTAGATTCACTAATGCGACAAATAGACTTAGAAATATTGAAATATATGCATAATTCTTATTTCCTGATGGTTCATAGCCTTTCTTCATATCATCATGATCTACTTTCATCGACATAATTCCACATATGACAGCTAGAATATAGATAAATGAACTAATAATGAATGGTATCTTGATATTCGCCTGAAATGCATTGAGTATTGTTCCACCAATAAAATCAAATACAATGAGTCCAATAAAGAAAAGGAGAAGACCAAGCTTACCAAAAGCATTGACCTTAGGATTTTGTTTTAGTTTTATCTCTTGTCTTGTTTCATTGTTTTCCTGAATAATTTTCTTCCCACAATGATAACAATAGATTGAATCTTCAGGAATTTGCTTTTGACAATATGGACATTTCATCTTGGTTTCCTCCTAAATATAATATTTTTTATTCTTCACCAGTTTCCATCTTTGCAATTTCAGCTTTTTCGTAAGCTTTCCAGAATGGATAGAAAATAACCATTCCAATCGCAAAGTTAATAAAGACAACGACAAAACCACCAATAGAGCCACCAGCAGCTAAGTAACCTAAGATAGGTGAAGGCGTTGCCCAAGGTAAATTCATATACATCTTTCCAACAAAACCAATGCTTGTTAACCAATATGTTAATGCGGCTGTTAATGTATGTGTCAGAACAAATGGAATTAATAAGAAACCATTCATAACAACAGGCAAGCCAAACATGATTGGTTCAATGATACAGAAAATTGCAGGTGGTAAACAGATTAATCCTAATGGTTTTAAGTGTGGTAATTTCTTACTTGACATAAACATATAAACTAAGATAGGCCAACATGTTGATACCCATTGTGATAATCGACATAAATTAGGTGTCCAAACATGAGGTAGATTTCTTACTGCTGTACCAGCCATGAATGCAGTGTTATTATCAGCAATCCATTGATTGATGAAAACATTAGTAACTGCACCTGTGATATTTTCACCATGAAGACCACACATCCAAAGTAAAGCAGATAAGAATTGTTGTAATGTATAAACAAAGATATTATCAGCTGCACTGAGAATTGGTAAAAGCATTTCACCAACTAATAATGGAATATTTAATCCTATAATTGTTCTAATACCCCAGCATACAAGTGTAATAAAGAAATAAGGAATAATAGCCGAGAAACTATCAGAGATAGCAGGTGGTACTGAGTCAGGTAATTTAATAACAATATGCTTTTTATAACAGAAATTAATAATGTTAATGGCAATAGCGCCAGCAATCATGGCAGTGATTAAGCCAGCACCACCCCAGTATGTGATGTCAAAAGCATTCGCACCAGCTGATAACTTTCCATTTGCTGCTTTAACTACCAACTGACCAACAGAGTTATAGTTTAAGAGAATGAATGCAAAGAATGCACCTACTGAACCTGTTGTTCTGTTAAAGCCTTTAATATCAGCGTATTCAGCACCAAATGCAATAACAATATAAACAGCCATGATTCCCATCGATAAACTGTTTACAAGAGCTAAATCCCCAGCCCATGGTTTCATGAAAGGTAATAATGCATGAGCTGTAATGCCACCATCAGAGCAGAATAAGTAAACAACTAAGAATAATGAACCAACCATTGTAACCGGCAAGGCAGCTACCATACCATTAACGATAGCACGTACAAATGGAATTTGACCAAATTTCGTCATTGGACCAGCAATAATATCAACTTTTTCGAGAACCTTGTCCATAAATGACTCTTTTTGAGTATCCATAAATTTTTCTTTCCTCCTAAATATTTCTTTTGCGTAAACGTTTACCTTTTTTCTAACTATATATTATACTTATTCATCATTCCTTTCTATATATTTAGATGTCATAATATGTGACATTTTAATGTTCTATCTCTTATTTAGTTGATATGTTCATCACATTTTGCTATTGAAAATATATAAACTATGCTTGCGTAAACCTTTACACAACGATAAAATAAATAGGGTGATTAGTTATGAAATTAAAACCTAATGAATTAAAAATTATACAATTACTATTGTCTGCAGATAGTTATATCTCTAGCTATGAAATTGCTTCATCAACTGGTATTTCACGTAGAAAAGTACGTGAAGAAATGAAAATTGTAAAAGATATTCTTGCTTCACTACATCTTAATTTACTTTCAAAAACTTCTTCAGGATACTATATTGAAGGGAAGTCATCAAAGAATCTTGCTGAGCTTGAAAATATCATTAATAAAAATGATCATAATGATGATAACGTCATTCCAACCTTACCTTATGAACGTTCAGACTACATTCTTATCCGTTTAATCAACAGTAAAGACTATATCAAACTCGAAAAACTTGCAGATGAATTGGCTGTCTCAAGGGCTACTATCGTCAATGACTTCATTGGATTAAAGAAAGAAATCAAGAAGTATCATATTACGATAACACAGAAACCAAAATATGGTGTCATTATGGAAGGACCCGAAGAGGGGAAGCGAGCCATTATTGTTGACCGGTCATTTAGAAATATGAGCATATCAAATATGTATTTTGATTTTATTGATTGTCTTTTTCAGTCTTCTGATAAAATCATCATCGATATTATCAAAGCTCATCAAATTAATATTAGTGACATCAGCTTAATTGATTTTCTCATTGGATTTTCAACCTGCATAAGTCGTGTATCTAAAGGTTTTATGATTGATCATCCAGTAGAACAATTCTCACACTTTGAAAATCGTCCAGAATATAACGCAGTTTTAGATTTAGCTCAGTATTCAAAAGAACACTTTAAAACAATACTTCCAGAATATGAAATTCAGCGTCTTACCATACAGCTTATCTGTAAAAGATCGACAAAAGGCATAACAAGTGCTTCTCAGCCTGAAATTATCGCTATAAAAAATGAAATACTTCACGAAATTGAAAACCAAACATGTATCACATTTCATGATACCAAGTTCCTTAATACCTTACAAATTTGTATTGAATATACTTTAATGAGACAAAAATATAATGAAAAGATTCGTACACCTCTTTATATTGATATTCAATATGACTGCCCATTAGCCTATTATCTTGCAAAGATTGTTTCTTCTATCATCAAAAAACATACTGGACGCGATATTTCTAGTAGTGAGCTGACGAACTTTGCATTATTGTTCAACAATTCAATAGACAGCAAGAAACTTATTCAAAAAAAAGCATTATTCATCAATTGTATGCGCGAACCCGTTAGAACATTTGTTTATGATTATGTAGACAAAGAGCTTCATAGTCTCATCAGTATTACCAAATCAATTCATTACTTTGAGATTGATCAAGAAAACTTAGATGACTATGATCTTATTCTATCAACTGCCCCTATTCATAAATCACTACCAATACCAGTTATTAGTATTAGCTATCTCATAACCAAAGATGATATTATTCGTATAAAGAGCTATTTATCCTATATTTTTAACGATAAACAATTTATCTATTATTTTCATCCAGCATTCTATCAAAGACATGTTCAAGTAAAAACAATGAAAGGTCTTGCATCAACATTTTATTCATCAATCAAGAAAGTCTATCATCATCTCGATGAATCAAAAAAGAATGACATGATGAATACTAATCTTTTATCCATCCATACATTCAATAATAGCATTGCGCTTATACGCTTATCGCGGCCTTTAAATGCCAATAATATTGTCGCGATGGTCATTTGTGAACAACCAATTAGCATTCAGGAAAACACCTTTCAAATTGCCTTTCTTATTTCATCAGTTGAGCCACATAATACGATGTACAATACATTGTTTTCTGCTCTTAAGAACACCTCCGAAAAGAAAGAAGATATGGATAAACTTCTTTTACAGCCATCTTATCCAGAATTCTTAAAAATCATTCTCAATAATAGCTATATTACAACACCAAATAAAAAATGCTAGGAATTCTTATTAAAAGAACCTAGCATTTTTACTAATAGAATATTTCTTATAAGTAATTCACATATGATTATTAACAATCAGTCTAAGTCTTTTCCATCAGACCTAATAGCCTTTGCATACCAATAGAAAGAGTCCTTACGCAAACGTTTTAAGTCACCCTCACCTTTATCATTGTAATTGACATAAATAAAGCCATAGCGCTTATCCATTTGTCCAGTTGTAAATGAAACAAGGTCAATAGGAGCCCATGATGTATAGCCAAAAATATTTACCCCTTCTTCTCTAGCTTTCATAAGACTCTTGATATGTTTGCGATGATACTCAATGCGATAATCGTCATGAATATGTCCATCTTCATCTACCTGATCATATGCGCCTAAACCATTCTCTACGTCAAATAAAGGAACTTGGTAACGATCATTTAGAATGTTAAGGAAGTATTCATATCCTGTTGCATCTATCTGCCAGCCCCATTGTGAGGCACTTAGGTAGGGATTTTTAATGGACACTGGCATGCCTGCTCCCTGTATAGTTTCACCATCTTTGTGTGTCGTTATTACGCTAGAGAGGTAGTAAGAGAATGCCAAGAAATCTGATTTTCCTTCAAAAAGGATTTTCTGATCCTCATCACTAATTTCTAATTCAACATTATTCTCCTTCCATATACGTTTGGCATAGCTTGGATAATAGCCTCTTACCATGGTATCCGCACAATAGGCAAAACTGTTCTGAAAAGCCTTATAATTAGCTAATACATCCTTTGGATCACATGTATATGGATAGCTACAAAAACCTGCAATCATACAGCCAACTGATAGATTTTGATCGATTTCATGGGCTGCTTTGACAGCCAGTGCAGCTGCTACCATTTGATTATGTAACATTTCAAATGCAGCTTGTTTGCCTTGATTTCCTGAGAATTGTAATAGGATATTGATTTCATTAAATGTTAACCACTTGTTGACAAGATCTTTGTATTCGTTGAAGCATGTTTTGGCGAACTCTACAAATTGGTGTATCATTTCACGATTAGTCCAACCGCCATATGTTTCTTCAAAATAAACAGGCTCATCATATTTATACAATGTAATAATGGGATCGATATGATATTTCTTACATTCTAAGAAGACATTACGATAGAATTCGACACCTTCTTGATTAATACCGCCTTCTATGCCATGTGGGTAAATTCTTGCCCAGGAAATAGTTGTGTTGAAGGTTGTAAAGCCCATTTCTGCAAATAAAGCAATATCTTCTTTATAACGATGATAGAAATCAATACCTAAGTGATTTGTATAGCGTATATCATCAAAAAGCTGATACTTTGCTCCCTTTGGCAAATGATCAAACTGACGCATTTTTCCATGCGTACCATCCGCATTAATATAATGTATCCATCTTCTATCCTTTGTCGATCCTGCATCACCATAATCTACTTGAACCGGGCTTTTTCCTCCTTCATCCCAGGCACCTTCACATTGTGCTGCGGAAATAGAACCACCCCATAAAAACTTCTCTGATATAGCCATAATTATTCTCCTTATTAATCTAAATCTTCACCATTTGAAGCAATAACCTTTTTGTACCAATAAAAGGAATCTTTTTTTGAACGATGCAAGTCTCCATGTCCTTCATCATCCATATCAACATAAATAAAGCCATAACGCTTATCCATCTGACCAGTTCCTGCTGAAACAAGATCAATGCATCCCCATGTCGTATAGCCAAATAGATTGACACCTTCATCTACTGCTTTTCGCATCTGCTTGATATGTTCACGATGATAAGCAATACGTTCAGGATCATGACATACGCCATCTTCTTCTTTTTCGATTAAACCAATGCCATTTTCCACATCAAAAATAGGTGCATTATAGCGATCATTGATGATATGAAGAAAATGTCTAAAGCCAACTGGATCAATTTGCCAGCCCCACGCATTTGCCTTCAAATAAGGGTTCTTTACAGTACCTAAAATATTTCCCTCTGTGGTTTGATTGGCATCAATCTCATGTGTTGTCACTACGCCAGAAGAATAATATGAAAAGCCAATAAAGTCTGCTTTTCCATTCATGAGATCTTTTTGATCCTGATCTGTTATTTGAGGCTTAATGCCATATTGCTTCCAAATACGCTTTGCGAATGGTGGATAATAGCCACGCATTTGTGTATCAGCGCTATAGCAGAAGAAGTCTTGGAATTTTTCATAACGCTTTATAGCATCCAATGGATCAGGAGTTAATGGATAGCTCATGTTTCCACAAATCATACAACCAACTTTTAAATGCGCATCGATTTCATGCGCTGCAATTGTAGCTCTTGCTGCTGCTACAAGTTGGTTATGAAGATAAATTAGGTTGCGCTGATTCTTCTTTGATGGTTGACCATCGAGTGGCATGATGATATTTATTTCGTTAAATGTCATCCATTTATTAACATACTCTTTGTATTCTTTAAAACATATCTTGGCAAATGCAACAAACTCATCAATCATCGCCCGATTTCTCCAGCCACCATGTTGTTCTAAAAGGGAAACTGGTTCATCATATTTGTAGAGTGTAATTACTGGATCCATACCATATTCAACAGCCGTCTTAAAAACATCACGATAGAACTCTACGCCTTCTTGATTAACGCCACCTTTCATTCCATAGGGCAGGATTCTTGCCCAGGATATTGATGTATTGAATGTTGTATACCCCATTTCTTTAAAAAGCTTTAAATCCTCTTTATAGTGATGATAGAAATCGCTAGCGACATGATTTGTATAATGTAAATCATCAAAGAGTTTAAATCTACAGCCTTCCTCTAGTTCATCAACCGGTTCCCAATAACGATGAGCACGCTGTCCATTTTGATCTAAATACCATATTTCTCTTCTATGTGTTATGGAGCCAGCTGTACAATAATCAACTGACACTGGTGATTTGCCACCTTCATCCCAAGCACCTTCTATTTGTGCAGCTGAAATCGAACCACCCCATAAAAATCCTTTTGGAAATCCCATAATTATCTCCTCCTATCTTCTAACTCTTGCCATCTGAGCCCAGGTATATGCTTTACCTTTTAAGGTAATAGCCATTTGGTAAATGTTTTCTGGCCATGTTCCTCCACCAAAACCACCATCACCTATCGCATGCACATCACATCCTGTTTGTTTCATCATCAACGTGATAGCTCTTATTGTATCTGTATCTGCCGCTTCAACATTACTGTTGAGAAAACTCATAGCTAATGCATTTTGGCGATGTGTGTATTCAATGAGTTCTCGTATTCTTTCAATAGTTATTCCATGACGTGAACCAGGAGCTGGAAAATCAATAATATCAGCACCAGAATCTACCAGTTCTTTAATAACCTTCTTTGCGTCATAGTCAGCCAACGGATCGCCTAGTACTTTTTCGATAATGCCATCTTCCCATTTACCAGCAAATATCATCATATCATTGCCACATATCATTCTCGCCTGCTTTGTCCAGTAAATAACATCTTTTATTGAAGTTCCGCTATTAGGATTACCACCTAGAACAATAAAACTTACACCCCATTGTTTACACTTCTCTAAATTCGTTTTTGAAGCAATCATTCCTTTTAATTCTTCTCTGACAGAAGAATGAGGTGCTGAGCATCCTAAATAGATACCAATAGGCCTTCCACCAACTAGTTCTTTTAAGCTCAAATAAGAATTACCTTGTAAACCAGGACATGTATTCACATTTTCAAAATCGAATCCATTAAGCATAACCATATCAGCTCCAAACGAAAACTGTAATTCTGCACTTGTACAGCCACTTAATAGAATAGGATTCTTAAGATATGTTTGCCCCATTAACACTCTGCCTTCAGACTTTAATATAGATTCTCTTAACTGCCTACCACTATAACGACTAACTTCACTAGGTAAGGCATTTATTAGACGAGTTATGTTATTATTCACATTCCATTATCCTTCCATACTTTTGTTGATCTTCATATACGTTCCCTTTGTTCTGCAAAGACTTATTTGTATATTGCATGATTTCAAACTTATTGCCATCAGGGTCATGAATCCACATCTGCCATGTTTCTGATTGTCCTTTATTAGGTTCAATATCAATATCAATGCCAGCTTTTATAAGTTCTTCTCTAGCTTGATGGATATCATCCACCATAAGTGCAAAATGTGAGTATCCCAAATGACTATTAGGGATATCATGAGGTTGTTGGTTAGGTGCTTTTGAAAAAAGTTCTAAATATTGACCTGGTGCAACTTCGATAAAAATATAAGCTATACCTGTTGGATCGCTTTCTGCCATTTTTGCCCAATAACCTCTATCTTCTTTGCCTTTATAAGCTTCATATCGCATAATGATCTTCGTTTTCAAGCCAAGTTTGTTTTCATAGAAATCTCGCATAACATCTAACTGATCGGTATAAAATGATAAATGCATAATTTCATTAAATTTCATATGTATTCTCCTAAAAAGGCATTATTCATCAACAAACAAGAGAGGAAGCTTCTTGATATAATATTGCCCGTCAATAAACGATTATTTCATTTTCTGTCTTTCTTCAATGTCATGAAGCATATCAATTCTTACCTGATGGCGACCACCTTCATATACACCTGAAAGCCATGCATCAACAATCATTTTTGCCAGTTCAATACCAACAACGCGAGCACCAAAGGAAAGCATATTTGTATTATTGTGCTGTCTTGAAAGTAGTGCTGAATAAGGTTCAGAACAAGTTACGCATCTAATGCCATTGACCTTATTAGCGGCAAGTCCAATACCGACACCAGTTCCACAAATGACAATACCCTTATCAACTTCCCCATTTACAACAGCATTGGCAACTGCTTCACCAGAGACTGGATAATTAAATCTTTCTTTGCTGTCTGTTCCATAATTGATGACTTCATAGCCATATTTATCTTCTATATATTTCTTGATTTCCCATTTGTAATCAACTGCAACATGATCATTACCAATACCTATCTTCATTTCTCCATCCTTCTTTCTATAATTTTCTTAAATCTTTTATGATATCCTTATAAGGTCTTCCTTTCCCAAACAATGCACTTGTTCCTAGAATAAAGCCTTTTACACCTATTTTTGAAAGCATCGCAATCTTTTCTGATGAGCAGGCACCATCAATCATTACATCGTAGCCACCATAATTCTTTGCCTCATCAACAAACTCTTTAAACTTTGGTGTCACAAAATCTATATATTTTTGTCCTGCGAATCCTGGATTAACACTCATCAGCATCACATAATCACACAAGTACAGTAAATTTTTTACAGTTTCAAATGATGTTCCAGGATTGACTGCGATGGCTGGATGAGCTCCACAATCTTTAATCATTTGCAATGTTCTTGCAGGATGTGCATCTGCTTCAGGATGTATATATATAATGCTGACTCCTAAATTTGCAAACTTTTCTACATATCGGCCAGGACTTTCAACCATGAGATGGACATCTACTGGTACACGGGCATTTTTAGTAATATATTCAACATCTTGTAGTCCCATTCCAAAATTAGGAACAAATGAGCCATCCATGATATCTAAATGAAAGATATCAATTCCAGCTTCTTCTAAATTCTTTATTTCTTTTTCAAGTGATGCATAGTTAGCACACATCATACTTGGACATAGCAATTTTTCCACCATTTTCTACCTCCTTCAGGTAAACGTTTAACCCTTGTCTACGGTCATTATATGTATTGTGGGTAAACGTTTCCATAGATACATTTGGCATATATTATGCCAGTTATTTCAATTATAGAGAGATTGATGAACTCAATTTCTTTCAGTATAATTTAAGTAACTAAGGTGGTGTTGTTCATGGGCAAAAAGAATATTTCTATCAAAGAGATAGCTAAGCTATCTGGCGTTTCGGTTGCTACAGTATCAAGAGTTATTAATAATAATGGACGTTTTTCAGAAGAAACGAGAAAAAAGGTTAATGCAATCATTAAAGAATATGGTTATACAACAAATATAGCAGCTAAGAGCTTAAGAACTTCGCAATCAAAAACAATTGGTTTACTCGTTCCTAATATCGATAATAACTGGTTTTCTCATCTCGTGCTTGAGATAGAAAGAATATTCTTTGAACAAAACTATTCGGTTTTTATTTGTAATACATCCCAGGATGAAAAAAAAGAAATTAGCTATTTTAAATCTCTTGATGCAAAAATAGTTGATGGTATTATTTGTATCATGGGAAGCGAAGAAGTTCCCACAAAATATTTAAATCGTGACATTCCTGTAGTTTGTATAGATAGGGAACCTAAAGAAATAAGTGATGCCTATTATGTCGAATCAGATCACTATGACGGAGGTTATCAGGCAACAAGTGAGCTTATAAACCAGGGGTGTAAAGATATTGTTTTTCTTTCAAGGAACAAGCCTACATCTGCGAATAAACAACGATTTAATGGCTATCTTGCTGCACTAAAAGAAAATCATATAAAATATAGAGACGAACTTAATGTACATATAGATGTAAATCTCCATAGTTATGAAGGTGCAAAAAACGCAATAGATAAAGTAATAAAAAAAGGCATAAAATTTGATGGTATTTTTGCGACTAATGACTGGCGAGCTTATGGTGCTCTTGCAGCATTAAAGAATAATCATATTCAAGTACCACAACAAATAAAGATAATAGGATTTGATGATATCTTTATTTCATCCATGTCCATACCATCCCTATCTACGATTCACCAAGATACTGAAAAACTAGCATATACTGCATGTCATCTTTTATTGCAACTGATTAAGAAAGATGATTCCTCAGAGATTCAAAAAAAATACGTACTACCTATCAAGGTAGTACGTAGAGAATCAACTCAATAATATTCAAGAGTTCATTTTGGAACTCTTTTTTAATTATGTCTCTTTTTGAATACAAGCATACCTGCTAATCCAATAATAACTAATAATACATATGGTAATACGATTGTAGCATCACCAGTTTTTACAGCTTTCTTTGTTGCTTTTGTATTAGATGCTTTAGTTGGCTGTTTTGTTTCAGGTTTTTGTGTTGGTGTTTGGTTATTTGTTGGTTTTTGTTCAGGCTGTTGTGTTGGCTTAGGTTCTGGTGTTGGTGTTGGCTTAGGTTCTTCTTGTGAAGGTTGTTTGTAGTTTGCTGCCCAATTCCAAATATGATCACCATTTGCAGCCTTAGGATTATTTCTAAGTGTATAGATCCAAGACCAGTGATTACTAAACTCTACCTGTGTCTTAACACCATCCTGATCAAAGTCTTCACCAAATTTTAACTTAGCCTTAGTACGATCAGTATCAGTTGTATCATATAATGTCAATTTGTATTTGTTGTCAGATGTTTCATATGTAGTAAATCCTGAATCTAATTCCTGATCAACTCTTGTTGTTTTAATTTCTTGTGTACCGATGAGTGTATCAAAAATACGTGCTGCACAATCGTCTGTATTGACTGTTCCATCATTTTCTCCCTGAACAAGCCAAATAGCTGTTGATGATTTAAGTAGTGATTCTAATTCTTCATCAGTTGGAGCTTCTCCACCACGCTTTGAAGCAACATCAAGAGCTGGACAGTTAATCATTGCTGCTTTGAAATAATTTGGATACTTAATCAACATTCTTGTTGTCATATATCCACCTGCTGAACATCCAGATACATAAATCTTCTTAGGATTTACGCCTTTTTGACTGACAACTTCCTGAATCTCATTATAAGCCTTTTCTAACAAGTTATCTTTATTCGCATAATACCAAGTATCAGGTGCCTGGAATGCCATTACATGAGATTTACCAAAAATACTCTGTGCTTCATCAGTAGCCCATGCCACTGTACCTCTGTTAGCTAAAACCTGAGCAATATTGTTTCCTGACTGTCTGTAGTCGCCTTCACCATTGCCATGGAACCATACAATTAATGAATCAGCGTCTTTTCCTGCATCATAGAGCTGATAATTAATACCATTATCAACCTTAACAGATTTGAATTTAGCAACTTCGTCATCATATACAGTATTATCAACTTTATATTCAAATACTTGAGAGCCAAGTTCTCTTCCATCCATTGATGTAAGTGCTAATGGATTATTTTGTGTAATAGTATAAGTTATATCTGATGGAATATTTCTAGCACCTTTTGCAAGATATGACAATGTTCCTGCAGCACCATCAGCTTCATCAAAGTAAATCTCTACTTGATTACCCTTAGATTCTACTTTTACAATCTTTCTGTCTTTGTCAAAATCACCATAAGCTGTATCATCAGCATCTCTCTTTCCCTCAGTTGTTGCTTTTACATGTACTGTAAAATCTTCTGCCTTTGGATCAACAATCTTTACGTTATCATAATCGATAACTGCCTTGTAGATGGCTTGACCATTGTCCTCTACACGACCATAAAGCTTTGCATTCACAGCTGCATCTACTGCATGAACTGGGACTCCTGCTAGAGAAGACACACTTAGCATAGTAGCAGCTGCTATTGCAAGTACTCTCTTGATATTAATCATCCTTTATTTTCCTCCTGTTAATATCTTTTCTTGTCTATTAGTTTATTAAATGTAAGCGCTTATTTCAATTATAATCACATATTTTCACACATTGAAAAATAGTTGACAAAGTATGTTATATTTGCTTTTTTAAATAGACATCATAAAAACAGTAAGAATGCTTTTTTCATTTGCATTCTTACTGCTTTAATAATTAATATAATTAAATACATCAACAGAAATGTTTAAGAGAGTTATTTCTTAACTTTAATATTAAAATTATTACATGTAATAGCTGTGATCCTTCATTGGCGTTCTTCGAAAATATAATCTTTATATGGTCCAAAATTTAGAATATAAGGAAGATGATTATGTTGTTTTTCTTTAGGAGGTAGAGTCATATAATCACCATATCTAGTTTCCAAGTATGTTTCTATTTTATGTGGAACATTAACCTGAATGCCATTAAAGTTCATTCTTCTTGTAGGATATACATCATCTTTATTAAGAATAGATGTATAAAGGCTAGGATCGAACATAAATGAAAAGCGCTTTGTTTCTTCTTTTCTATATAAATCCCTATAATAGCAGGCTTTCTTATAACATTTGTCGGTGCTTAAATGAATAAGCTTAAAGAAATAATAAGCTAATTTAAGAATAAAACGTAGGACTTTTCGTTTAAAGCCGTAGTAATAAAGCGTTGGTTCTTTTACTTTTATCAATATCATTAACTTCCCCCAGAACCACGCATGTTTAGCTTGATATTCCATTTGTTTTTGCTCCTCAGGAATATTATCAAAACAAAATAAATCAAGGAAAATACCAGCATCCTTTAATTCTCTTGCATCATCAGGAACAAATTTTGTTCCTTTAAGACATAAATGAGCATTCATAGAAGGATAGTTATGATTATGATCATAGTCTAAAATAAAATACTTATCAGATAATTCTTTTTCAGCAAGTTTTAAGAATTGATCGTAATCTTTTCTGTTCATCATAACATCAATATCATCATCCCATGGTATAAATCCTCCATGTCTTTTAGCACCCAATGCTGATCCACCTACAAGTGCATAATCAATATGATGATTATGACAAAACGTATCAAACTCTTTCAGTATCATTAATTCAATATCTTGAACTTTTCTTAATGTTTGAGGATCGTATGTCTTCATCTTAGGCCTTCTTTCTCTTGATCAATAGACTTTTTATTACATTCAATTGTTTTCTATCTACAATTAGTATATTAATAAATACTATACATAGCACAATTAATACGGATTTTATGGCAAAAATAAACCAATTTATAAAAGTAAACGTTTGAATACCAATAAAATTATTAATTACAGCGTAAGAAATAACAATGGTAAAAATAGAATTGATAAAATTCTTTAGAAACTTTAATACTGGTCGATGCAAAATATGTTTACTTGAATATATAACTAACGCTAATAACCGATAAACTACAGATATAGCCGTACTAATCGCTACGCCTACTAGTCCGAGTTTCCACACAAGAATTACAGAAAGGGGGTGCGGACAAATTCTTGGACCTGGAATGACGGGGAGGGATAAAAATGTCATTTACTAAGGAAGAGAAAAAGAAAGCACTCCAATTGTATGATGAGACAGGCTCGATTGCTAAGGTAATACATAATCTTGGATATCCAAGCAGGCAGAATATGTATACTTGGATTAAAAATCGAAATATTGAAAAGAAACACAAGGAATATAGTTTTACTAATTCACCAGA